>DKDS01000017.1:200-7417 GCA_002451855.1 Ruminococcaceae bacterium UBA6842 | reverse complement strand
CGAAGCCGCACGCCTTAAAGCAATCCCCGAAGCCTATACAGCCGTATTCACAGCCAAGCGGTCCGCCGCTCAGCCCGTTTGCGGCGACACAGCTTTGTATACCTGAATACGCGTATTTTGTTCTTACGCCCTCGGGAGTACCGTTACAGGCAATAAACGCAATTTTAGCCTCGCTTTTAACCTCAACGCCCAGTATTTCGGCAATAGCGCCTGCGGCAGCGTCTCCGCCGGGGGCGCATTTATCAGGTTCAGCCTCGCCTGCCGCTAAGGCGGCGGCGTAGCCGTCACATCCCGAATAGCCGCACGCTCCGCAATTAGCGCCCGGCAGCGCCTCCCTTATTTTAACCTGCTTTTCATCCACGGGAACAGCCATAAATTTTGAGGCAAGCGAAAGTCCGACGCCCGCAATCAAGCCTATCACAGCCACTATTATAACGGGTATAAGTATTTCCATACGCTTAACCCCCTATTCCCGCAAAGCCCAAAAACGAAAGCGAAACGAGCGACGCCGCAATAAGGGTTATGGGCAAGCCCTTTAAAAATTCGGGTATATCGGCAGTTTCAAGTCTTTCCCGAACGCCCGAAAACAAAAGCATTGCAAGCATAAACCCAAGACCCGCGCCCAATGCGTTGAAAAGAGACTGAACAAAACTCAGCCCGTTTGTAATGTTCAGCATTGTTATACCGAGTACGGCGCAGTTTGTGGTAATAAGCGGCAGATATATGCCAAGCGCATTATAAATCGGTTTTATGTATCTTTTAAGCACAATTTCTATAAGCTGAACTATTGCGGCTATAACAAGTATAAATACTATCGTTTCAAGATATGTGTAATCGGGCGCTAAGATAAAATGATAAATAGGCCACGTTACGGCAGTTGAGACCACCATTACAAGCGTTACCGCAATGCTCATTGAAAATGCGGTTTCGGTTTTTTTGGAAACGCCCAAAAACGGACATATTCCGAGGAATTTCGACAATACCATATTGTTTGTAAGAATTGCCGCCAGAAGTATGGAAGCAATCGCCGTGTTACTGTTCATTTACCGCCGCCTCCTTTTTAGCCGAGCCGCAAACGCCCTTTGACGGACAAGCTTCGCAGCCGAGATGCTCGACAGGCTTTTTCCCGTTTTTCCTTGCTAAGGCGTTGGACGCCGCAACAAGTATTCCGAATACGAAAAATCCGCCCGGCGGCAACAGGAATATTATCATCGGGTCAATAAATTTTGAGGTTATCGGCAAAGAAAACAGTGTTCCCGCACCTAAAATTTCCCGTATTGCCCCCATAAGAGTCAGCACGGCGGTGAAGCCTATACCCATACCGAGACCGTCAAGCACGCTCGGCAAAACCGAGTGCTTTGACGCAAACATTTCCGCTCTCGCGAGAATAATACAGTTTACAACTATAAGCGGAAGATATATTCCGAGCGCCTTATCAACAGACGGCAAAAACGCCTTTACAAGCATTTGCACAACGCTTACAAATCCCGCAATTATGGTTATGTATGCAGGTATACGCACCTTATCGGGTATAATATTGCGAAGCAGTGATATTGCAAGATTGGAGCATACCAAAACGAGCGTAGCCGAAAGCCCCATCCCTATGCCGTTTACCGCCGCCGTTGTAACGGCAAGCGTCGGGCAGGTACCGAGTACCAGTCTGAGCGTCGGGTTTTCCTTTATAATTCCGTTTGTAAAGTAGCCGAGATATTTTTTATTCACCGTCCGTCACCTCCGCCGTATTTGTGTTGCCGGAAAGCTTTTCAAATTCGTCAAGAGCTTCATTAACGGCACGGTTTACCGCAGTTGAGGTAATAGTAGCTCCCGTAACTGCGTCAACCTCGTTTTTCTCGCCTTCGGCACCGTTTTTAAGCAGTGAGACGCCCTTTTTCTTGCCTGCGTACTGCGAGTAAAAGCTTTCCTTCGCGGCGTTTTGCCCAAGTCCCGGTGTTTCGTTCGAAACATCGAGTATTGCGACCGATTTTACCGTTCCGTCGGGATTTACCGCCGTCATTACGGAAACATCGCCGCCGTAGCCCTTAGCCGAGGTCTTGAAGATGTAGCCTACGGTCTCTCCGTCCTTTACCGCCTCGTAATATTCTGTATCGGAAACGGTAACGGTACGGAAGTCGTCTGCCGTTATAAGGCTTGCCATAGCCTTTTTGCTGTTTTCTTCCTCAAGCCTTGCTATCTTTTTTACCGTGATTTTATTTGTAAGAGAAAGCGCCAGAGGAATTATAACGCAAATCGCAAGCAGCACGGCGGTCGGCTTTATAATATCAGTGCTGTTTTTCTTTAAAAAATCAAAGAGCTTATTCATTCCGCTTTCTCCTTTACAGGCTTAATATATCCGAAAGGCTTTGAGAGCGTAAAACGGTCAATATACGGAACCAGTATATTCATAAGCAGAATTGCATATGAAACGCCCTCCGTAAGAGAGCCGAATTTCCTTATTACAAATGTCACGATACCGCAGCCTACGCCGAAAATTGCCTTACCGGGCAGTGAAATCGGGCTTGTAGTATAATCCGTAGCCATAAATACCGCACCTAAAATCAGTCCGCCGCCAAGAACCGAAATCATAACGCTTTGACCGAAAACCAGCGAAAGCAACGTGACAGTACCTATAAAGCAAGCAGGTATTACGGGAGATATAATTCGGCGTATGACAAGATAAAGACCGCCTATCAATAGCAAAAACGCGGAGGTCTCGCCTATCGAGCCTGCGTGCATACCGAAGAAAAGCGTCTTAAAGGAGTATGTAAAGGATGTTGTCCCGTCCGCATATAAAAGCGGCGTAGCAGAGCTTACGGTATCCGAAATAGGCTCTGTAAACCTTGTCATAGAAGCAGGGAACGAAACCAAAAGCATTATACGGGCGGCAATAGCAGGATTTGCGAAATTGCACCCTATTCCGCCGAACATCTGCTTTACAACTATAATTGCGAAGATACTGCCTATCGCCGCCTGCCAAAGCGGAAGCGACGGCGGCAGGTTCATACCGAGAAGAAGTCCCGTTACAACAGCCGACATATCCTTTACGGAATTAGGCTTTTTAAGCGCCTTATCCCACAAAAATTCACTCAATACCGCAAATCCGACGCAGGTAATAAGCACCGCCGCCGCCTTAAAGCCGAAAAGTATACAGCCGTACACCGCGGAGGGCATAAGCGCTATTACCACATCAGTCATAATTCCGCAAACGGTCTCCTGATGTCTTATATGCGGCGATGAAGAAACATTCAGCATTTCCCTCATTGCGGCTTCCTCCTTAGCTCTGTTTTTGCAAGGCGCATTACCTGTGTAAGCGGCCGCTTTGCGGGACATACGAACGAACAGCTTCCGCATTCCATACAGTAATTTACATTTAGCTTTTCAAGCCTATCCGCCGCGCCGTGATTAAGCGCCGCGTCAACCATTGACGGGTAGAGCCTCATAGGACATACGCTCGCGCATCTTCCGCAGTGAATACACGGTCCTGTTTCAGGCTCTTCTATTTTTTCGCTCATAACGGTAACGGCGTTGTTGCGCTTTTCTATAACCGCGTCCCTGTCGCACACATCCACGCCCATCATAGGTCCGCCCATTATTATTTCCGCGGCGTCGTCCGTAACTCCGCCCGCAAATTCAAGCAAATCCGAAATTTTGGTTCCTATCGGCACTATAACATTTTTAGGCTCCTTTACGGCAGTGCCGTCTACCGTTATTCTTTTTGAAACAAGCGGCATACCCGTAGAAATAAACCTGTAAAGCGTTGCGACGCTTGTTATATTCATAACTATACATCCGACATCGCTCGGCAACTTTCCTGCCGGAACACGCCTTCCGGTTGCCGAATAGATTATTACCTTTTCCGCTCCCTGCGGATAGCTTGTCGGCAGCTTCATAAGCTTTACTGTGTCGTCCGTATCTCTCTCATCCGTCGCGACGGTGTAAAGCTTTGTTATGGCCTTTTCCTTATTGCTTTCAATACAGATGATTACCTTTTTTATCCCGAGCTTTTCCTTTAACAAATAAACTCCGTTTATAACATCGTTATAGTTCTCAATACATTCTCTGTAATCGCTTGTAATATAAGGCTCGCATTCCGCGCCGTTAATAATAAGCGTATCTATATTACCGTCCTTGACCGAAAGCTTAACGCTTGTGGGGAAGCCTGCGCCGCCGAGACCCACAAGTCCGCACTCTGCGGCGGCTTTTGCTATATCCTCGGGAGCTTCTATCGGGAAAGGAGCGAGCGACTGATCTTTTTCCATAGCTCCGTCCGACTCTATTACAACGCATGGCACCTCGCGGCCGCCTGAGGTTATGTTACCTACCGACTTGACCGTACCGGATACGCTTGAATGAACCGAAGCGCTGACAGCCCCTGCCGCTTTACCTATAAGCGTACCCACAAATACCTTGTCACCGGGCTTTACAACAGGTTCAGCCGGAGCGCCTATATGCTGAAGCATAGGTATTTTCACTTCATCGGGTGCGGGCATAATTACGGATTCGGCATCTGCCGTATTTTTTAAATGCGGCAGCAGCATACCACCGTGAATACGCTTCACGGGGCTTAATATCCTTTCCTTCCCCATAACAATTCTCCTTTTGCAAAAAATTGCGGCTTACAACCATATGATACAATATATATTTATGATTTTCAAGAATAATTTTGCACCGAAAAACGGGGCTGTCTTTTGACAACCCCGTTTGAAAATTTATTACCGTTAATCGGCAAGCTGATATTTTTCCTCATACATTCCGTAATCACGGACAAAGGCTCCGCCCTGTGAATTTTTGATTTTCGCAAGGTACTTATGCGCGTCAAGCTTGTCCGATGTAAGCTGTACGGTATAGACCGCAATGTTAGAGCAATGGTCAGACACACGCTCGTAATTAGTAAGCAGATCGGTGAACACGAAGCCGAGCTCAATAGTACATTCGCCGTTTTGAAGTCTTGCGACATGACGGGCTTTAAGCTCCTTATTAAGCTTGTCTATTACCTGCTCAAGCGGTTCTACATGGGATGCTGT
This sequence comes from Ruminococcaceae bacterium UBA6842, assembly GCA_002451855.1. GTDB lineage: Bacteria > Bacillota > Clostridia > Oscillospirales > Acutalibacteraceae > UBA737. The sequence goes on along the minus strand of DKDS01000017.1, from coordinate 2,396 downwards.
TTCCGCATCGTCATCTATAAACGAATCAACCGCCATATTAAGTATTTCGGTCACGGCAGAGGTAATAACGGAAATTTCTTTTCGTGCCTCTTCGGAAAAATGAATGTTTTTATTATGCATTTCCTCCGCAACCTTGCAGATATTAAGCGCATGATCGCCTATTCTCTCAAAATCGCCTATGCTGTGAAGCATACGGGCTATTGCGTGGGACATATTTTCCGAAAGCTCGTTATTGCTGAGCCTTACAAGATAAGTCCCGAGCCTGTCCTCATATTTATCGATAAGCTCTTCGTTTTCTCTTATAAACTGTGCCGTAGAGGAATTATATGTTGTAATAAGGTCTATTGACTTAAGTAACGCGTCCCTTGAATGATTCGCCATCTCGGCTGTAAGCCTGTGACATTCGGACACCGCAAGCGCAGTGTTATTGAACAAACGCTCGTCCAAAAAAACGGTATGCGTTTTATCGTTGCTGCTCTTAACCGTAATTTCGCAAAGCCTTATGACCAGCTTTTTGAACGGTATAAGAACTATTGTATTGAGAAGATTGAAAAGGGTGTGAATTATAGCAACACCGAACATAGATACCGGTTCTGTAAGAATTTCTGTACCGGCAAACCTTAATATGTAAAGAATTATCATACATACTACAGAACCGATAACATTTACATAAATATGTAACGCTACAACCCGTTTGGCGTTTTTATTTGTTCCGAAGCTTGAGAGCAATGCGGTTATACAGGTTCCTATATTAGCGCCCAAAATAAGCGGTATCGCCATTTCATAGGTGATAGCGCCGGTAAGCGCCAATGCCTGTACAATACCGACGGTAGCCGCCGAGGACTGAATAATACCGGTAAACAGTACAGAAATAAGCAATGCGACAATCGGACTCTTAAATGCGGTAAGAAGACTTTGAAAGCCCTTCATTTCCTGCACGGAGCTCATGGAATTACTCATAAAATCCATACCCGTCATAAGGATTGCGAAGCCTATAAAAATAAGTCCTATATTTTTCTTCTTTTCTTCCTTGGAAACCATCCTGAAAAGTATTCCCACAAAAGCAAGAAGAGGCGCAAATGTCATCGGCTTTAAAAGGGTGAAGAAAAAGTTGTCTCCCCCTATTCCGGCAAGGCTTAACAGCCACGCCGTCAGCGTTGTGCCGACATTTGAACCCATTACAACGCCGAAAGTGTCGCAAAAATTAACTATTCCCGAGTTTACAAGTCCCACAAGCATTACGGTCATTGCCGAGGAGGACTGAATGGCTATCGTTATGCCTGCACCGAGGAAAAAGCTTAAAAGCGGATTTCTTGTCACTCTTTTAAGCGTTTGTTCAAGCGAACCGCCCGCAAGATTTTCAAGTCCCCCCGACAGCATAGACATTCCGTAAAGGAAGAATGCCAAGCCGCCGAAAAGCTCCGCCACCATTAAAAGTATCTGAGTTGAAGTCATATTTTTCCCTCTGTTTTAAAATTTCACAGCCTCTGAAATATAATTCTTCAGCTCATTTATCGGAATACGTTTTTGCTCCATAGTGTCTCTGTCACGAACGGTAACACAGTTATCCTCAACCGATTCAAAATCATAGGTAATGCAGATAGGAGTGCCTATTTCATCCTGACGGCGGTAACGCTTACCGATTGAACCGGCGTCGTCATAATCAACCATAAAATCGCCCGCAAGCTCGGAATAAACCTCGCCTGCCTGCTTTGCAAGCTTCTTTGAAAGCGGAAGCACCGCCGCCTTAAAGGGCGCCAGAGCCGGATGGAAGTGAAGCACGGTTCTTGTATCTCCCTTTTCATCGGTCTCCTCGTCATAAGCGTCGCAAAGGAAAGCAAGCAAAACGCGGTCCGCACCGAGGGAAGGCTCTATAACATACGGTATATACTTTTCATTAGTTTCGGGGTCAAAATAATCAAGCGGCTGACCCGAATGCTCCGAATGCTGCGTCAAATCATAATCGGTACGGTCGGCAACTCCCCACAGCTCGCCCCAACCGAACGGGAAGAGAAATTCAAAGTCGGTAGTGGCTTTGGAATAGAAGCAAAGTTCATCCTTATCGTGGTCGCGAAGTCTCAAATGCTCCTCGTTAATTCCAAGGTCAAGCAACCACTTGCGGCAGAAGCCTCTCCAATATTCAAACCATTCGAGATCCGTTCCGGGCTTGCAGAAAAATTCAAGCTCCATCTGCTC
>DKDS01000017.1:0-141 GCA_002451855.1 Ruminococcaceae bacterium UBA6842 | reverse complement strand
TCCATCTGCTCAAATTCCCTTATACGGAAAATAAAGTTTCCAGGGGTAATCTCGTTACGGAACGACTTTCCTATCTGAGCTACACCGAACGGTATTTTCTTTCTTGTTGTACGGGCAATATTTTTGAAGTTTACAAAAATG
>DKDS01000089.1 GCA_002451855.1 Ruminococcaceae bacterium UBA6842 | reverse complement strand
CGACACATCAAAAAAGGATGATAGCAAGAGCGACGGCGAAAAGAAGGACGACAGCAGCTCCGGCAAGGAAACCGGCGCGGGTGAAAACACCACGATGTCCGGCTGGTCTCAGTGGAGCTGAGTAAAGCACTGAGAAATCCCGTTTTGCCGATAACGGATTTTAAGTTAATTTTAATCGGCAAATAAAAATTATGGAGTGATATTATGAAAACCAAAAAGACAGCAAAAATCATAAGCAGTGTTTTGGCATTGGTTATGTTAGTTTGTTCTTTATCAGCTGTTTCGGGTTTTGTTACTTCGGCAGAAAATGAAGCAAACACCGAAGCCGAGCTCGTAAGCGCGTTAAAAACTTCATGGACTAAGATGTACACCAATGATTATTTTGCGACTTTTAATAGTGCATCAAACAGAACTTCATTAACCACCAATGATAAGGTGAATGAAAATCCCGAAGTACCTGCCGATAAGCTTGTTGATACAGGTGACGATGTATTGGGCTTTGATATGGTAAATGGCGGCGGATATTTCACTTTTTTGCTTTACAAAAAGGATACTGACAATGAATATAATTCGCTTGCAAATGCAATAAAGAATTACGACAATGTAAATTTCAGCATTTACACGGGTAATGTTACTAAAAACGGAACAATTACCTTATCACTTAGGGCGCCCTATGATACAAGCACTAAAAAAGAAGATATCATAGATTCTTACCAACTTAGTTTAACTACTGCTGAATCAGAGCAATGGATTAATATTGACCTCCTTGAGGTGTTCAAGTGTGCCGATATGGAAGGATTCTTAAATAAGGGCACTTTGAACAGAATAATTTTATCTGTAACAGGCGGCTTGAAAGCCGAGGGAATGATATTAGGTATGTTTACCGGAAAGACCTTTGCCAAGCTTCCGGATAACAGCGACACAATGACGGCGCTTGAGCTTTACAACGAGGCTAAGAATATAAATGCTGCAGATTACATAGATTCGGCAGATTTTACAGTCGCTCGCAATGCTTTGGAAACCTATCTTGAACCCGAACTCTTAAAGAATGAGCTGACAAATGCATGGAGCTCAATGTACAGCGAGACAGAGGTGGCGGTTCTTAAGACCGACAAGGTTATTAGTTACTTTAGTCAGGGCGGCGACCCGTCGACAATGGGTCTGACCTTTAACGGCAATGCTGTAGATAAGGCGACTTCTGAACATGACGATTTACATACCGGAGTAATATTTAAAGTATCAACCGGATTCTTTGACAGCGGCTATAGTAAATTCGCTGATATTTTTAATAATAACGACGCATTGAGCGTCACACTTAAACTTGGAACCGTTAAATCGGCGGGTAAGGTTTATTTGCTTCGCACTTATGCAAGTTACAATTCTTTCAAATCAACAGTAATTGATATAACGCCTGAAGACAGCGGCAAGACAATAACCCTTGATACTAAAACCCTTTTCGGAATGGAGCTTTCTGAGTTGCTTACAAGGCAAAAGGTTGACGGCAGCGAAGATGCCCTTAAGTTAATTAAAATAGGCTTCTCAAAGGATTTGGCGTTTGAAGGCGGAGAAATTTCAAATTTGAACGCAGTAAAATATGCGGAAGCACCGAATGTAAGCGATAATGAACTGTTGGCAGGTAAGGCTTTGCGTATAGATACAAACGCATATAAGAATACCGCTGAATTCATCGAAAAGAAAGACAGCTTCTATGCTTCGCTTATGAGCGGTAAAACTCTCGGCGATGTAAACGGACTTGACAGCATTAACATATGCGACCTTGTTGCTCTCAACGACTTAATGCCGGAGGGCTATGACACAGACACCACATACAGCATAACAGGCGATATGAATACCGACGGTTATATTACAGCCGATGATACAGCGCTTCTCAGAGCAGAGCTTTTAAAGTAAAAGTAAAGCAAATTTCAAAAGCAGTATAAAACTGTAAGTTCAGGGGGGAATATACCCCGTAAGCGGAGTATATTCCTTCCGTGTATTATTTAAAGCTTAGCGGCGGAATGGAGAAATTTATGTACAACCCTATTAAAAAATGCGTTGCCGTTTTACTTTGTGCGGCGACACTTTTCGTGACATGTCAAATTGCTTCTTTCGCAAGCAATGCTTTGGCAGACGATTATGTTTCGGACTTAAAAGACGCATGGACGGAAATGTATACCGAAACCAGAATAGCGGATCTGAATACCAAAAAGGTTGTTGGAAACTTTGCAACCTCTGCGGAGCCGTCAACAATAGGATTTACCTTTAACGCCGATAACACGGTAGATAAGACGGCTGCGGATTACGATGATAAAAATATCGGCATAGTATTTAAAAATGAAGATAAATGGGGTTCTGCGTGGTTTGACAAGGACAACCGTTTCCGCAAATATTCGGATGTTTTTGACGACAGCAAATATGACGCTTTAAGCGTTACATTAAGCACCGAAACCGTTAAATCGGCAGGCAAAGCGTATTTGCTCTGCACATACAGCGACTACAACTCCTTAAAGTCGCAGGAAATAAATATAAGCACCGAGGACAGCGGCAAGACTATAACTCTCGACACAAAAACTCTCTTTGGTAAAAAGCTTTCCGAGCTGCTTAAAAAGGGAACAAGCGATCTTAAAATAATTAAAATAGGCTTTTCGAAAGATTTGGCGTTTGAGGGCGCAAATATTTCGGAGCTTAATGCACTGAACTATGTAAAATTGCCCGAAGGCTCGGACAAATTCAGCGCGATTGACTGGTATAACGCCGCTTTGGCGGTTAATACCGCAGTATACAAGAATACAGAGAATTTCACTGCAGCGCTTAAAGCGTTAGGTGATTATCTTGCGGAAAATGACGACGACTTTACAAAAAATGAGCTTATCAATTCATGGCGCGCTATGTATACGGAAACCAAAACAGCCGATTTGAATACAAGCAAGGTCGTATCTAATTTTGCGACATCCGCCGATCTTTCGGCAATGGGAATTGCCTTAAATGAGGACAATACCTTAACCAAAGCCCCCGCAGATTATGACGACTTGAATACAGGTATGATATTTAAAAATTCGGATAACTGGGGAAGCTTTTGGTTTGACAACGGCACCAATAACCGCGGCCCGAAATATGCAGATGTATTTAATGACGCTAATTACGATACATTAAGGGTTACATTCAAGGCGGGAACCGTAACAGCGGCAGGTAAGGCTTATCTTCTTTGCACATACAGCGATTATAATTCGGTAAAATCGCAGGAAATTGAAATCGGCACGGAAGACAGCGGTAAAGAGATAACCCTTGATACCCAAAAGCTTTTTGGTAAAAAGCTTTCCGAACTGCTTACAAAGGGCAAGGATAAAGACAACAAAGATATAACTTTGAAAATAATTAAAGTGGGCTTTTCCAAGAATTTGGGCTTTGAAAGTGCCGAGGTTTCGGAATTGAACGCATTGAAATATGCACAGCTGCCCGAAAACAGCGATAATTTCAGCCTGCTTGATTGGTATAACGCGGCGGTTAAATTCAATACTGCCGTATATAAGAACACAGAACCGTTTGCGGAATGTGTTAAGAATTTAAAGAACAAGCTCTTCACTCCCGAGGAGATTGCGGTACAGGATTTGAAAGCGGCATGGAGCAAGATGTATACAAATACATTTTTTGCTACGCTTTACAGCCCCGACAACCTGAAAATAAGCGGCGAAAAGGGTGTTACCGTAAACAGTAACGCCGCCGCGGAAGCAGGTATGCTTTACGCTACCGGTGATGAGATTTTCAGTTTTAACAAGCCTAAGGGCATTGATTTTACACTGACATTTTATGACAGAGGCGGTAAATACCGGTGTCTCGGTCTTTATGAAAAAATAGAAAAATACGATACCATAACCGTAAGTATTTATACGGGCACCGTTAAAAATGCGGGTACGGTTGATGTATGCGTTGTGGACCATGCTTGGAAAACAACAAAAATACCGATAAACCTGAAGCCCGAGGATTCAAACAAATGGATTGAAATTGATGTGCTTACCTCTTTGGGCTTTGATAATATGAAGGAATTTGTTGAGCGTGAGGACGAAAAACAAATTCCGAGCCTGCTTAATTTGCATACCGACGGCACTTTTGAAGCCGACGGAATGACGGTAGGTATGGTTGCGGGAAGAAGCTATGCGGAGCTGCCCGACGGCAATTTGAGCCCGAAACAGCTTTTAACCGCCGCTTTGGAGCTTGACACGGACGGTTATCTCGGCACAGAGGACTTTGACATCGCATTAAATTCATTGTATAAAGCAATCAACGGCAGAGACCTGCCTAATTTGCCTTTGCTTGATTTCAGTAACGCTGAAGCCGATATGAGAATCAATATAAAAAGGCTTAATAAGGTCGATGAAATTTCCGTTTCGGGCGTCAAGGTAGGCAAAGTGCCTGTAAGCAATGAGATAGCAAATTGGATCTCGGATAAAGGCTTCGCCGCAATCAGCAATTCATTTTCGGTTGATTTGGTTGACGGAAAGGCAAAGCCGGTGGACATCGGCGAGAGAAGCACGGAGATTTCCTTTAATCTGCCTGACGGCGTTAATGCGAATGAAGTGAACTTATTGGAAATAGACGGAGATAATTTTAAACTTGTAAACTGCGTTTATTATGAAGACAAATTGGTTTTTGATACAAACAATTTTACAAACGGTAAATCGTATGCAATTTTAATCTTATCATAGCTTACAAAAGCTTAGGGCGGCAGTACGATTTGTATTGCCGCCCCTTTTTTCGACAATTTTCGGGGGAAAGGTTTAGAAAATGGATATATATAAGCTTATAAAAGAAATGACATTAAAGGAAAAAATTGCTCAGCTTACGCAGATTTCTTTTAATTTCAAAAACTTTGAAGAGGTTAAGGAAAAAATCGAGAATTATCAGGTCGGTTCGCTTATTTTGGGCGGCAGCGCGTTTGTAGGCGACGGTGACGAGGCGGCGGTTGAAAAGCATAAAATAAGGGAGCTGCAAAAGGCCGCAACCGAAAATACAAGACTCGGTATACCGCTTCTTTTCGGCAGAGATGTAATTCACGGTCACGAAACGATTTTTCCCGTAAACCTCGCAATGGCGGCTTCCTTTAATCCGGAGCTTTTAAGATTATGCTACGATAGGATAAGGGAAGAAGCGGCATACGACGGCATAAACTGGACCTTTTGCCCGATGCTTGATTTTTGTCACGATCCCCGTTGGGGAAGAATTATAGAATGTCAGGGTGAGGACCCCTATCTTGCGTCAAAATTGGCTGAGGCGATAGTCAAGGGATTTCAGACCGACTCGCTTTCAAACGAAGGTGCGGTTGCGGCTTGCGCCAAGCATTATATAGGCTACGGAGCAAGCGAGGGCGGCAGAGACTACAATCATACCGAAATATCGGATTATGCGCTTTGGAATAATTACATTCCCGCATTCAGAAGCGCTGTTGACAGCGGCGTGGCGACCGTAATGAATTCATTTAACGAAATGAACGGCATACCGGTTGCGGCAAGCAGGCGATTGCTTACCGATATTCTGCGTGGAAGGCTTGGCTTTGACGGCTTTGTTATAAGCGACTGGGGCGCAATCTCCCAGCTTAAAAATCACTGTATGGCGGAAAATGACGCCGATGCGGCAGAGCTTGCGCTTAAAGCCGGCATTGATATGGATATGGTGGACGATTGCTATTTCAACCACCTTGAGGAGCTTGTCGCTTCGGGCAGGATTTCAGAGGAGCTTATAAACCTTTCGGTTGAAAGAGTGCTTAAAATCAAGGATAAAATGGGTCTTTTCGAAAAGCCGATACGAAGCTTTAGCAGACCCGATATTAAAGAAAACGCAAAGCTTGCCGGCAAAATGTGCGCGGAAACGGCGGTCCTGCTTAAAAACGAGGGCAATTTGTTGCCGCTTGACAAAAGTCAAAGAATAACCGTAACGGGACCGTTTGCGGGCGTTGTCGGCGAACATTCCGGCTCATGGGTAATACTTACCGAGGCTTACAAGCCCCAATCCTTTATAGACGCAATAAGGGCTTATGCACCGAATACTCGTATAGAGTATAAAGACAATTTGGCGTCTTCTTACCTTGCGGCAAGAAATTCAGATGTTGTGATATGCGCGTTGGGCGAACCGCCGTATGTAACGGGGGAAATGCACAGCGTATCAAGCATAGAAATACCCGAGGCGCAAAAACAGCTGCTTATAGACCTTAAAAAGCAGGGCAAAAAAATTGTGGGACTGTTATTCTTCGGCCGCCCTGTGGCTTTACAGTCGGTTGAGCCGTTTATGGACGCAATACTGTATATGTGGCACGGCGGCGTTTCCGCTACAAAAACAGCGGCAAAGGTTTTGTTCGGCGACGCGGAGCCGTCGGGCAGACTGCCTGTTACATTCCCGAGGGTTACAGGTCAGATACCGATTTATTATAACGCATTGCCCGCAGGCAGAGATGTAAACGGCTATTACGGCGACGACGGCAAATATATGCGCAATTATGAGGATTGCTCCGGCACGCCGATGTATCCGTTCGGATACGGTCTTTCATATACTGAATTTGAATATTCGAATATAACTGCGGAAAATTCCGAAATTTCCTTAGAGGATATAAAAAACGGCAGGAAATTCAAATTTACGGTTGAGGTTAAAAATATCGGAAACCGTCCCGGCGCTGAGGTCGTTCAGCTTTACATTCACGATGTTGTTGCCTCCCGCGTGCGCCCCTTAAGAGAATTAAAGGGCTTTAAAAAGGTTTATATTAAGCCCGGCGAAAAGGCAGCGGTTGATTTTGAATTGGGCTATGCCGAGCTTGGATATTATATTGAAAACGGCGAATATACGGTCGAAGCCGGAAATTTCAGGGTGTATATAGGCGGCAGCAGCCTTGCCCAAAATTCTGCCCAAATAAGGATTGGTGATTAAATGGAAAAGTTTCAGAAATCCTCTTGGATTTGGTATACCGAGGATAAAAAAGCCGACTCCTACGGTGATTTTACGGATTCGTTTGAATATAACGGCGGAGAAGCTGTTTTCAGCATATCGGTTGACGGCGATTATGAGCTTTACATAAACGGCAAATTCGTTTCCTCCAATCAGTACGGAGACTTTGAGCATTATAAAATTTATGACGATATTGATATTACGGGCTTTTTAAAAACGGGGAAAAACGACATTTATATTCTTGTGTGGCACATAGGCGTTGATTCCTCAAGATATAAATCAGCCGAGCCGGGTCTTATATATCAGCTTGATATCGACGGCAAGACCGCGCTTTACAGCAGTGCGGAAACGCTTTCAAGGGAAAACCCGAATTACAAATCGGGTTATTGCAAAATTATAACCGGTCAAATCGGAATAAGCTTTCTGTATGACAACAGCCGCGGCGGTAATACGACATATACAAAAAGTGTCGTTACGGACAAAAAATGCAATTTGTTCAGAAGACCTGTAAAAAAGCTTGAATTTGCCGAGGAAATTCTGCCGACCCTAATAAAACAGGAAGAAAACTATTATCTTTACGATTTGGGACGCGAGTCTTTAGGAGTTGTTTCCTTTGAGCTGTTCTCCGAAAGCAATCAAAAAATTACGGTTGCCTGGGGCGAGCATATTTTGGACGGCTGCGTAAGGATTTCAAAGGAAAAGCACAGAGATTTCACCTTTGAGTATATCACTAAGGCAGGCGACAACTCATTCTGCAATCATATGTTAAGGCTCGGCTGCCGTTATCTCGAAATTCATACGGAAGCACCCGTAAAAATCAATAAGCTTGCTTTTATTCCGCAGATTTTTCCCGTAAAGGAAAAGGAAATCTATATAGGCGAAAAGCTTGACAGAAAAATTTATGATACCTGTGTATACACTCTAAAGCTTTGTATGATGGAGCATTATGTCGATACGCCGTGGAGGGAGCAGTCGTTTTATTCGTTTGATTCGAGAAATCAGATGCTTTGCGGCTACAAGGTTTTTGAAAACGGAAACAAAGAATATGCCAGAGCAAATCTTCTTTTAATCAGCAAGGATGAAAGGGACGACGGACTTCTTTCGATAACCTATCCGAGCGGCGGAAGGCTTGCGATACCGTCTTTTTCTCTTTATTACTTTATTGCGGTTAAGGAATATGTGGAAAACACGGGCGACATAAAGCTTGCGGACGAGGTGTTCGACAAGCTTATCTCCCTTACGGAAACATTCCTTAAAAATATGTACGGCGATTTGATTTTCACATTTGAGGATAAAAACGCATGGAATTTTTACGATTGGTCTCCTTATATGGACGAGGGCTTCGGGAAAACGGACTCAAGACCCGATTTGATGATTAACTGTTTGTTCATAAGGGCGCTTGACAGCCTTAAATACATATGTGAAAAAACAGGCAGAGAATTTGTTTATGACGAGGTTTTGAAAAACATACGCTCTAAGGTGAAATCGGTCTTTTTCAGAGAAAAGGACGGTTTGTTCTTTATGGATAAGCACAACAGCGAGTACACGGAATTGGCTAATGCTATGGCTGTTCTTGCGGGAATTACCGATGAAAACGAATCAAAGCATATAGCCGAAGCGCTTGCGGGCGGAAAACTGCTTGAATGTTCTCTCAGTATGAAGTGCTTTAAATATGACGCTATGCTCTCCGTGGACAGCGGATACCGTAAAGAGGTTTTGGCGGAGATACGCGAAACCTACGGAAAAATGCTGGATAAGGGCGCAACAACCGTTTGGGAGGTTGCCGGGGGCGCCGCCGCATTTGATAAAGCCGGCAGCCTTTGCCACGGATGGAGCGCCGTTCCCGTATTGTACTTAATATAAGAAAATTACCGATTTATCATAATTGTCAGTCAGAATGGAGATTACTATGCTTGATGAATATATTAGCAATAAATTCGACGAATGTGTGAGAACAAATAAGGAGGACAACGGCTCTCTTATCGGACTGCCGTTTCCGTATACTGTTCCGTCCGTGGCGGATCGGTTTCAGGAAATGTATTATTGGGACACTTATTTTGCAAACAAGGGTCTGATTATTTGCAATAAGACCGAACAGGCAAAAAACAATGTGGATAATGTCATTTATATGGTAGAAAAATTCGGATATATGCCAAACGGCAACCGAACTCATTATCTCAAATCCTCACAGCCGCCGTTTTTGTCGCTTATGGTACTTGATATTTACAAGGAAATCGGTGATAAGGAATGGCTGAGCGGCGCGGTATCGGCACTTGAAAAGGAATACTCCTTCTGGATGAACCGCAGAGGCACCGTTACGGGTCTTAACCGTTACGGATGCAACCCGGGTCAACCGGGCTATGACGGTATGGCGGACGCGCTTGAGGGCAGAATAGGAGTAAAAACGGGGCTTAAAACCGATGAGGAAAAAGCAGAACACTTTATAGCGTGCTGCGAGAGCGGCTGGGATATGACGCCCCGCTTTGAATTTAAAGCCTTTGAATATCTTCCGATATGCCTTAACAGCCTTATGTACGCGCTTGAAAGCAATATGGCATACTTTAACAGCGAGCTTGGCAATGCCGAGGCGGAGCTGTGGAAGAGACTTGCGGAAAACCGCGCAAAGCTTATGAGAGAGCTAATGCTTGATAAAGACGGCATATTCTTAGATTATGACTTTGCGGACAAAAAATTCAGTCCTATTTTTTCGGCGGCGTCGGCATACCCTCTGTTTTGCGGTTTGGCTTCAAACGAGGAGGCCGCCCGTCTTAAAGACAAATTGGTTTTAGAGCTTGAAACCGATTACGGTGTTTTAGCCTGCGCCAAAAATGATTTTCCGGGAAAGTATCAGTGGAATTACCCCAACGGCTGGGCACCGCTTCAATATATTACGGTATGGGGACTTTATAAATACGGCTTTAAAGCGGACGCGCTGCGGATTGCCGAAAAATATGCAGCCCTTGTAGAGAAAAACTTTGAAGCAACAAATAATTTATGGGAAAAATACAATGTTGTCGAGGGTACGGTAAACACTAACAATGAAATCTTTAAAATGCCGCCTATGATAGGGTGGACCGCAGGAGTTTATTTAAGCTGTAAAAGGCTTATTAAAGAAAATAAGGCTCAGTAATCCATTTAGGCATCCTAGCCTCCGAAAAGTATAAATTTTATAGTAAATATTACTATATTTATCTTATTGTTGCGGCTTATTTAGTTTGATATAATATATTCGTAAATGGAGGAGGGATGTATGGAAATCGCCTTATTTGTACAGCCGAAATTTAGGTATGCATTTGATTGTAAAAAAATAATCGAGGGAATTGTTGATGAATCTTACAAAAAGCGCTATCGGCTTTTTATGCAAAAGAACAGTCATGACAAGGAATCAATTTGTATTATTATTGCCGATGACAAGGCATGGCTTGATTCAAAGATAAAAACCCTTAAGGTCAATTATGACAAGATTATTTTGATTAACAATTTTTACGAAGACTTTAATATCAATTATGTTTTAAGCGATTACGAAATTGCGGTCAATGATTTAATTAAAAAAAGCTTATACAGAATTGACAGATTCGCTTTATACGGCGTCAAGCGTGATAATTACCTTGACTGCAATAAGGAGCGCTGTTTTCTTTCCAATCATCCCAAGGGCAGAGTATTTTACAACGATTCGGGATTTCGGGAGTTATACAGAGAGTTTTCGGGGCATTTAAAGGATTTCGACGCTGTAATATGCACGGATGATATCATCGCTACTTCGTTGGTTCATCATTTAAAATCAGAACATTTGTTGGGTGAAATTCCCATATTAAGCCTTGAGAGATACAAGCTTACAAGCTTCTTACAAACTCCGGTGTCTTCAATAGATAACGACTTGTATTTCTTGGGAACACAGGCAGTTGTATTGGCTTCTTTTATTTATAAGAGCAATGTTGAGTCGTCAATAGTTTTTAAGCTTAATACCTGCACAAGCTATGATGACTCAAAAAAAAGGTTAAATGTAGGAAAATTCGAATCTATGATATGCGAAAAGAAAACCGACGATACAGAGGAAGGTGAACTGATAAGAATAGAAACATTTATGCGAAGCTGCGATACATTGGATTTTGATATTTTAACCTATGTATTGCAGGGAAATATTTCTTACCAAAATATTTCCGAGCTTCTGTTTATTACGGAAAACACCTTAAAATATCGCATTAAACGATTGAAGGAGCTGCTCGGAGTATCGCACAAATCCGAAATGACCGCCCTTCTTTCGAAGTATATGATTTAAACGGAGGTACAACAATGAAAAATATGAGAAAATTTGTATTGGTTCTGTTGGCGGGCTTGTTGGCTGTTGCACCGATGAGCGCCTGTAAGAAGACCGCATATATAGACGAAAGCTCGATTGTTGCGGGAACAGATGACGAAACTGGCGCGGATGTTTCCGAAGAAACCGGCAATGATACTCAAAGCGGAGGAACGGGCAGCGGAAGCACAAGCACAAAAAGCAACAGCAGCAAGGGAACAAAAATCGATTCCGGCAATAAGGGCGGCGACGGCGGCTCCGGCGCTCAGAACACAGCAAAGATCGATGACAACATTAAAATTAAGGAAGGCAGCACTCCGGTAGAAAACGGCGTAAATTACGGCGGCAAGACCCTTGTTTACCTTTCTGCTTGGGATCCTAACAGCGACGATGTCAAGGAATTTGAAAAAACTTATAATTGTAAGCTTGATGTCAGAAAGGTAAACTTCAACCTTTATGCTCAGCAGGCGGCGGCGCTCGTTAACAGCGGAACAAAAATAGATATAGGCTACATATTCTCGGGTCATTATCCGCAGGTACTTATTTCAGGCTTGTGGCAGCCGCTTCAGGATCATTTCACCACTGCGGATTTGGTAAACACAAACAGCTCCGATAAAAAAGGAATCGACCTTGAAAAATCAAAGCAGTTCTCATGGAACAAGAACCTGTACGGAGTTACCTATTATTACAGCACATATACAGGCGTGCTTTTCTACAATAAAAAGCTTGTTAAGGATTTCGGCGCAAAGGACCCGATGGATTATTATAACGCGGGCACATGGAATTACGAAAATCTGCTTTCATTTGCGCGCTCGGTTACCGATACCAACTCGGGAATTTATTTCGGCGCTACGGCTATGTACAGCGGCTGGCTCCAGAGCAACAACACCGGCTACATAAAATATGTAAACGGCGTACCTACGGAAAATATGTCGGATCCCGCGGTATATGACGCTTTGAAATTGGTTCGCGATATGGCTGTCGGTCAAAATAAGGTGCTCGGCGATGTCGGAGACGACGCAAGAGAAGCATTCTTAAAGGGTAAGACCGTAGCATACAAGGATTATATGTCAGATTCAAGCGTTTTAAGAAAGAGAGCCGCTTCTGCTGAGGCATTCGGCAAAAATGCGGATAATGTAGGCAGAGTTTTATTGCCCACAGGTCCTAACAACACCGACAATGTACCGACTACCGCAGGCGTCGAGGCATTCGGCAGCAGTATAGGAAGCCAGCATCCCGAGGCTGCCATACTTTGGGCTAAGCTTGTCGGAAAGAATACAAAGGCAAGATATATGAGCAGCTGGAGTGTAAATGACGCAGAGTGGAATATGTTTATGGAAGAGCCTTTAAAGAAATCTCTTCCCCGTCCTTACGGCGGATTTGCCACATCAAGCACCACAATGAACGGAATTATTTCGGATATTGAATCTAAGGTTTATCTCGGTTCGGATATAACCTCTGTTCTTAACAGATACCGCACACAGGTCAGAAACTGCATAAATGTATCAATGAAACAACAAGGATAAAAACCGCCGAGGGGGTATATATGTGAAAAAAACGCAAATTACAGTCAGTTTGGTTTTACTTATTGCGTTAATTCTTTCATCTTTTGGATCATATCAGCTTTTTGCACAAACGGCAGACGAGTCTATGACTCTTCATGCCGAGAACAATCTGCTTATAGACGGAAACGGCAATGCGGTAAGACTTATAGGCGCCAATTTTTCACTGGATGAGCTTAATCCCTCCGGCAGCGGAATGATTATTTCTCCCGAGCTTGAAAAAACCACATTCAAAAGGCTTGATTTATTACTTAACGATTTCAGCTCAAATATAGTCCGCGTGGTGGTTGCGCAAAGAAAATGGTACGACAGCGCCAACCCCGAGGACGAAAAATATTACAGAAGTCTTGTTAAAAAAGTGATTGCCGAGACCACAAAAGCAGGCAAGTACGTATGGATAGACAATCACTCCGGCAGATACGGCGGCTTGCCCGATGCCGAAACCGAAGAATTTTGGCGTGAAATGGTTGCTCTTTATAAAAATCAGCCTAATATTCTGTTCGGTCTTTTCAATGAACCCGTAAACTGCGACTGGGAACAATGGTACAACGGAACGGGCAGCGATAAGGTAGAGGGACACACCGGTACGATGGTAAGCTCAAACGGTATGCAGTATCTTGTAAATATGATAAGAGAGCTGGGAGCTAAAAATGCCGTTATTGTCGATACTCCCGCATGGAGCAGTATGTTTGACGGAATTTTAAGCGGCGAATATGCCCTTAAGGACCCGAACGGCAACGGAGTAATATACGATCCGCACATATATACCGAGGTCAGCGACAATCATCAAAATATTATCGAGCTTTCAAAATCATACCCCGTAGTGGTTGGCGAGGTCAACTCAAGAATGGGCCATGTCAATATGGTGGCACAGGCGGATTTTGATTTCTTTGACGACTTCTTTAAAACAGCGGAGGAATATCAGTTCGGCATATGCCCGTGGGTATTCGCCTTAGAGGGCAACTCATGGGGTATGCTGAAGCTCGGAAAATCCGGCGATATTGAAAGTATGACTTATACCAATATCGGTAATTGCTTCAGAGATAACTTTAAAAAGATAGAAGCCACCAAAGCCGTACAGCTAATATCGGAAAACGGCTCGGCGGCTCTCTATCACGGAAAATTCACAAAGGCGGAGTTAAAAAAGCAAGGCTTTGATTTGGAAAAAATCGGCAGTGTAACAAAATCAAACACATATTTTAACTATAAGATATGCCTTTATGAAAAGAGCGATTTTTCGGGCAAAACCGTAGAGTTCTACAATAAATGCAGTGATTTGAAGAGCATCGGACTTGATTTTGCTCCGGAGGCTGTATCGGTAACACAGGTCGGCGGGGAAAACATACTTAAAAACAGTACAATAATAGCAAGCGGCGCAACCAACCTTACAAAGGCGTTGGTTGACGGAACCGATGATTTCTGGCAGGACAGCACACCCGGTGTTAAAACCGTGATTTTTGAGCTTGACAGACCCTATTTATTGCTGTCAACGGGCTTAAAATCCTCTGCAATGGGAACGGACTATGTACTTTCCGATTACAATATTTCCGTCAGCACAAACGGTACAAACTATAAGCGGCTTGCGGAAATTGTTAACAGCGACAGGACCGAAAAGCTGAACAACTACGAGGGCGTTGTTACAAAGTATCTTAAAATAACAATTAACAAGGGCTGCCGTCTTGACAGCGATGAGGCAACCATAGTTGAAATGACTGCCATAGGTGCTGAATATAACGGAACCGTTACATCCCCGATACCGTTTTCCTACATAAAAACGGGCGATGATTTTGAAGACGAGGATTTCAGCTACGACGAGCTTGATCCGCCGTTTGACGGCTCTGAGGATATAATTAAGTCGGAAACCCGTAAAAACGGCAAGGATAAGGTTGTAAGAAACAGAAAGCTTGTATACCTTAACGATTGGACTACGACAATAATTATAATAGCCGCTTCGGTGGTTGCCGCGGCAGCAATTACGGTTACTGTTATTCTTTTGATTAAAAAGAAACGAAAAAAGGCGTTAAGCCTGCCGGAGGTAAAATAATATGAAATTATACATTAAAATATTTTCTCTGGTTTTGGCTGTTGCCGCCGTTTTAACCACTGCCGTAAGCGCGGAGGATGAAACGGTATACACGCCCTTACATTCCAAAAACCTGCTTGCCGGCAAGGAAGTTGCAATGGCGGGCGGAACCGTAAACAACTACGATTTTGCGGAATGGAACGGTATTACCAATATAGATCAGTTAAATGACGGCATACTTTCCGTAAACGGCAGGCGGCAGACCGCAATAGTACACGGTGTGCCCGATTACCGCAAAAACGGCGCCGTATATTTTATCGTTTACGATTTGGGAGCCTATTACGATTTAACCTCCGCCGCGCTTTATTCAAATGTTGAGGATAAGAGCTATGCGGTAGACGGTTGGGATTTCTATGCGGGAGAAACCATTGAGGATTATACCAAGGCGGCTAATAAAACCGTAGGAAAGACCGAGGAAAACAAAAAGCTTGATTATCAGGTGGCGCTTGTATACCGCAAGGTGAGGTATGTTGCTTTCTCAATAAGAAGGCTCTCCGATGTCACAAGCGTAAGAATAAGCGAGCTTGAGGTTTTCGGAAGGCTTTCAAAGGACCAAAGCGTAAAGCCTACATCTCAAGATGTCAAGGTATCGGGCGGAAATTCCGTTAAGGTGACCCTTGATACCGTATGGAATTTGAAAAGCGGAGAGGGCGTACCGAACAAGGTCTCCGTGGATATTTTAGGCGCTGACGAAAGAAAAGCCGCATTTGAAAAGGCGAATTATGCCTATAAAATCTACGAATCATTCTTTGTAGATGTGTATTCCGCGGATGGAGCTACGGATAACCGCAACCAACCGTATACGGTAACGGTCGAGGTTCCCGAGAAGCTTAAAAATATTGACGGTCTCAAGCTTTTGGCGGTAGACGGTATAGCGGAAGAGCTGTCTGCGGAGTATAAAGACGGAAAATTCACTTTCACCGCAAACAGTATGGGTGAATTTGCGTTCGGCGTTCCCAATTACAAGGAAGACGCGGAAATTTCGGTAACAGACGATTTCTATCCGGCAGATTAGACCGAAAGAGAGGAAATATCAGTGTTTAACAAATTTAAAAAGACAGCAGCTCTTGCGTGTGCGGCAGTAACGGCTGTTTATCTGTTGTCACCGTTGTCCGCAACCGCAGAGCAAGCGAATACACAGTCGGACTCTGCCGCGGTTGCAGAGACTTCGGATACCGATAACAGCTATTTGGCATATTACAATAAATATGGGGACACCGAGAGAGTTACCGACAGCATTACGCTTGGCATAGATAAGCTTTCGGGTCTTGAAAACAGCGCTGCTGTTTCCTCGGAACTTGACAGGCAGGCTGTAAAGCTAAATGCTGAAAATTCCTTTGCAGAATTTTCCTTCGATGTAAAAAAAGCCGGCTTTTATGCCTTCACCCCCGAATATTTGTGCTATAAGGGCAGTGACAAGGATATAACCTTTTCCCTGTATTTAGACGGGGAGCTGCCCTATACCGAGGCAGGCTCGCTTGAAATCCCGAGATTTTGGAAGGAAGACGGCGAGGTTTTAACCGACGCCGACGGCAACGATCTCAGACCCTCGCAGGTAGAAATATACGAATGGAATACCGCAAAGGTATGGAATGCGCAGGGGTTATATGCGGAGCCGTATCAGATATATCTCGAAGAGGGAACGCACACATTAAAAATAGGTTTTTTACAGGAACCCTTTGCAATCACAAATTTAGTGCTGGGAAACGAAAAAACAGCGCCGAATTACAAGGACTATATTTCCGAATTTGATAAATCGGATTATGTTGAGTCCGACAGCGTAATTTTACAGGCGGAGGATTCGCTTAAAAAAAGCAAGGCTACCATTTACCGTACCTACGATAACGCCTCCGCCGCTACAATGCCTAATGATTTTAAGCACATCAAGCTTAATACGATAGGTCAGTCAAACTGGAAAAAAGCGGGAGACACCCTGTATTGGGAGGTGCCCGAGTGCAAGGAAGGACTTTATAAGATTTCGTTTCGCTCAAGGCAGAATATACAGTACGGTATGATTTCCTTCAGAACGCTTCGCATAAACGGCGAAATTCCGTTTAAGGAAGCGGAATATCTGGACTTTAAGTATAAAACGGATTGGTATATGAAAACATTGGGCGACGACGAGCCAATGTATATATACATAAAACCCGGCGATATTATTTCGCTTGAATGTATACCCGGACCTACAAGCTCCATTATGAGGGAGCTTCAGGTTCTTACAAACAAGCTTAACTCGCTTTACAGAGAAATTATGGTTCTGACAGGCTCATCGCCCGATGTGAACCGCGATTACAATTTGGAAATGCAGATACCCGACCTTGAAAAGAATATGCTTGCTTTAAGCAAGGAGGCGGATGTCCTTTATAAGCAAATTGAAAAAACAATGCAGTCC
Source organism: Ruminococcaceae bacterium UBA6842 (assembly GCA_002451855.1). Taxonomy (GTDB): domain Bacteria; phylum Bacillota; class Clostridia; order Oscillospirales; family Acutalibacteraceae; genus UBA737. The sequence goes on along the minus strand of DKDS01000089.1, from coordinate 20,092 downwards.
TCGGGCTCGCAGGCGTCTACTATTAAGGAAATGTCGGTAATGCTTAAGGAGCTTGCGGCAAAGCCGACGGACATAACCCTCAGATTTGATTCCTTTAAATCAAATATCGAGAGTCTCGGCTCGCTTATTCTGCTTTTGCAGGAACAGCCGCTGGAGCTTGATTATATTGTCTTTTCGCCTAAAAATCAGGATGTTCCGAGCGGAAAGGTCAATATCTTCAAAAGCTTCTGGTATTCTGTAAGAAGACTTGCCGCCTCGTTTTCAAACAACGGCGACTACAATCCCGACGCCAAAAAGCAGGAGCTTGTTGTTTGGGTAGCGACGGGCAGAGACCAGTCGCAGATAATCTGGCGTTTGATTACGGAAAAATATATGCCGAACGCCAAGTGCAGTATAAAGCTTAATTTGGTGGATACCGGAGATACGCTTATTAAAGCCGCACTTGCGGGGAAGGGACCGGATGTTGCTTTATCAATTCCACAGGATAAGCCGGTAAACCTCGCAATGCGTAACGCGCTTTTGGATTTGTCGGATTACGACCTTACAGATTTGAAAAACAGCACGCATGAATCCGCATGGACTCCGTTCTACTATAAAAACGGTCTTTATGCCGTTCCGCAAACGGAAAGCTTTGATATGCTTTTCTACCGTACCGATATTTTCAGTGAATTGGGTATTGAGGTTCCCGAAACATGGGATGAGTTTTACGATGTGGTTAAAAAGCTGCAAAGTAAAAATTTTGAGGTAGGTATGTCGGAAATCGACAGCGCAAATCAGGGCGTCTCACTCGGAATAGGTCTTTTCAACAAGTTCCTCTTCCAAAACGGCGAAACATATTATAACACCGATTATACCAAAACTAATTTCGATTCAAAGGTCTCCAATCAGGTATTTAAGTCATGGACCGAGCTTTACACCGTTTACGGTATGGAGAGATCCTTTGATTTTTACAGCCGTTTCAGAAGCGGCGATATGCCTATGGGTATACAAGGATACACTATGTATAACCAGTTAGAGCAGGCGGCGCCCGAAATACGGGGCTTGTGGAGCTTTGCGCCGATTCCCGGAACAAGAAAGGAAAACGGCGAAATTGACCGCACTCAGGCAACAAGCATAAGCGCAAGCATTGTTTTGAATTCCGCTAAGGAAAAGGGCATAGCGGATGAAGCCGTTTAGTTTGTAAAATGGTGGTCAGGCGCCGAAATTCAGGGAGCGTATGCTAAGGAGCTTGAAACCACAATGGGCATAGCGGCAAGATATACTCCCGCAAACATTGAGGCATTTTCTTCTATTTCCTGGACAGACAGCGAAAAAGCGTTGCTTATGAAGCAGTGGGAAAGCTCACGCAATGTAAGAGAAATTCCCGGAAACTATATGATTTCCCGTTCACTTACAAACGCTTTGAGAGATACGATTTCAGGAAAGAATAACGCTTTCAGAAGTCTCTCGATTTATAACGATGTTATAAACGATGAGATTGAAAGAAAGCAGCAAGAGTTTAAATAGACGGAAAGGGTAGTCAAATGACAAACAGAAGGTTATCTTTAAAAAATGAACTAAAAAGGGATCTTCCTCATTATGTGATGCTGTTGCCCTTTTCAATACTTTTCTTTTTATTCATATTAATACCGGTGGGCTTCTCCGTTTATTTAAGCTTTACACAGTTTGATATGGTTCAGACGCCGATATTTATCGGGCTTAAAAACTACATACGCATTTTCACCGAGGACGATGTATTTATGATTGCGTTCAAAAATACTATTGTTCTGGCGTTGATAAGCGGACCGATAGGATACATTTTAAGCTTTGTGCTGGCATGGCTTATTAATGAGCTGAGCCGAACCATGAGGAGCATTGTAACGCTTATAGTTTATTCTCCGGTTTTGGCGGGTAATATATATTTTATTTGGCTTTACATATTCTCGTCTGACAGAAGAGGTTTCTTAAACAACCTGCTTATCAATCTTGGAATTCTCTCGGACCCGATTGCTTGGCTTTCTGACACTAAGTATGCAATGCTTATCGTAATTATAGTTACGATATGGTCGGGCTTCGGCGTAGGCTTTTTGTCGTTCATTTCGGGACTTCAGTCGCTTGACAGATCGTATTACGAGGCGGCTGCGATAGACGGTCTTAAAAATCGCTGGCAGGAGCTTTACTATGTAACTCTTCCGCAGATAGGACCCCAGCTGTTGTTCGGAGCCGTTATGACGATAACAAACGCTTTCTCGGCAGGCGCGATAAGCAGAACCCTGACCGGCTTCCCGAGCCCCGGATATTCGACACATACTATGGTGCTTCATATAAGCGATTACGGAAGTATCAGATACGAAATGGGTTACGCTTCCGCATTGTCTATGATACTGTTTATCCTTATGCTTGTTTCATGGCTGCTGGTAAACAAACTGCTGAGAAGATTTAATACCTGACAGAAAGGATTGCTGTTGATATGCATAGAATAAAAGGCTTCTTTAAAAAGCTGATATTGGAACATAAAGCGAAAAAGCAGGTAGTCCTTTCAAGGTCAAAATTCGGAACATTTGTATTGTTTTTGTTTTTATTGCTCTTTTGTTCTTTTATGATTTTGCCGATGTTTTATTCGGTAATACAGTCATTAAAGCCGATAGATGAGATTTTTGCGTTTCCTCCGAGGTTTTTTGTTAAAAACCCGACATTAAGCAACTTTGCTCAGATATTTCAGCTTTCGGACAATTTGTGGGTGCCGTTTTCAAGATATTTGCTTAACAGCGTTATTGTTTCGGCAATAGGAACATTTTTAAATATAATTATCGCTACAATGGCGGCGTATTCTCTTTCAAAATCAAAAATCAGATTCAGAAACGCCTATACAAGTATGGTAGTTATAGCGATGATGTTCCAGGGAGAGGTAACCGCAATACCGCAGTATCTTGTTATTTCAAAGCTGAAGCTTGTAGATACATACGGCGCTATGATTTTGCCGGCGCTTGCAAGCACTATGGGTCTTTACCTTATGAAGCAGTTTATAATTTCCTCAATTCCCGACGCCACTCTTGAGGCTGCGAGAATTGACGGAGCCGGTGAATTCAGAATACTTTTTAATATCGTAATGCCGAGCGTAAAGCCGGCAATGATGACATTGCTTATATTCACATTCCAGACCTTTTGGAACGGCACGGGAACGCAGTACATTTTCAGCGAGGAGTTAAAACAGCTCCCCTCGGTACTGTCAACCATCTCGGCAGGAGGTATTGTAAGAGCCGGCGCCGCGTCTGCGGTAAGCGTTATGATGATGATCCCTCCGATTTTGATTTTTATCTATTCGCAAAGCTCCGTTATGGAAACAATGTCGCATTCCGGTTTAAAATAAGGGGGATTATGAGTTGAAGATTAAAGGTTTAAAAATAATTTCTCTATTTGTAATGTCGGCACTTATGTTTTCGGTTGCCGCTTCGGCTCATTCGGTACAGAATATTCCGTATGAGGGATATGAGTATAACGATTATGAGGAATCGGTCGCGGCGCCCGAGGGTTACAGGGAAAGCGAGGTCATATCGGCTCATACTTTGGGACTTGAAGAGGACTTTAATGCCCCCGCCGATATGTATTATGATAAGAATAAGGGACTTTATATCCTTGACAGCGGAAATTCGCGAATTGTGCTTATAAGCGAAGACGGGAAATTGATAGAGGAGTTTTCCGGCTTTAAAACAGAGGACGGTTCTCCGCTTGATTTTTCCGGTGCGCAGGGCTTTGCGGTTGCGGAGGACGGCAGATTTTATATAGCCGATACCGAGCATAACCGTGTAGTCTCTGTATATAACAACACAGTTGATTTGATAATAGAACGGCCCGACAGCGTGCTTGTCAACACCGATGCGGCGTTTAGGGCTACAAAGGTTGCGTTTAATTCGGACGGCAACATATTTGTAATTGCCGCGGGTATAGATCAGGGCGTATTCGTATTTGAAAAGGACGGAAGCTTTTCGCACTTCTCCGGAAGTAACGAGGTCAAGGTTACCGCCGAGGTCGTTTTAAACAATATCTTAAAGCGCTTCCTGACCCGCACTCAGATTAAGGGCCTTTCAAGCGCAACGCCTATCAGTATAGACAATTTTGATATGGACAGCAGCGGACTTCTTTATGTTGTAACTCAGGGCGAGGGTACCGTTGCCGAGGAGGGTACTGTAAGATGCCTTAATTTCAAGGGCTCCGATATACTTTCCGCAAAACAGCCTTTCGGCGATCTTGAGTGGGACAGACTTATATGGTCGGAAAGCAAGGTCACAAAGTTTACGGATGTAGATGTTGACGACAAGGGCTTTTTAAATCTTCTTGATACCGACCGCGGCAAGGTAATGCAGTATACAAAGGAAGCAAAGCTTGTCGCGTCATTCGGCGGCTTCGGAAATCAGCACGGTATGTTCAGCTCGCCCGTGGCGGTTGAGTCAATAGGCGACAAGGTTGCGGTGCTGGACGCACTCAACAACACCGTTACGATTTTTGCGCCGACAGACTACGGCGAGAAGATACGCACGGCATTTACTCTTATTGATAATAATGAGATTACATCCTCGATAACCGTTCTGAACGATTTGCTTAAAAGCAACACAAATACGCAATATGTGTATTACGGTCTCGGAATTTGCTATGACGCGCAGGGCGATTACCTTAAGGCAATGCACAACTTCAAGCTTGCGGGAGACCACGAGAGCTATTCAAAATCCTTCAGACAGTACAGAAAAGATTTTATCGCAAATAATTATTACTGGGTAATTTTATCGGTTGCGGTATTGATAATCGCGGTTGTGATTATTAAAAAGGTTCTCGGTAAGGTATTGGCAAAGGCGGACGGCGAGGTTTATTCACCGCTTGAAAGCAAATACAGCTTCCCGTTTTACACGCTGTTTCATCCGGCTGACGGATTTGACCAGTTTAAGACCCGAAACTTGTTCTCATACAAAATTATCGGCGTAATATTTGCGGTGTGGTTTTTGCTTTGCTCGTTGGAGTATTTCAATCAGGGCTTTATCTTTAACAGCAACCGCGCAATAGATTACAGTCTTGCGACTATGCTTGTTAAGACAATAGGAATTTACATTATGTTTGTTGTCGCGAACTGGTCTGTTTGTACCATTTTCGACGGCAAAGGCACCTTTAATGAAATACTTTCGGTTACTGCGTATGCGATACTGCCGATGATTATTACAAAAGCGATTACCGTTATACTTTCAAACGTACTCACAGCCGAGGAAGCCGTCATAATGAGTATGATTTCAACGGTCGGTATAATATGGTTTGCGTTGATACTGATAATAGGACTTTCGTCAATACACCATTATTCCGTTTCAAAAACAATACTGCTGATTATAGTTTCAGTAATAGGTATGGCTGTAATTGCATTGCTTATAGTTTTATTCTATACATTGCTTAAACAGGCTTACAATTTCGCAATGTCAATCGTCAGCGAGCTGCAGCTGCGCTAAGGGGGAGAAATAATAAATGAACGCAAAAATTAAAAGTATATTTGTTGTTTTACTTACCCTCTGTTTAGCGTTTCAGACAGGTGTTGTTCTTATTAACGCGGAAAATCCGACCGAACAGGCGTCCGCTCCGACGCAAATCGGCGTTTCCGACGATACCGACAGCAATTTGATTGCGGAATATGAAACCGCGGCTCAAAACCGCAAATATACTCTTTTCTATGATAAGAAAAATGCGTGGTTTGCACTGCGCGAAAACGAAAACGGTTATATTTGGTACAGTGTTCCAAACGACTTTTTGAGTGATGAGGTCACAAAGCTTCAAAACAAGATGAATGTAAGGTCACAGCTTATAGTGGATTACATATACAATCCCGACGAGGCTTCAACCTCTGCCTCAAAGTTCGTTAACAGCCATGTCGGCTGTCTTTTGAACGGAAGGATTGAAACCGAAAAGGTAGACGGCGGATTCAGGGCAGTATATTACTTTGATGAATTCGGCTTTGAAATTCCGGTGGAATATAAAATCGACGACGATTGCTTTGTTGTAACCGTTGCCGTGCCCCAAATTAAGGAAACAAAGGATTACAGAATTACCGCCGTTAATGTTTTGCCTATGTTCGGAGCGGGAAATTCGACCGATAATGGGTATGTGTTTGTGCCCGACGGCTGCGGAGCTTTGGTAGAGTTCAATAACGGGAAAAAGAGCAGTCTTAAATATGATAAAATGCTTTACGGCAAAGAGGTTACGGATACGCCGGAAACCCAAATGTCAAGGTACGAATCGGTTTATCTGCCGGTAATTTCAACCGTTAAAAACGGAAACAACGCTTTAACGGGAATTATTACAGAGGGCGACTCCAATGCTTCGATAGCCCTTATAAACGGCAACAGCGACTGTGCGTATACTGCGGTAAGCAGTAAGGTTAATTTAAGGAACATTACCGAAAAAATCCTTTTTGCGCAGACCAACAGCCGAAAGGAAATTTACAGCACGGATGATATAAGCGATTTTAAGTCCGATTATCAGGTTAAATATTATACCCATTCGAGCGACAAAGCAAATTATGCGGGAGCCGCCGAAATATACAGGAACTACCTGATAAAAGAAAAAGGACTTACGAAAAAGACTTCGGATGTCGGCGCGCATTTGAATTTATACGGTGCGGTCACCGTAAATTCGGCTTTCTTCGGTATTCCTTACACAAAAACGGTTCCGTTGACCACTTTCGCTCAGGCGCAGGAAATCGCAAGGGATTTCGGTGATTATCTTTCATCCGTGAGAGTGCTCGGTTGGTCCGGCGATATTTTAAATAAAGCAGTGCCGAGTAAGCTTAAAATAAGCGGGAAAATAGGCGGCAGCAAAGGCTACAGCCAATTTGCCGAATATCTTTCAAAGAATGATATTGAGCTTTATTTGGATGTCGATTTTACAACCTTAAGAAAAAACAGCGGCAAATACTCTATAAAGACAGTATTTAATGAAATTCCCAAGCAAAAGGAATATCTCCGTTCGGTATATTCTTCAAAGCTTGACTGCGATCCGTATTATCTGTTGTCACCGAACAAGCTGAAGCAGGTTTCTGATAAATTCCTCAGCTCCGCAAAGAAAAATAAGATTTCGGGAATTTGCCTTAGCGGTATAACAAATACGCTTTACAGCGATTATAACAAGGACAGCAGAGTTTACAGAAATCAGGCACAGGATAAAATATCCGCTGTGATTAAGAACTATTCGGGCAGTGTTTCGCTTGCGGGAAAAACGGCAAACGAGTACGCCGCTCCGTATATGAACATAATCTATCAGACTCCGGTATATTCAAGCGGATATGAGCTGTTTGATAAGGAAATACCGTTTTATCAGATAGTCTTTCACGGATATATTCCGATGACCTCGCCTGAAATATATCAGACGCAGGAGCCGGATGTGACAATGCTTAATTCCGTAGAGGGCGGAATAGAACCGCTTTACGCGGCAATTTACAAGGATGCGGATGTACTCACCGATACGAGATACGACAGTCTGTATTCATCTACCTATTCGCTGTGGAGCAGTGACGCAAAGGAAGCTATGAAGGACTATTTACCGCTTCTTAAACGCATTGCAAATGCCACGATAGCTGCACATTCCGAAATTGCCGAAAATGTCGACAGCACCGTTTACGACAATAATATAGAAGTTGCGGTAAATTATTCGGACAGCGATTATTTATACAATGATACGGTTATTAAGGCAAAGAGCTATGCCGTAATAGAAAGGGGATAGCAAATTGAATAAGAAGTCTTACAGCTTAAGAAAACAACAGGCAAAATCAGGCAGAATATTTGCAATCCCGTTCTATTTGGGCTTTTTGTTCTTTTTTCTGAAACCGATGTTTCAGTCGATTATGTTTGTATTCCAAAGGGTCACAATGCAGGAATTCGGTTACAAGCGTGTGTTTGTGGGCTTAAGTAACTTAAAATACATTTTTACCGAGGATACATATTATACAACCAATCTTGTAAGCTCGGTTGTTAAAATGCTGTGGCAGGTGCCCGTAATATTGGTGCTTTCCTTGTTCTTTGCCCTCATTTTAAATCAGAAATTCCACGGCAGAACCTTTGTAAGGGCGGTCTTTTTCCTTCCGGTTATTTTGGCTTCGGGTATAATACTTGAGCTTATCAATTCGGATGTTGCCGCAAACCAGATAATGTCGGGCAATGCCGTAGCAGGCGGTGAAATAACGCAAAGCGACGCTTTGGCAACGTTGTTGACCGATTTGGGACTTTCAAGCAAGGTGATAAATTTCGCCACTAACATATCGGATAACCTGTTTAATTTGGCGTGGCTTACTGGTATACAAACGGTTATATTCCTGGCGGCTGTTCAAAGCATATCCGGTTCGCTGTATGAAGCGGCAATGGTTGAGGGCGCCTCATCGTGGGAAATCTTTTGGAAAATAACCTTGCCTATGATTTCTCCGATGATACTAACCAACTTTATTTACTCGGTGGTGGACTGCTTTACGCTGAATACCAACGCGGTAATGAAACAGGTTCTGAATACGGCGGCGCAGTTGAAATACGGTTGGTCCGCCGCAATGGCGTGGGTTTATTTCCTTATTATTTTTGCTGTAATACTGATAGTTATTAAGATCTTCTCGGCGCTTGAAGCCGATAAGCCAAAGGGGAAAAAGCGATATGAAAAGACTTAATATTTTGAGCAAGAACACAGCCTCCGCCGCTGTATACAAAAGAAAATTTTCTTCCTTTGTGTTTAAGCTTTTCAGAACGCTGTTTATAATAGGACTGTGCTATTTGTTCCTGTTTCCTATTTTTTATATGTTTTCTGTGGCTTTTCAGGATCCGTCGGCAGTTAACGACCCTACGGTTTTATGGATACCGAAGACCATTTCGCTTAAATCCATAAAGGCAGTCAGCAAGTTTATCAATTATAAGGATTCGTTAATTCTGACACTGACAATATCTGTTTTAAGCACGCTCGGAACGCTTATTTCCTGCTCGATGGTCGGGTACAGCATTGCAAGGTTCAAGTATTTTGAGAATAAGATACTTTACTTTATTGTTTTAATAACTATTGTTGTTCCGCCTCCGGCATTGCTTTCCGCTACGTATATTAATTACAGCTATTTTGATTTCGGCGGTATTTTGTCTCTGTTCGGAAAAACAATAAATCTGATAAATACCCCGTGGACATTTATTTTACCCGCGTTTTTCGCTTCGGGTCTGCGGTCGGGACTGTTTATATTCATATTTATTCAGGCCTTTAAGGGGATGCCTAAGGATTTGGAAGAAGCTGCTGCCATTGACGGATGCGGCCCGTTCGGGACTTATGTAAAAATTATTATACCTTTGGCTGTACCTACAATAATCACGGTTATGTTGTTCTCGTTTATATGGCATTGGAACGATTATTATAATTCCACCATGTATTTCAATTCAAATTTAAAACCGTTGACAGTTGAGCTGAGCGGTTTAAAGACCTTGCTTGAAAACAGCAAGATAGTAGCAAGCGGACTTGATACCTACGGAATGAGAACCTATCTGCAGGCAGGCGCCTGTCTGGTTGTATTCCCGCCGCTCTTTATATATGTATTCACCCAACGGTATTTTACCGAGAGTATAGAAAGAACCGGTATAGTAGGATAAACCGTGATTTTAGTTATAGGAGATTACTTCAATGAAACCTTGTGTAGTTAACATTATTAATTTTGTCAGAGCCGTTGAACCGCGGAACAAGAACTTAGATTTGCTGAAGCCGGTAAAGGAGCAGCTGAAGCTGCAGAAAAAATACAACTTTCCCTTTACATTCTTACTGCAATATGATACTCTTACCTCAAAGGAATTTGTAAACTTATTTGAGGGTGAAAAGGAAAATATCGAACTCGGTCTGTGGCTTGAAATGGTTCAGTCTCTTGTAGAGAAGGTAGGAATCAAGTGGAACGGAAGACCCGGCTTCTCGTGGGATTACCATGTAGACCCCGACTTTTTGATTGCATATCATAAGGAGCAGAGAAAGCGTCTTATTGATGAGGCTATGATGCAGTTCTTCAGAGTTTTCGGGCATTTCCCGAAGGTAGTCGGCTCATGGCTGCTTGACAGCTATTCAATGAATTATCTTTCATCTGCTTATAAAATAGACGCATTCTGTATATGCCGTGAGCAGTACGGCACGGACGGCTACACACTTTGGGGCGGATATTATAACCAAGGCTATTTTCCAAGCAAGTACAATATGCTTCATCCGGCGCAAAGCGATACAATGCAGCTTTCCACTCCGACATTCAGAATGCTTGGTGTAGACCCGATATATGAGTATGATTCGGGTCTTAAGGAAGACCTTTCGCACGATGATTACAGGAAACAGATATACACTTTTGAGCCTATCTGGAAAACGGGTAAAAGTCCCGAATGGGTAGACTGGTATTTTAACGATGTTGTTAAAAATGAATGTATGTCTATGTCTTATGTTCAAATCGGGCAGGAAAACAGCTTCGGTTGGGATAGCATGAAGGACGGCTATTTTATGCAGATGGAGAAGCTGAAGCAGTACAGCGAAGAGGGTATTGTTAAAATCGAGAGCCTGAGCGCCACAGGCAGAAGGTTCAGGGAGGAATACAGCAAATCACCCGCAACCTCAATGGTGGCACTTAAGGACTGGAAAAACGAGGGTCATCAGACAGCGTGGTACTACAATAGCAATTACCGTATAAATCTGATGGTTTCAAGCGATAAAACCTGGATAAGAGATATTCAGCTGTTTAATGAAAATTATATGGATCCGCACTTTATAGTTCCGGCTACCGAGGCTACAACAGGCTACTATGCATTGCCGATAATAGACGGCTATTTATGGAGCAGTGACGGAAAAAGAGCCGGAATATATATGCTCGACGCATTAAACGGCGAGGATATTAAGTGCAAAATAACAGATTCTAAAAAAGACGGTGAAAGCTTGGTTTTAAGCGTTTTGCTTAATGACAAGACCGGAAAAATTGTCTTCTCTGAAAATTCTATCGAGGTTATCTGCCCCGATATTGAGCTTGCGTGGCGTTGGCAGGCAAATATAGCCGAAAACACAACGGTAAGCGCTTCCGATAATTCCACACTTACATTTAAGAACAATAATTTCTCTTATAAGCTCAAAGCAAAGGGCGTAGCGGAGAATAAGGACGGTTCGTACACTCTGTTAGGTAAAAAGCTTGAATTTTTAATTTCTTAATTAAACGGGATTGCTAAGCAGGGAAGTGGTTTGATATGGTAGAATTTAAAAACAGCACAAAAGCAGCAGTAACCGAAGAGGAAATGCAGAGAGTGTATGAAAAGATAAAAACTCCGCATAAGCTCGGAGCGGTTATGAAGCTGGACGGTTGTTTTACCGACAGTCCCACGGTTTTTAAAAAAGACGGTATATTCTATATGTATTTTATTGCAATAAATAAGAATTGCAGTGATTCCGGCTACGAGACGCATCTTGCAAAATCAAAGGATCTGATTAACTGGGTATACTGCGGAACGGTTTTTCGCAGAAATAACCTTGATTGGTGGGACAGTAAGCAGTGCGCGGGCTATGCCGCGTTTCCGGATATTAATTATGACGGAACCGGTGAACTGCAAAAAATAAACGGCAGCTACTACATTTCTTATCTTGCGGGCAATAATGACGGTTATGAGCCGGATCCGCTTTATATGGGTCTTGCAAAAACTCTTGACCCGACCGATCCCGACGGATTTACACGGCTGCCGAACCCGATATTGCGCCCCGATGACAGTGACTGCCGCAAAGCATCGAGCAGAACGCTTTATAAAAGCTTTTTATTTGAGGATAAGCTTGGCGTTACAGGGTATAAATATGTCAATATGTACAATGCCAAGGGTGCGGATTATAAGGAAAGAATTTTGCTTGCCGTATCCGATGACGCAGAGCATTGGGAGCGCTACGGAGACCGACCTGTTATAGATTTGGTGAGCGGCGATTCCAAGGGTCTTATTTGCGGCGATCCGCAGGTAATTTTAATAGATGATATTTATGTTGCTTTTTTCTTTAGACTTATAAGCGGAAAACCTGCCTTTAATACCTTTGCCTGCTCGCGTGATTTGATAAATTGGAACTGTTGGGACGGAAAACCGCTTATAGAAAGCGAATACGATTGGGAAAAAAGCCACGCGCATAAAACATGGTTTGTAAGAATTGGCGGAAGAAACTATCATTTTTACTGCGCTGTGGATGATGAAAAAAACGAGCGCTTCATAGCGTTAGCCGTTTCCGATTAAGAGGATAACATTATGAGCTGAAAGCTTTTTAAAATCACATATTGCCGTTTCTGTGGCGAGCTACGGTTCGGCAATATGTGATTTTGTTATTTTCTGAAAGCCGAGAATAAATACCGCAAGGGTTTTGATATTTACATTGATTTTTTCCGGAGGAAATTATTATGGCAGACTGTAATTTCAGCAAAAGAGTATTTAATATATGGCCTGACGGATACCGTGACGAGGTACTGATGAGCGAGGTCATACCGCAGAACAAAACCTCACGCTGCGCGATGATAGTGTTTCCGGGCGGAGCGTATTGGGGTCATGCCTCTTACGAGGGTATAGATTACGCCGAATTTTTTGCGGAGCACGGGATCACCTCATTTTCCGTTGATTACAGGGTCACTCCCCACAGATACCCCGACGCACTGTACGACGCGAGACGGGCTGTTCAGTATGTGCGCGCAAATGCGGAGAAATACGGTATTGATACTGATAAAATAGCCGTTGTCGGTTCTTCGGCGGGCGGACATTTGGCGGCGCTTCTTTCCACAAGCAGTGCGGAGCTTGCCGACGAGGTATTCGATAATATAAGTAAGACGGAATATATTCCCAACGCGCAGATACTTTGCTATCCCGTAATATGCAATCCCGAGTTTTCGGATATTTCGCATAAGGACAGCTACAAAAATCTTATAGGCAGTGAAAAAAGCGGATTTGAATGTTCGGTTGACCCGTATTTGTTGATGCGTAAGGACACACCGCAGGCGTTTATATGGCACACGGCAGGCGACGACGGCGTTAATGTTATCAACAGTTACAGATATGCCGAGCATCTGAAAAGAAACCGAGTTCCCGTGGAAATGCATATTTTTCCCGACGGTCGGCACGGGCTTGCGTTGGCGGAGGACACGCCGCATGTTGCCCAGTGGAAGAATTTGGTTATAAACTGGCTTTCATACATAAATTGGATTGATTGCTTAGCGTGAGGAGATAGGCTATGAATAGAGACAACTGTTTGGGCGTGATGATTGATTGCTCGCGTAATGCGGTAATGAATATCAACACCTTAAAAAAATTCATTGTAAATCTTGAAAAAATGGGATATAACAGCCTTATGCTTTATACCGAGGATACCTATGAGGTGGATAATCAGCCGTATTTCGGACATCTTCGCGGAAGATATTCAAAGGATGAAATAAGAGAAATAGACTCCTTTGCAAAGCAGCATAATATTGAGCTTATGCCATGTATTCAGACTTTGGCTCACCTTGAGGGCATAATACGCTGGGACAATTACAAGGCAATATCGGATATAGATAATATTATCTGCATAGGCGAAGAAAAGGTATATGAGCTTATAGACGATATGTTTTCAACCATAAAGAGCTGTTTTTCAAGCAATATCGTTCATATAGGTATGGACGAGGCGGACAATATGGGTCTCGGCAGATATTTAAGAAAGAACGGTTACAGAAACAGAATTGATATTTACCTTGAGCATTTGAACCGTATTTCCGAAATTGCCGAGAAGTACGGCTTGCAGCTGCTCATATGGCACGATATGTTTTTCCATTTTGCCAATAACTCCGAATATTGCAAGGACGGTAAAATAGACCCGTCCATAAAGGAAAAAATACCGAAAAACGTAACGCTTGTATACTGGACCTACTATTTTAACGAACAGCCTCCCTATGACGAGAGCATATCGCTTATAAAATCCGTTCAGGATACGGCTTGGTTCGCGGGCGGCTACTGGACATGGACAGGATTTGCGCCGCATATCAAATGGTCGTTAGAGGCAACAGAGGCGGCGGTTAAAAGCTGTAATAAATACGGAATAAAGGATATGTTTTTTACAATGTGGGGCGATAACGGAGCGGAATGCTCTAAATTTTCCGTTTTGCCCGCAATGTACGCAGGCGCTCAGTTCGCAAAGGGCAATTTCGATATGAAATCGGTAAAGAAAGGCTTTAAAGAGATGTTCGGGATTGATTTTGACGAATTTTCGTTTATAGAGCTTCCGCTTACCGATAATATTGTAAAATACAACAATCCCGATAAGTATATGCTTTATAATGATTGCTTTTCGGGTGTGTTTGACTGCAAGGTAAGAGACGGTCAGCCTGAAAAATACCGCGAATCCGCCGAACGGCTCCGAAAGATAAGTACGGGGAACGAGTATTCGTACATATTTGAAAACATTGCGAATTTGTGCGAGGTGTTGGCGGTTAAGTACGATTTGGGCGTAAGAACACGCAAGGCGTACACCGAGGGCAAAAGGGACGAGCTGGCAAGATTACTTTCCGATTATGACGGTCTTATTTTAAAAATCGAACGGTTTTATGAATCGTTTGAAAAGCAGTGGATGCGTGAAAACAAGCCCTTTGGCTTTGAAGTGCAGGATGTGCGGATAGGCGGACTTATAATGCGCATAAAGCACTGCGCAAAGCGAATCGGCGCTTACTTAAACGGCGAGACAGACCGCATAGAAGAACTGGAGGCTCCTGTCCTTAATTTTTACGGAGAAAACGATACCACCGCAAACGAGGCGGTAGTATTCAATAATTGGGCAAAAACCTTTACGGTAAATAATGTTTAATGTACTGCGGACGGTGTTATCAAATGAGAACTGAGATTTTATTAAATAACGATTGGAATTTTCACAAGGGCGATATTAAGGTGGAAACCCCGTACTGGAAGGGACCTGTATACAGCCAAAGCAAAACAGAACGCAAAAAATCGGGCCCTGCGGCTTATTCATATCAGGATGTGCCGGATCAGTTTTATTCAAAAACGGGTATCCTGACCCACGAAAAATGGGAAAAGGTGAATATTCCCCACGATTATATCGTCAATCAGGATTTGAGCGAGAATGAGAATAACTCTCTTGGCTATCTTCATTACGATAACGCATGGTACAGAAAAAGATTTTGTTTGCCTGAAAACAGTCTCGGCAAACGGATACTTTTAAGATTTGACGGTATTGCGGGCAGCTCGGTGATTTATTTGAACGGCTGTCTTATGAAGCATAATTTTTCAAGATACAACACCTTTGAAATCGATATTACAAACAATGCTTATTACGATAAGGAAAATGTCTTAGCGGTTTATGTAAATACCGAGGAATTTGAAGGCTGGTGGTATCAGGGCGGCGGAATATACAGAGATGTTCATTTAACCGTTACCGAGCCTGTTGCGGTCGATTTGTGGGGAGTTTACGCTCCCTATAAGAAGCTTGACAACAATAGCTGGCAGATAGATTTTGAAACAACTGTGGTAAACAGTCTTTATTCCGACGAGGGGGTACGGGTGGAAAGTACGGTTTGCGACACAAACGGCAATGCTGTTGCAAAGGGTATCGGAAACGGTCTTATTCCGCTTCGTGAAAAGGGTGTAATCAAATATTCGGCTTTGGCGGAAAATCCGCTTTTGTGGGATTGCGACAGCCCGAACCTTTACACCGTCGAGACCCGTGTATTTTGCGGTGAAGAGCTTACAGATGTCTGCTTTACAAGGATAGGCTTCAGAGCAGTGGAATTTACCGTGGACCGAGGACTGTTGCTCAACGGCAAAAAAACTGTAATAAAGGGCGTTTGCGGTCATCAGGATTACGGTCTTACGGGACTTGCCGTACCGAGGAATGTCGCAAAATACAAGATAGGTCTTTTAAAGGAAATGGGAGCAAACGGTTACAGGACGAGCCATTACCAGCAGACAGAGTATTATATGGACGCCTTTGACGAGATGGGCTTTCTTGTTATGGACGAGACCAGATGGTTCCAAACGACAGAGGAAACAAATGAACAGCTTGAATATTTAATAAAGAGGGACAGAAACAGACCCAGCGTTATAATGTGGTCGACAGGAAACGAAGAGCCGAGCCATATAACACAAAACGGCGCCTTGACGCAGAGGGCTATGGCGGCTTTTATACGCAAGCTGGATTATACAAGACCGATAACCGCCGCAGAGGATAAAACTCCCGACAAATCAACAATATACGATTACTGCGATATTATAGGCATTAACTATAATTTGGATATTTACGATAAGGTTCACGAAATGTGTCCCGACAAGCCGGTGTTCTCATCCGAATGCTGTGCTACGGGCACAACGAGGGACTGGAATTATCCGCCCTTCGGGAATATGCGCCTTACCGATAAGGATAGGGATACAAATTCATGGTTTAAGGGCAGAGAGGATACATGGAAGTTCCTTATGAGCCGTCCGTATGTTTTCGGAGCGTATCAGTGGATAGGCGTAGAGCATAGGGGCGAAGCGGCTTGGCCGGCTATTTGCTCAAAATCGGGTGCGCTTGATTTATTCTTACAAAAAAAGGGCGCGTTTTACCAGAATAAATCGCTTTGGACAGATAAGCCTATGGTGCATATCGTTCCCCACTGGAATTTTGAGGGGCAGGAGGGAACTCCTATTGCAGTAACGGTTTATACGAATTGCGAGGAATTGGAGCTTATTTTAAACGGCAGGTCGTTAGGCGTAAAGCAAATAGAAAAGTACGGTCACGGCGAGTGGACCGTAGTCTATGAAAAGGGAGAGCTGACGGCAAAGGGATATATTAAAGGCGCCCTTGCGGCAGAGGATGTTAAGCGTACCACAGGAAAGCCGGAGGCTTTATGGCTTACGCTTGAAAACAGCTTTGAAGCAAACGGCAGTGATTTGGCTATATTCACCTGCGAGTGTACCGATAAGGACGGAAATGTCGTTCCCGACGCTTCGGAATATGTCCGTTTCTCGGTTGCCGACCCTGCGGTGATTGTGGGCACAGGCTCTGACAACTGCGACCATAACCGTGTAGGGGCTGCGGAAAGGCGTATGTATATGGGCAAGATTTCAATAGCTGTAAAGCCGGCTTATAAACAGGAAGAAATTATGCTTATGGCGCAAAGCGATAATTTAAAAACCGCCGTTTTCCGCCGAATAATATCAGAAGCCTGATTAAGGAGCTTGTAGGGATATGACCGTAACCGATTTTTTTGAAAAAGTTGTAACAGGAAAAGACGCCGTGCTTTGCTGTGTAGGGGACAGTATAACCTACGGGCTTATACACTGCACTGCGGAGGAAACCTATACCGCAAAGCTTGCGGCTCAGTTCGGATTTAAGTACCCTGATACTGCCGTACTGCGTTATGACGGCAACTGCGGCACAGGTGATTATGATACCATTGACGGCTATACAGGTCCGGTATTGGTACATTCGGGAGAAAAGGGCAGCCTTACGGTTAT
Organism: Ruminococcaceae bacterium UBA6842; assembly: GCA_002451855.1. Lineage (GTDB taxonomy): Bacteria > Bacillota > Clostridia > Oscillospirales > Acutalibacteraceae > UBA737. Next base: position 2,627 of record DKDS01000089.1, on the reverse strand, counting down.
CAGAAACGGCGTCGGCGGAAACACGGTGTCAAGGCTTATAAGAAGAGTTGACGATTTTACGGTGCTTTTGCCAAACGGTATTAAGCCTGATGTAATGACAGTTATGACGGGGATAAACGACGCTTTGAGCGAAGACCCGAACAAATATGTAACCCCCGAACAGTTCAAGCTGAATTACCGTGATTTACTTAAATTGCTGGCGGAACGCCTGCCCGATACGGCGGTCGTGCTTTTAACACCGTCTTATAATGATATGGGTGTTGATGATAAAAGCCGACTGGAGCCTTATTGCGAGGCTGTAAAGTCTTTGGCGGAGGAATACTCGTTACCGCTTATTGATGTACATTTTCTTTGGATGAACCATTTGATACCGGGAAGCGAGCATTTCGGACAGCGCGATTGGCTGAGTGACAGTAAATATGACTCATGCCATCCGACGCCGCTCGGAGCCGAAATGACCGCGCGGTACATATTTGACAGTATGGTTTCTTTATCAAAACAGGGAAAGGAAAATTAAAATGATTATTTCATGCATCGGCGACAGCCTGACAGAGGGAGATTACGGCGTAAAGGGTAAAACGGGAATAGCAAATGTGCATAAGGAAAATTATCCGTTTTATTTATCCGAAATAACGGGAGCGACAGTCCGTAATTTCGGCAAATGCGGTTTTAACCCCATGAGCTATAAAAAATATTATGACGAGGGCAAGGTTGATGTTAAAGGTTCCGATATTATCATAATTATGCTCGGAACAAACGGCTGTCTTGACCCGAAAGAGGATATTAAGGGTAATCACGATTATGAATACTTGGTGAAAAAGTGCTGTGAGGATGCGCCCGAAGCCGAAATAATACTTTGTACGCCGCCGCACGCCACAAAAAACCCCGAGTATTCAAATTGCGGTTACGCGGATCGGGTTGAAAAGGCCGTGCTGTTTGTAAGGAATTTTGCCTTGAAGAACGATTTTAAGCTGATAGATACGGCAAAATGCCCCGATTTTACCGAGGAGAACGAAGCCGTGATGCAACCGAATGACGGACTGCATTTCGGCGCGGCAGGTTATAAGAAGCTTGCCGAATATATAGCGGCTCATTTGGGGTGAATCTATGAAAAAGACAATAGATTACAGCTTAAATAGTCTCCCGAACGGAGTGGCGGTCGAGCTTTGCGGAAATTACAGCATTAAGGGGATCTATGCCGCTGTAAATTCCGAGGCGGAAATTAAGTATGCCCAAAACTCTGTTACCGATGTCTTAATAGAGCTTGGCAGCTTTAAGCCCGATAAGGACGGGAAGCTAAAAATAGATCTGAATGAACCTATTACCGCTTCCCATATATTCATTTATTCAAATAAAGCGGTATCGGATATAACCGTAGCCGAGTACGACGGTGTAAACCTTCTTAACATATATCCGAAATGCTTTGATTATAAGCTTCGGGAAAATCATTACCTTGATACCGTAACCGTCTACACACAAAAGGCGGACTTTTCCCACTATTCCCTTTATACAAGCCTTAACGGAAGAGATTTTGAGCTTGCCGCCGTTAAAAATGACTGTAAGCCTTGCGGAGAAAACGGTGATATATACAGCCTTAACGGTAAAGAGGCGCGGGTAATACGGGTATATTACGAATATAATTCGGCGTCCCCCGAGGCGGCGTTTGACAGGCTGGAATTTTCCGGCAGACCGAGCGGCACGCCCGTAATTAAAAGACCCGAAATAAACATATGTAATTTTGAACGGTCCGAATATAATGTCCCAGTTACAAATGAGGACGCCGCAAACGAGGTTTTCGGAATTGTTGAGCGGCGGCTCGGCAAGGAATACATAGAATGGTTTGATTTTTGCATAGGTGAAGAAAAGAAATACGACTATTTCAGTATTGCGGGCGTTAACGGGAAAGTAAAAATAACGGGTAACACGGGTGTTTCGGTTGCGGCCGGTCTGAATTTTTATCTCAAATATTATTGCAAGGTGAATATTTCACAGGTGGGCGATCAGGTAAGAATGCCTGACAGAATAGTTGTGCCCGAAAAGCCTGTGTACCGTGAAACAAAGGCACGGATACGCTATGCGTACAATTTTTGCACGCTTTCATACAGCTACGCCTTTTGGGGTGAAAAGGAATGGAGAAACGAGCTTGACTGGTTAGCCTTAAACGGCGTCAATACAGTCCTTGACATAATAGGTCAGGAGGAGGTATGGCGGCGGTTTTTGGGCAAGCTCGGATACAGCCTTGACGAAGTAAAGGCTTTTCTTCCCGGCCCCGCGCATTACGCATGGTTCTGTATGGCAAATATATTCGGAATTAACGGCCCTGTGCACGATTCATGGTTTGAGGAGCGCACACGCCTTGCAAGGCGTAATCATCTTATTATGAAAAAGCTCGGTATGCGCCCCGTATTGCAGGGGTACAGCGGAATGGTGCCTACCGACATTAGGGAACATGATTATAAGGCTGAGATAATACCGCAGGGAACATGGTGCGGAATGCAAAGACCCGCAATGCTGAAAACCGATACGGATACATTTTCACGCTATGCCGAGATATTTTACAGCGTTCAGAAAGAGATTTTCGGAGACGCGCTGTATTTCGCCGCCGACCCGTTCCACGAGGGCGGCGT
>DKDS01000080.1:6015-12538 GCA_002451855.1 Ruminococcaceae bacterium UBA6842 | reverse complement strand
GCCCCCGATGAGGCGGCTCTTAAAACAATTACGAACGAGGATATTGACGGAGTTCTTAAAACCCTTACTCCGAGAGAGGAATCCGTTATACGCCTGCGTTTCGGACTTCAGGACGGCAGATGCCATACGCTTGAAGAGGTCGGAACGGAATTCAATGTAACAAGAGAGCGAATCCGTCAGATAGAGGCAAAGGCTCTGCGTAAGCTTCGCCATCCGGTAAGAAGCAATAAATTTAAAGACAGATAAGGAAGCATAAAAGCTATGGAATTTTCATATAAAACAAACGGAGTTTGTGCAAGAGGTATTTTAATAGATGTGGACGGCGACACCGTAAAAAGCGTAAGGTTCGACGGCGGCTGCAGCGGAAACACCCAAGGTGTTGCCAAGCTGGTCGAGGGTATGAAAATAGACGATGTTATAAATAAGCTGTCATCTATAAAGTGCGGATTTAAAAATACCTCATGTCCGGCACAGCTTGCCGAGGCTTTAAGGGAATATAAAACCGCAAAGGGTGAGTGATATTGTATTCAGACAGCGATATAAAAATTGCAGGAAACAAGCCTTCAAGGGAAATAAATAAAAGACTTCAAAAAAACGACGGAGAGCATATTCCCGAAAAGGGCAAAATCGATAACGCAAAGGAGCTCGGCCGCCGCGTGGCGCTTGAGTTTATTAAGGACGCAAAAAACAGTCGGTTTGCCGAAGAACCCGAGGATTTTGAAATGACCGTCCAAAGACGGCTTTTGCTCTCGTTCACGGCAACGGTCGGCTTTGAGCAATACTGTCGGGACGATACGCTCTGCGGTATAGCTCAAAAAAGCTTTATCGACACTCTTAAGAAGAACGACAGCGAGCTTTATAAGTCTTCGAACGATACGGGCGCGTTTTCATTCTATTACTTGGCTTACAGAAGAGGCAGCGAGATAGACAGAAGAATAGGGCAGACCTTTGCCATGCTCTGCTCACATGACGGAGACCCCGTTTATCAAGAGCTGGGCGAGGCTTTGTACTGTTGGTTCTTATCGAATGTTAAAAAGAGCGCAGCCGAGCTTGGTCTGTAAATTTAAGAAAAACCCCCGGGGTAAAAAGCGTAAGCTTTTTACCCCGGGGGTTCTGTATTACGGAACTATATGCTTGACAATCGGGATTTTTTGCAGAAGCTTTATTATGAAGCCCGATACAACAAACAAAACGATTGCAAACAGTATTCTTGACAAAGTCCTTTGCGGTGAAATATCAAAGACCCTTTCAGCCACCGTCATAAGCGGTATATGAATAAGGTAAATTCCGAAGGTCTGTCCGCTGAAATATGTTATTGCCTTCAACAGCCGTTTCGGAAATTTATTAAACGGAATTTGTCTGAAAGCGAGAAAAACCGAAGATGAATAAAGAACACACGGCACGGAAACATAGCCCTTTAACAGAGTGACTATTCCGTTATCCCTGTAAGAAAGATACCATGTTCCGAAAAAATGGACAAGAAGACCGAGAAGACCGAATATATATATGAGACACCGTCCCGTTTTGCCTATTTCATAATTATCAAGGTAATAGCCGATAAATACATATATAAGATATCCGCTGACCGCGTAAAATGAAAATTCGCCGTTGTGAATTATTTTGCCGCCGCTCAATACGGCTGTAAACGGCAGGAGCGAATTGACGGTAAAGGCGGTGATTATCGCATAGGAAAATACCTTTTTACGGCTTTCCTCGCCGATACTGCTGACAACGGGAATGGAAAGATAAATTCCGAAAATAATAATGAAAAAGTAGTAAATACCTATATACCGGCAATTTGCCACGGAATTTACTATATCGAGCGGCTTTAAACTGATACTGTTCCTGCCGTCACGCCAAATAACGAAAAACAGACCGATTATGCTCCAAAACAAAAAGGGTATGACGGTTTTTTTTATACGCCTTTTAAAGTATTCGGCGGTTGTACAGCGCTTACGGTAATTCATCAGCGTAACGCCGGGGATCATAATAAAAACCGGAACCGCAAAATAAAATACACTTTCAACAAGGTTGGCGGCAACCCAGCTGCGGGTTTTGCTGAACTCCCAAAAGCCGCCGGTATGCAGGAACAAAACGCTTAAGCAGGAAAAAACATTTAATACTGTTATATATGTCTTTCTGTCTGACAAAATTATATCTCTCCGTTTCGGTTTTTATTACAAGGCAGAAAATAAACAGCCTTTAACAATGCGGCTCGTTATTTCATATTCTGTGAAGTGAGGAACCGTTTTATTATTACAGGCTTTAAGGAGTTGATTATATGCCTAATATTTATTTAAGTCCGTCAACACAGGAATTTAACCCGTACGCCGGCGGCGGCAACGAAGAATACTATATGAATCTTATCGCCGACGCAATGGAGCCGTATCTTGCCGCAAGCGGTATACAGTTTACACGCAATACGCCGGATATGACCGCTGCAAGCTCGATAGCGGCGTCAAACGCGGGGAATTATGATTTGCACTTGGCGCTTCATTCAAATGCCGTAGGGAGCGGAAACCCGACGGTACGGGGAACAGAGGTTTATTATTATCCGTCAAGCGTGCAGGGCAAGAGATTTGCGGATATAGCCGCAAATAATTTACAGCTTATATATCCTCTCCCCGACAGGGTAAGAACCGTACCTACAACACGGCTCGGAGAGGTTGCGAGAGTCAGAGCGCCGGGGGTGCTTATAGAGCTTGCCTATCACGATAATCCGCAGGACGCGGACTGGATAAGAAACAATATAAACGCAATCGCCGAAAACCTTGTGCTTTCGCTTACCGAGTTTTTCGGAATACCGTTTAATATGCCGCAGCCGATACAAACCGCAACCGTTGCGACAAGCGGGTCAAATCTTAATATAAGAGCGCTGCCGAGTACCGATTCCGCAATAAAGGGCAGGGTGCCGAACGGTGCGGAAATACTGATTTATAACCGTCTTCCCGACTGGGACCTGATAGGCTATAACGGCACTGTGGGTTATGTAAGCAACAGATATGTGCTTTTATAATTGTTATAATGCGGAGACGATTTGCGAAACGCTTATTACAAGCGGCATTGTCACAAGCGACAGGACCGTGCTTAACGATACCATATCGACCGAAAGGGGTACATCTCCCTCAAATTTAGAGGAAAACATAGTTGTAAGCGCGGCAACCGGCGCGCTTACGGAAATCACTATGGAAACGAGCAGAGTACCCCTTACGCCTATAAGGAACAGAAAGCCGAGAGCGGCAAAGGGGTATACCACAAGCCTTAAAAGCACCGCGAAAATACAGCGCATATCCTTAAATGCGTACAAAACATTGGTCTGCGCTAAGTGATAGCCGATTATCAGCATGGGAAGCGGCGTATATATTGCCGCAAGATAATTTATAGGAGCTGAAATTATTTTCGGTACGGGAATCGAAAAAACAAATATTATCATTCCTATAAGCAGTCCCGCAATTCCCGGATTTATAAACAGCTTTTTCGGCTTTATGTAGCTTTTATCGCCGCTTATAAGGAAAATACCGTAGCTCCATATAACAAGGTTGAACATTATTATGTAGGCGGAGCCGTACAGAGTTCCGTCCGCTCCCAAAATCACCTCTTGAAGCGGCAGAGACATAAAGCCGCAGTTTGCGAAAATCGAACCGAAGCGCAGAACACGGAGCCGATTCTGATTTTCCGTGTGTATAAACAGGTGGCTCAGAGCTATTAACAAAGCCTGCACCGCAAGCGTAAGTATAAACGCCTTAAGCAGAGACGCCATTATTTTTGAATCGTATTCTCTTATAAGTGATTTTATAATAACGCACGGAGTGGAAATTATAAGCGCAATATCGGTACAGCAGTCAACTCCGCTTTTGGTAAGCAGACCTGCCTTTGCGGAAACATATCCCACCGATATAAGTATCATAAGCACGCAGACTTGAACAAAGACCGTAGAAAACATTTATTTTACACTCGCCGCAAATTTTTTAAATGCGGAAATTCCCTCGGGAGTCCTCTTATAAACGCCGGCGTGTTCAAGCACCTTTGCGAAAACAAGTCCGATTTCGTTCCTTATTATACCGCTGATATTGTCTTTATTTATATCGGGGTATTTTTGCTTAATTTCATTTGCCCAATCGGAGTGCTTTTTAAGCGTCTCGTCGCTTGATATATCACGGTTTTCAAGTATCGCCTTTTCAAGCTCTGTCATTTCGGTTTTAAGACGCGCGGGAAGTACGGCAAGCCCCATTACCTCGATAAGACCTATGTTTTCCTTTTTGATGTGGTGAAGCTCTGCGTGCGGATGGAAAACACCGAGAGGATGCTCGGGTGTGGTAATGTTGTTTCTCAGCACTAAATCAAGCTCGTAAACGCCGTCTCTTTTTCTTGCAATCGGCGTTATTGTGTTGTGCGGTTCGCCGTTAAGATGAGCGAATATAAACGCCGATTCATCGGTGTATTCTCTCCATGCGGCAAGTATTTTGTCCGCAAGCTCTATTAACCTGTCGGGATCTTCGGAGCTTGTGCGTATAACCGACATAGGCCATTTTACAATTCCTGCCTTTACATCGTCGAAGCCGTCAAATTCGAGCGGATATTCGATAGGAGCCTTTGCCATTGCAAAGGTATAGTTTCCGCCTTGGAAATGGTCGTGGCTTAATATCGAGCCGCCGACTATCGGCAGGTCCGCGTTTGAACCGACAAAATAATGCGGAAACTGCGAAACAAAGCTTAAAAGCTTTTTAAATGTATCCCTGTTTATCGCCATAGGCGTATGCTTGGCGTTGAATACAATGCAATGCTCGTTGTAATAAACATAGGGCGAATACTGGAAGCACCAGTCCGTGTTGTTTACCTTTATCGGTATTACACGGTGGTTCTGACGGGCAGGGAAGTTGACCCTGCCCGCATACCCCTCGCACTCGCGGCAGAGCATACATTTCGGATAGCCCGACTGCGGCGCGCTTTTTGCGGCGGCGATGGCTTTCGGGTCCTTTTCGGGCTTTGAGAGATTTATGGTTATATCAAGGTCGCCGTACTCTGTCGGCGTTACCCATTTAATGTCCTTTTCAACACGGTAGCGGCGGATATAGTCGCTGTCGCAGCTGAGCTTGTAAAAATAATCGGTGGCATCCTTTGGGGAAATTTTGTAAAGCTCGTAAAATTTGTCCGTAACCTCGCTCGGACGGGGCATAAGGGCGCCCATAAGCTTTGTATCGAACAAATCCCTGTAAACCGTGCCGTCCTCGGCAATTCCGTTTGAGACGGCAAAATCGGTCAGCTCTTTAAGAGTTTCCTCAAGATTTACATCGGTATAGCTTTCCGAGCAGTCAAAGCTGTCAAGCTTTAAAATTTCAAGCAGTCGGTTGGTTACATATATTTCGTCACGGGGTGTAAAAAGCCCTTTTTCAAGTCCGTAGCATACAAGCCTGCGAATACTGTTGTCTATCATAAAAAACACCGTCCGGTAAAAATTAATTACTCCGTTTATTATACATTTTTTCTTTTCCCATGTCAATTACAAGGAGCGGTAAATAAGTCATAATCGGTTTTTGTTGCTTTTTGAGCGTTTTTGTTATATAGTATAAAGGAATTACATAACGAAAAGGTGAAGGCGTTGGCAAAAAAGAGGACTAAAAGACAGCAGGCAATAATAAAAAGACGGATATTTTTGGCTTGCTGTACAGTAATACTTGCGGCGGTCATTGCTCTTGTCGCATTTTCGGTTAATGCGATAATAAAAAAAGGCGATAATAAGGGTGGCAAAAAGGAAGAAAGCAAAACCTCGGATATTTCAAGCGTAAATATACCCGAAACAACAGCTACTGTGCTGTCAACAGGTGATATCATGGTTCATTCCACACAGCTTGACGGGGCAAAAACATCGTCGGGCGGTTATGATTTCAGCGCCTTTTTCAAGGAGACGGGAAGCTATTTTAACGCCGCGGACCTTTCGGTCGCAAACCTTGAGGTTACATTCGGCGGTACAGAGTCGGGCAACTACGGCGGATACCCTGTTTTCAACACGCCTGACAGTCTTGCGGACGCAATCAAGGCGTCGGGACTTAACCTGCTTATAACCGCAAACAATCACTGCTACGATACGGGACTTTTCGGGCTAAAACGCACCGCTCAGGTTTTAAAGGAGCGCGGCATTGAATTTACGGGCACAAAGGAGACTGCCGAGGACCCGACATATCTTGTCAAGGAAATTAACAACATAAAAATAGGAATAGCGAATTTCACCTACGAGACAAGCGGCGGACAAGCCGGCCGCAAATACCTTAACGGCGCTATAATCGCAAATGAAGCGAACGACCTTGTTAACAGCTTTTCTTATGATAAGATAGACGAATTTTACAGCAGCGCCGCAAATATCATATCCGAAATGAAAACAAAGGGTGCCGAGTATATCCTGTTTTACATGCACTGGGGCGAAGAGTACCGAACCTCGCCGAACACATGGCAGAAAACGATTGCTCAAAAGCTTTCAAACCTTGGGGTAAATATGATAATAGGAAGCCATCCCCATGTAATACAG
>DKDS01000080.1:0-5973 GCA_002451855.1 Ruminococcaceae bacterium UBA6842 | reverse complement strand
CGGAGGACGGTCAGAACACCACGGTTTGTCTGTATTCCACGGGAAATTTTGTATCAAATCAGCGTCAGGAGCTTATGGACAGCTGTCCCTCCGGCCATACGGAGGACGGTATGCTCTTTACATTTACGCTTAAAAAGGACAAGGACGGTACGGCTCTTTCCGATTTAAAGCTTATTCCTACCTGGGTAAACAAGTATAAGGGCGGCAGCGGATACCTTTATACCGTATATCCGCTTGAAAATCCCGATGACGCGTCGAAAAAGTATTCGCTCGATTCTGCCGCGGCGGGAAAAGCCGCAAAGTCATATGAGCGGACAAAGGCAATCGTAGCCTCGGGACTTACCGAATGTCAGCAGGCGATAGGCTGCGAGATAACATTTAAGCAGTAGCAATTATTTTTTACAGTCGCCGCATATTCCGTAAAGTATACTGCCGTCACAGGAAAGCGTAAAGCTATGCTCGTCCTCAAGGTGGCGGCGTATATCCTCCATAAAATCACACTCAAGGTGCATTATTCTGCCGCATTTAAGGCATTTTATATGAATATGTCCGCCGCAGTTCTGCTCGGGCTGAATGTAGCGGTATACGGCTTTGTTGTTGTCGTTTTCGGAAAACTTCAAGAGCCTGTGTTCGTCACTCAGCTTGTTAAGATAGCGGTATACGGTAGCCTGATTTACGCTTATTCCGTTTGATTTTAAGTGATTTACCACATCTGCCGCACTGACGGTGCAGTCCTTGCGGCTTTCGAGAAATTCCAGTATATATTTCCGTGATTTTGTATTGTAATTTTGCTTTTCGGGCATTTTCGTCCCTCCTATTATACTGCCATTATATACGGAAAACGGGATTTTGTAAATATATCGGTAAATTTTCTTGACAACAGGGCTTTGCTGTGATAAAATGTGTAAGCCGCATATTGTGGGCTTTTTAAGCTGTGCCTTTTTGGCGCACGCCTACTGTAGCGAGACTGGAAAATGGCAGGTGTAATAAAAATGTACGCAATTATTGAAACAGGCGGAAAGCAGTACCGTGTTGAGAGCGGCGACGTTATTTATGTTGAAAAGCTTAACGCCGATGTTGACGAAGAGGTTACCTTTGATAAGGTAGTTGCGGTTTGCAACAGAACTCTCAAGGTCGGCAAGCCTTATGTGAAGGATGCTTTCGTTAAGGGTACCGTTTTAAAGAACGGAAAGGGTAAAAAGGTTACTGTATTTACCTACAAGCCCAAGAAGAGCAGCTCACGCAAGATGGGTCACAGACAGCCCTACACTAAGGTACAGATCGGCGAGATCGGCTGATAATGACAAAAGTAAAATTTTTGGCTGACGGTAAAGGTCTTTACGGCTTTGAAATCAGCGGTCATTGCTCAAAGGACGGCGATGACGAAACAGGCAGGATAGTTTGCGCGGCGGTTTCCTCCGCGGCGTATATGGCGGCAAATACCGTCACCGAAATAGTAGGTGACAAGGCGGAGGCTGACGCAAATGACGCGTTTATGCGCTTTGAGGTAAAGGAACCGTCTGAAAGTACGGCTGATATTCTTAAGGGTTTACAGCTTCATCTTACAGAGCTTTCCTGTCAATACAGCGATAACATCAGAATTATCGGAGGTGCAAAAAATGTTAAAGATTAACATTCAGTTATTCGCTCATAAAAAAGGTATGGGTTCTACCAAGAACGGCAGAGACAGTGAGTCGAAGCGTCTCGGTGTTAAGCGTGCCGACGGTCAGTTCGTTTTGGCAGGCAACATATTGGTTCGCCAGAGAGGAACGCACATTCACGCAGGCAACAATGTGGGCCGCGGATCGGATGACACTCTGTTTGCTCTTATTGACGGCAAGGTTAAGTTCGAGCGTCTCGGCAGAGACCGTAAACAGGTAAGTATTTACGCTGTTGAACAGTAATTAACAAAATCCGGGCGGCAAACAGCTACCCGGATTTATTTTTTATGCTTCGAAAGGTGGATGCGTAATGAAGATATGTCATGTATGTAAGGCCGAATGTGGCGACGACGCGGAGCTTTGCCCCGTTTGCGGAGCGGAGCTTAACCGTGAAACAAATGAAGAGGAAACAGCGGCAGAGGAGATTATTATAGAAAACCCCGTGCTGTTAGCCACCGTTGAGGATGTTGTTTCCGCCGAAATACTGAAGGACCTGCTTACCGAAAGCGGAATTAAGTTTAGTAGCGACAGTACCGAGGAAACAATGCATATCGGCTTCGGCGGCGCTTTAAGCGCGGACGATATATATGTGGATGAATCCGATTACGAGGCGGCGTCGGTAATTTACGAGGATTTTTTAAATTCCGAAGCGGACTTCCAAGGGGATTTTTTTGAAGATACGGAGACGCCCGAAGAATGATTTTTTTTAAGAGGAAGAGAAAAGAGGAAAAAACCGACGACGGAAACGAGCCGGTTTTGGCGGCAATAATAAAGGATCCTGTCACATCCGAGATTTTTCAGGACATACTAAAGGAAAACGATATACCCTTTATTTGCAGACAGGAGGGCGCCGGCGGCTCGCTTAAGCTTTTGCTGGGAGCCGGCGTTGTGCCGGACGATATTTATGTTGCGGCAAAAAATTACGAAAAGGCAAGAGGACTTTACGAGGCATACCTTAAAACAGAGGTAGAAGCCGAGGACGAGATTTAAGAGGAAACGGGAAAACAGAATGTTTGTTGATATAGCTAAAATACATTTAAAAGCCGGAAACGGCGGAGACGGTGCGGTTTCCTTTCACAGGGAAAAGTATGTTGCGGCAGGCGGACCCGACGGCGGAGACGGTGGCAGAGGCGGCAATATAGTTTTTAAGGCGGACAGCAATCTCTCTACCCTTGCGGATTTCAGATATAAAAGAAAATATGCGGCGCAGTCGGGCGAAAACGGCGGCGGCGGACGGTGCTCGGGCAAAAAGGCGCCCGACCTTACGGTTTCGGTTCCCGTGGGCACACTGGTTAAGGATACGGAAACGGGAAGAATAATTGCCGATATATCGGACGATGAGCCGGTTATTATAGCAAAGGGCGGCAACGGCGGCTGGGGAAATCAGCATTTCGCAACGCCCACAAGGCAGGTTCCCCGTTTTGCCAAAAAAGGAAACCCCGGCGAGGAGCTTGATGTAACGCTCGAGTTAAAGCTGCTTGCTGATGTCGGGCTTATAGGCTTTCCGAATGTCGGCAAATCCACGCTTATATCGGTTGTCAGCGAGGCGAAGCCCAAAATAGCGAATTACCATTTTACAACGCTTACTCCGGTGCTCGGAGTTGTAAGAATGGGCGAGGGCAGCTCGTTTGTTATGGCTGATATACCGGGTCTTATCGAGGGTGCCGGCGAGGGTGTGGGGCTCGGTCACGAGTTCCTGCGCCATGTTGAGCGCTGCCGTCTCCTTCTCCATGTTATAGATGTTTCGGGCAGCGAGGGCAGAGACCCGATCGACGATTTCAATAAGATAAATAAAGAGCTTGCTGTGTTCAGCAGTGAGCTTGAGACCCGTCCGCAGATAATAGTCGGCAACAAATGCGACCTTACGGATGAGGCCGAGGTAAAGCGCATTTCCGACTACTTTACGGAAAAGGGATACAGATTCTTCCCCGTTATGGCGGCGATTGCCGAGGGTACGGACGAGCTTATTAACTATGTGGCGTCCGTTTTGGCAAAGCTTCCGCCCATAAAAAGATATGAGGCGGAGCCTAAGCCGATAGAAGACCTTACGGTTAAGAAAAAGCGTGACTTTACCATCCGTAAATGCGACGGAGTTTATTTTGTTGAAAACTGCGAATGGATAATGGATGTTATGAATACCGTAGATCCCGAGGATTACGAATCGCTCCAGTATTTTGAAAGAGTTTTGCGTTCAAGCGGAATAATATCGGCGCTTAAAGAAGCGGGAATTAATGAGGGCGATACCGTAAGCGTTTACGATATTGAATTTGAGTTTGTGATATGATGAATACGGGAAACGCAAATTTACTAAGTCCGTCGGTTCTTGCATTTGTGGGGGACGCGGTTTACGGTCTGTGCGTCCGCACCGCTTTGGCAGAGGTTAACCGTCCGTCGGGCGAGCTGCACCGCCTTTCCGTTGAAATGGTGAACGCCGCGGCTCAGGCCAAAGCGTTTGCGGTTATCGAGACGGAGCTGTCCGAAAAGGAAATGTCGGTTTTTAAAAGAGGACGGAATTTCCATACCTCTACCACGCCAAAAAGCGCCACAAAGGGCGATTATCATACCGCTACGGGGCTTGAATGTCTTTTCGGCTGGCTTTATCTTTCGGGGAACAATGAAAGAATTAAAGACCTGTTCGGAAAAATTCTTAAGGAACATATAAAAAGCGAAGGCTGACGCATTAATACTATTTTTCTCCAAAACGGTTAAACTAACGGTGTAAAACTGTTTTGGGGGACTTATAAATGAACAAAAACAGATACCGTATATCCGAAATAATATCCGATCTTCTATTTTTCACCGCCGGGGGCGCAGTCTACGCCGCGGCGGTGCTTGTATTTTTATCGTCCAACAAAATTTCTCCGGGCGGTGTGACGGGTATTGCTTCGGTTTTAAATTACCTTTCCGGATTTCCGATAGGTACGGCGGTATTTTTGCTTAATTTGCCGCTTCTTTTGCTCGGCTTCTTTAAGCTCGGCGGTATTTTTATTGTAAAAACAACGGTAGGAACCTTTATTATGTCTGTCGCTCTTGATATAGGCGAAGCGGTTTTTCCGTATTTTAAGCTTGATATAATGCTGTCCGCAATATTCGGCGGACTGCTTATGGGACTGGGGCAAAGCCTTTTTATGCTAAGAGGGGCTACTACGGGCGGTTCGGACATTGTGGCGGTTCTGATAAACAGAAAAATTCCTCATATGACCGTTGGAAGACTGATACTGCTTACCGACGCGGCAGTGGTGGCGCTTGCGGCTGTTGTTTACAAAAACCTTGAAAGCGCCCTCTACTCAGTGGTTGCGCTTTATGCCGCAACAAAAGTAATAGATATTGTAATCTACGGTGCGGACCGCGGTAAAATCGTGTACGCCATAACGGGAAAGCCGGATAAAATGTCCGGCGAGATTATGTCGCTTGTAGGCAGAGGAATAACCGCAATAGACGCCACGGGTGCCTATACGGGAGCCAAAAAGAAAATGCTTATGTGCACCGTAAGGCCGAACGAGGTGTCGGCTGTGTGCAAAATTATAAGGGAAAACGACGGCGAATCCTTTACCGTAATAGCGGACGCCGGCGAAATACTGGGCGAGGGCTTTAAAAGGCGGGGCTGAGCAAAAGCATCAAAAAAGTTTTTTTGTATTGTGTAAATTTGCTCTTGAAATTTCAATAGTTTGTGGTATAATATTTCTCGCACTAACAAGATATTGTGTCTGAATATTCGTTATCGGGGGGATTTGAAAAAATGAAGATTATTAAAAGAAGCGGCGCCGAAGTGGACTTTAACCCTCGTAAAATTGAAATTGCGGTTAAAAAAGCGAATGAAAGCGTTGTTCCGAGCGAGCGTATGTCCGATATACAGATAAAGCGTATAGCCGAGGATGTGGAAAGCGCTGCCTCCAATGTAAACAGGTCGTTGAGCGTTGAGGAAATACAGGATATGGTAGAGGATCAGATAATGAACCAGCGTGCCTTTGATGTGGCACGCCGTTACATAACCTACCGCTATCAGCGCGCGCTTATAAGAAAGGCAAATACAACAGATGAGCAGATATTAAGCCTTATCGAATGTAATAACGAGGAAGTAAAGCAGGAGAACTCCAACAAGAACCCGACCGTGAACAGCGTACAGAGAGACTATATGGCAGGCGAGGTAAGCAAGGATATTACCAAGAGACTTTTGCTTGACAACGATATTGTGGAGGCTCACGAGCAGGGAATTATACATTTCCATGACGCCGATTATTTTGCACAGCATATGCATAACTGCGACCTTGTGAACCTGGAGGACATGCTTCAGAACGGCACGGTCATTTCG
>DKDS01000086.1 GCA_002451855.1 Ruminococcaceae bacterium UBA6842 | reverse complement strand
CGGCCGCTACGGTCTCGGCTCCAAGGATACCCCGCCCGCTTCCGTGTTTGCTGTTTACACTGAGCTTGCCAAGGCGGAGCCCAAGCATCAGTTCACCATTGGCATTGTCGATGACGTGACGAACCTCTCCCTGCCCGAGGACAAGAACTGCCCGAACACCGCGGCCGAGAGCACCATCGAGTGCAAGTTCTGGGGTCTCGGCGGCGACGGTACTGTCGGTGCTAACAAGGACTCCATTAAGATCATCGGCGACCATACCGATAAATATGTTCAGGCTTACTTCCAGTATGACTCTAAGAAGACGGGCGGTATCACAATTTCCCACCTGCGCTTCGGCGATAAGCCGATAAAGAGCCCCTATTACATAAACAAGGCTGACTTTGTTGCCTGCCACAACCCGTCTTATGTAACAAAGGGCTACAAGATGGTTAATGACGTTAAGCCGGGCGGCGTATTCCTTATCAACTGCCAGTGGAATCTTGATGAGCTTAACCACCATATGCCGGCTGAGGCTAAGCGCTATATCGCTAAGAATAACATTCAGCTTTATACCGTTAACGCTATCGACATTGCGGCTGAAATCGGTCTCGGTAAGCGTACCAACACCGTTTTGCAGTCTGCTTTCTTCTCACTTTCAAAGGTTCTTCCCGAGGCTGAGGCTATCGGCTATATGAAGGAAAAGGCCCAGAAGTTTATGAAGAAGGGCAAAGAAATAGTTGAGATGAACGAAAAGGCTATCGACGCCGGCGCTACCGCATATGTTAAGGTTGAGGTTCCGGCTGACTGGGCTGCCGCCGTAGACAATACCGCTCCAGTTAAGGAAGAGGGACCGGCTAAGCTTGTCAAGATGGTTGACGATATAATGAAGCCGGTAGGTCTTATGAACGGCGATGCTCTTCCCGTTTCCGCGTTTATGGATCACGCAGACGGTACATTTGAGCAGGGCGCTTCCGCTTATGAAAAGCGCGGCGTTGCGGTTATGGTTCCCGAATGGAATCCCGATACCTGCGCTAAATGTAACAAGTGCGCATTTGTTTGTCCGCACGCTACCATCCGTCCGTTCGTTCTTACCGACGAAGAGGTTGCGGCCGCTCCCGATACCTTAAAGGTTTCGCCCAAGCCGTTCCTCAAGACAGATTATAAGTACGCTTTGACCGTTTCGCCGCTTGACTGTATGGGCTGCGGAGTTTGTATCGGTGTATGTCCGACCAACTCTCTTAAAATGGTTCCGCAGGAATCACAACTTAAGGAGCAGGATTCCTTTGATTACTGCGTAGCAAAGGTAACAGAGAAGAAGGATGTCGCAACAGACGCCAATGTTATTACTTCTCAGTTCAAGAAGCCGCTTCTTGAATTCTCAGGCTCCTGCGCAGGCTGTGCGGAGACCTCTTATGCACGCCTTATCACACAGCTCTTCGGCGACAGAATGTATATTTCCAACGCTACCGGATGCTCCTCGATTTGGGGCGGTCCTGCCGCTACATCGCCGTACACCACAAACGCCGAGGGTCACGGTCCTGCATGGGCTAACTCTTTGTTTGAGGATAACGCCGAGCACGGCTACGGTATGTATTTAGGTCAAAAGGCTATCCGTGACCGTCTTATAGGCGAGGTTAAGGAAATAGCTGCTTCCGATAAGGCAAGCGACGATGTTAAGAAAGCCGCCGCGGCTTATCTTGATACCGTTAACGACGGCGCTAAGAACGGCGACGCCGCAAAGGCTCTTGTAGCCGCGATAGAGGCTGCCGGCGCGGATTGCGCTCTTTGCAAGGATGTTTTGGCTCACAGCGAGTATCTTGCCAAGAAGTCCGTTTGGATATTCGGCGGAGACGGCTGGGCTTACGACATCGGCTTCGGCGGTGTTGACCATGTTTTGGCACAGGGTAACGATGTAAATATTATGGTATTCGATACCGAGGTTTACTCAAATACCGGCGGTCAGGCTTCCAAGGCTTCGAACATAGGTCAGGTTGCGCAGTTTGCCGCCGCAGGTAAGGCAATCGCCAAGAAGAGCCTTGCCGAGATAGCTATGTCCTACGGATATATCTATGTGGCTCAGATAGCTATGGGCGCAGACCAGAACCAGACCCTCAAGGCTCTTAAGGAGGCTGAGGCTTACAACGGTCCGTCACTCGTTATCGGTTACGCTCCGTGCGAGATGCACTCAATCAAGGGCGGAATGGTCAACTGCCAGAAGGAAATGAAGAAGGCTGTTGACTGCGGATACTGGGATATGTTCCGTTACAATCCGGCTCTTAAGGCTGAGGGCAAAAATCCGTTTACTATCGACAGCAAGCCGGCTACCGCCGACTATAAGGACTTCATTATGGGCGAGGCTCGTTACTCCTCACTCACACGCTCCTTCCCCGAGCGCGCGGAGGTTCTGTTCGATAAGGCGGCAGAGACCGCAAAGGCTCGCCGTGCTCATCTTGAAAAGCTTCTTAAGCTTTACGGCGAATAATTAATATTAAAATGGGCTGACCCTACGCTTCGGCGCAGGGTCAGCCTGTGATTTATTTTATTTGTAACCTTTTTGTATCTGCTAATTTAAGGCTTTATGTAGTATAATGTTAAATGAGAATTATTTGAACGGGGTTGCATATGGTTTTCTCAAGCCTTACATTTTTATTTCTTTTTTTGCCGCTTAATTTGCTGGCATATTTTTTTGCAAAGGACATAAAAGCCAAAAACACCGTTATGCTGGTGTTTTCGCTTATTTTTTACGCATGGGGCGAGCCGGTTTATATACTCCTGCTTGTCGGGATGACATTTATAGATTGGTATTTAACCCTTAAAATCGCTGTGAACAGACGGAAACCGTCAAAAGCCAAGCTGTTTCTTACTCTGGCGGTCGCCGCCGACCTTTTACTGCTCGGAATATTCAAATACGGCACATTTACGCTTTCAAACTTAAATCACCTTTTCGGCGTACCGAGGACAGTACCGTCCATTGCGTTGCCGATAGGCATTTCGTTTTATACATTTCAGCTTATGACCTATTGTATAGATGTATACAGGGGCGAGGTACGGGCGCAAAGAAGCTTTAAAATGCTGCTTTTGTATGTAAGCCTGTTCCATCAGTGCATAGCCGGACCGATAGTACGCTACAAGGATGTAGTAAGCGAGCTTGAAAACAGAAGCGTCACATATAATGACATCGGCGACGGACTTAACCGTTTTGTTACGGGGCTTGCCAAAAAAGCCGTGCTTGCAAATGCCTGCGCGGCGGCGGTGGATAAGCTGCTTGTTCCCGACGGCGGAGATTTCTCCGTTTTGGCTTCAAAAAGCGTGCTTTCGCTTTGGGTCGGTATGCTTGCGTTTGCTTTGCAGATTTATATTGATTTTTCGGCTTATTCCGATATGGCAATCGGTATGGGCAGAATGATCGGCATACATTATCTTGAAAATTTCGATTATCCCTATGTTTCATGCTCAGTAACCGAATTTTGGAGGCGCTGGCATATATCCTTAGGTTCATTTTTCAGGGATTATCTTTATATACCGCTCGGCGGCAACCGTAAGGGCGTGTTTCGTACAGCCTTTAATCTGCTTGTTGTGTGGGCGCTTACCGGTCTTTGGCACGGCGCGTCGTGGAATTTTGTGCTGTGGGGACTTTACTTTTTCATATTTATTTTAGCGGAAAAGCTTTTTTTGGGCAAGCTTTTGGCAAAGAACCGCGCGGCGGCGCACGCTTATCTGCTTTTGGTAATCTTTTTCGGTTGGATATTGTTTAAATTCGAAAATCTTTCGGATGTTCTGTGTGTTTTAAAGGGTATGTTCGGGGCAGGCGGAAACAAATTTTCCGATTTTGAGACCGTTACCACGATAAAAAGCTATATTGTAATACTTGCCGTTTCGGTAATTGCGTCCACACCGCTCGCAAGGAACATATCTGTGAATTTAAAGCATATATCGCTTAAATCGGACGGTGCGCTTGCGGTGTATTCCGTTTTGCAGATACTTGTTCCGGCGGCGCTTTTACTGCTGTCCATCGCGGCGCTGGTGGGCAACAGCTACAATCCTTTCCTCTATTTCAGATTTTAGGTGAACGGTATGGAAAATAATCAACTTATAAATGAAACGGAAGAACAGGAAAAAAGAAAAATAATCTCCAATCAGAGAAAGCTCAGAATTCTCAATATAGTTTATGTTAGATTTTTTATTTTCCTGCTGTACGGATTTTTTGTGATTTCACTTATAATTCCGCTGAGACCGAAGTATTCCGAAAGCGAAAAAAGGGAGCTTGCCCGGTTCCCTAAATTTACCGCTTCGTCGTTTTTTTCGGGAAAATTTTTTGAGGGAATAGGAGAATGGTATTCCGATACATTTACGTTCCGCGAAACGCTTACGGAGCTTAACGCAAGGGTTACGGGACTGTACGGAAAAACCGATACGAGAATACACGGAACGGTAGAAAAAGGCGACGATATACCCGAGGCAGGCGAAACCGCTTCCTCGGATTTGCAGGACAGCTCATCCGAGCAGGCAGGAGCGGAGACAGCCCCTCCCGAAACGGCGGAAAGCTCTTCAGCGGCAGAGCCGCCAAAGGAAAAACCCGCCGAGCCTGCGCCTGCCGAGCCTACAACCCAAACGCTCGGCGCGCTTTTAATAAACGGCGATACGGCATATGAGTATTATAATTTTGTCAGAGAGACAGCTGACGCCTATACGGCGGCGGTAAACCGTGCCGGTCAGCTTCTTAACGGCAGTGCGGCGGTATATGATATTATAGTACCGACAAGTATGGGAATAACCGCGCCCGACGAATTGACGGCGGCTATCAACACATCAGATCAGCAAAAAGCAATCAATTATATGTATTCGTGCATAGGCTCTGCAAAGACCGTTCCCGTTTACGATATTTTGAAAGCGCATAAGGATGAATATATATATTTCCGTACCGACCATCACTGGACGGCTCTCGGCGCGTATTATGCGTATTACAGCTTTATGCAGCTGAAAGGTGAGACCCCGACTGTGCTTGCGGATTACGGTCAGCGGCAATTCCCGGGGTATCTCGGCTCGTTTTATACATCAAGCGGTAAGCTTCCGCAGTTAGCCGCAAATCCCGATACGGTGTTTGCCTATCAGCCGAAGGAAACCAATACCGCGGAAATCCATTATGAAAACGGCGCGGTGGCAAACGGCGATATAATTTCGGATATGAGCGGGTCTTCATCTAAATATTTGACCTTTATAAAGGGTGACAGACCGCTTGAGGTTATAAACAATCCCGCAAGAACGGACGGCTCCGCCTGTATCGTTATAAAGGAATCGTTCGGCAATGCCTTTGTTCCGTTTTTGGTTTCGCACTACAATACGGTGTATGTGGTGGATTACCGTTATTTTTCAAAAATCGACGGCAGGGGTTTGGTGCAGCTTTGCGCCGATACGGGCGCTAAGGAAGTGCTTTTTATAAACAATATTTCAGCGACAAGAAATAAAACCCTTGTGGCTGATATTGATTCATTTGTAAGGTGATTATAAAAAAGGAGAATGTTTATGAACAAGGATATTACGCTTGTGGTAATGGCGGCGGGAATGGGAAGCCGCTTCGGAGGATTAAAGCAGATAGCGCCTATCGGGAAGAACGGGGAAATACTGCTTGATTATTCTGTATACGACGCGGTAAAGGCAGGCTTCAACAAGGTTGTTTTTGTTATAAAGCACGCCATTGAGGAAGATTTTAAGGCTGTTACCGCAAAGCATATAGAGAAAATGGTTAAGACCGAGTATGTTTTTCAGGAGACCGATAAGCTGCCCGATGGATTTACCTGTCCGTCCGACAGAGAAAAGCCGTGGGGTACGGCGCACGCTGTGCTTTGCTGTAAGGATGTTGTAAATGAGCCGTTTGCGGTTAT
>DKDS01000085.1 GCA_002451855.1 Ruminococcaceae bacterium UBA6842 | reverse complement strand
ACGGGCGGACCGGGTACGGGCAAAACCACCACGCTTAACGCAATAATAAAGCTTTTTGAAAACAGAGAGCTTGATATAGAGCTTGCGGCGCCCACTGGCAGAGCGGCAAAGCGAATGACCGAGCTTACGGGCAAAGAGGCAAAAACAATACACCGCCTTTTAGAGGTTGAGTGGACAAACGAGGACAAGCCGCAGTTTGCGCGCAACGAAAAAAATCCGCTTTCCTGTGAGGTAATTATAATTGACGAGGCATCTATGATAGACGCGGTGCTGTTTGATAATCTCTTAAAGGCGTTAAGGCTTTCCTGCCGTATTATTCTGGTGGGGGATTCGGATCAGCTTCCGTCGATAGGCGCGGGCAATGTGCTTAACGATATACTTTCCTCGGAGCTTTTTCCGTCCATAAGGCTTAAAAAGGTGTTCAGACAGGCAAGCCAAAGCAAAATAATAACAAACGCTCACGCTATTATTAACGGTGAAAGCCCTGATTTTTCCAAAAAGGATTCGGATTGCTTCTTCCTTAAAAGATATGACAGCGCCTCTGTCTGCAATACCGTGCTTGAGCTTGTAAAGGACAGACTTCCTGCCGCATACGGCTTTGACCCTATCGGGGATATTCAGGTTTTGTGTCCGTCAAGAATGCTTAGTACGGGAACTGTTAATCTTAACAATCTGCTTCAAAGCTCTGTAAATCCCAAAACTCACAATATGCCGCAATTAAGCTATAAGGGCATTTATTTCCGTGTGGGCGATAAGGTTATGCAGATAAAGAACAACTATGATATACAGTATAAGCGTGATAACGGTGAATACGGCACGGGCGTATTTAACGGCGATGTAGGTTTTATTTGCGATATAGATGTAAGAGGCGGAATACTTAAGGTCAGGTATGACGACAGGGTAGTTACATATTATAACGAAGAAATAGGACAGCTGGAGCTGGCTTACGCAGTAACGGTGCATAAAAGTCAGGGCAGTGAGTACGATTGTGTTGTCCTGCCGCTCTTTGATGTGCCCGCAAAGCTTAAATACAGAAATCTGCTTTATACTGCCGTTACCCGTGCGAAAAAGCTGCTTGTTGCGGTGGGAAATGAGGAAATATGGCTTCAAATGGCGGCAAACAATAAAAAAACGCTCCGTTATACTATGCTTAAGCAATTTTTGAAGGAAGACGGCTTTAATGAAACAGCTTATTAAAACCGTCATAGACGCATTTCAGCCGACAAGGTGCGTTTCGTGCGGCGAAATAACGGATGACGGTGAATTTCTGTGTGACTATTGCTCCGAAATGCTAAAGCCGATAGATCCGCTTAAAAGATGTAAAAAGTGCGGACTTACTAAAGATAAATGCGTCTGCAAATACAGAATTTACATCTTTGACGGGTGCATAGCTCCTTTTGTGAACGACGGTATAGCGCAGAATATTACATATGCCTTTAAATTTCACAGAAAGTTTACCGCCGCCGACTTTTTGGCGGAGCAAATGGCGCTTTGCGTTAAAAACGAATACAGAAATGTAAGGTTCGACTGCATCACCTGCGTGCCTATGCATAAAGCACAGCTGCGTAAAAGAGGCTTTAACCAAAGCAAGGTGCTGGCGCAGAAAATTTCGGGCATTATCGGTGTTCCGTATTGCGATTTACTTGCGTGCTCCGGCAGAAATCACTCACAGCATAAAATAAATGATATTAAAAAACGCTTTCAGAATGTAAAAGGAAAATATAAAGCGATAAAACCCGTCAAAAGCCGCACGGTTTTGATTGTTGACGATATTATGACAAGCGGAGCTACGCTTGACGAATGTGCCGGAATACTTCTGCGCGCGGGAGCGGACAGAGTATACTGTGCCGCGGCTTTACGAACCGAAATGAAAGATAAAAAGAAAAAAAGCGAGGAAAATCATGGCAACTGATATTGGTATAGATTTAGGATCTTCAAAAACCGTAATATTTTCAAGCTCAAAAGTGGTTCTTGAGCTGCCGAATGTCGTAACGGTGGACAGCGAGACATGGGAGCCTGTCTATTTCGGCGAAAAGGCAAAGCAAACAATAGGAAGAACGCCTGACAGTCTCGAATGTGTTTTCCCGATAGAGCACGGCGTTATTTCTGATTACGATATTGCCGAGATAATGCTTAAAAACTATATGCAGCAGGCATTCGGCAATAAGATATTAAGACCGAGAATAATGGCGACTCTGCCTGCGGGTCTTACCGAGCTTCAGCATCATTCGCTTTCTAATGTTATGGAGTCTGCCGGAGGCCGCAATGTTTCGGTAATTGAGGGTCCGCTTGCGGTGGCGTTCGGACTGGGACTTGATTTTTCGAAGCCGAGGGGCAGTCTTATTGTCGATGTAGGAGCGGGTACTACCGATATTGCCGTTATTTCAATGGGCGGAATTGCGGTCTGTGAATCGTTTAAAACCGCCTCAAACGACCTTGACAATCAGATAATACGGTATGTCCGTAAGGAATATAATGTGGAAATAGGACCGCTTACCGCCGAAATGATTAAAATTAAGGTGGGCGCCGCGGTTAAAAGGGATATAGAGGTTGCCATTGTGGCAAAGGGCAGAAATGTCTTTTCGGGACTCCCCGAAAGCTTTGAAATCTCTTCGGGCGAGGTTTACGACGCAATAATTGACACGGTTGATGTTATCTGCAACGCAATAAGACAGGTTTTAAACCGCACCGACCCCGACCTTGTGGCGGATATAACCGAGGACGGTTTAAACCTTACGGGCGGCGGCTCACAGCTTTCGGGCTTTGCCGAAAAGCTTAAGGACTATCTCGGAATAGAGGTTCATCAGCTTGAAGACCCGTCGCACAGCGTGGTAAAGGGCGCCGCCGTTGCGCTTAAAAATCCCGAGCTGCTTAAAAATGTGGATTATCAGATGCGTTCTATCAAGGAGCTTGCGGTTGAATAAGATTTTAACTGTTTAAAGCTTTAAATTATTAAAGAAATTTTATTTATTCCCTTGACAAAGCGGAAAAAATAATGTAAAATAAAGAAAATCAGCAAAAAATGAGGGTGGACAGAATGTTCGGTTATTCAATTTATCGATTTTATTATTTTATAACGGACTGCCTGTACGCCTGTAAAGCTTAAAAAGCTTTTAATAATTGTACGGACAGCCCGCAATCGTTCATGCTTATTTTATGAACGCATTGCGGGCTTTGTTTTGGAAAGATACGGTGACTTTTATGAACGAAAAAATGATAGAGCTCGGTAAAAAGCGTTCTGTTATCAGGGAGCTGTTCGAGTACGGCAAGCAAAGAAAAGCCTTGATAGGCGCGGAGAATGTGTTTGATTTCAGTATAGGCAATCCGAGTGTGCCTACTCCGAAAGCGGTAACCGACGCTATGGGACGCCTGATAAGGGAGACTGAGCCTGTTGCCCTGCACGGCTATACATCCGCTCAGGGCGATTTTCGGGTGCGCAAAAGCATTGCGGACAGTATTGAAAGACGATTTGGGGTAAAAGCCGACCCCGAGCTTATTTATATGACCTGCGGCGCCGCGGCGTCGCTTACCGTAACGCTTAACGCCCTTACTGTCGCGGGCGATGAGGTAATAGTTCCGTCTCCGTTTTTCCCCGAATATAAGGTCTTTACGGAAAATGCGGGTGCAAGGCTTGTAAGCGTGCCTTTAAGCGAGCCTGATTTTCAGCTTGATATTGACAAAATAGCAAAAGCGATTACCGAAAAAACAAGAGCCGTAATAATTAATTCGCCCAATAATCCTACGGGAGCGGTCTTTTCGGCTGACGGTATAAAAGAGCTGGCACAGCTGCTTAACAAAAAGCAGGCGGAATACAAAAAGGATATTTACATAATTTCCGACGAGCCGTACCGTGAGCTTACCTACGGAGCGGAAGTTCCTTATATACCGAAGTTTTACGGCAACACGGTCGTTTGCTATTCTTACAGTAAATCGCTGTCGCTGCCCGGTGAGAGAATAGGCTACATTTTTATCCCGAGTACGGCAAATAACAGCGGAGATATGTATGCCGCCGTCTGCGGAGCGGGCAGGGCGCTCGGATTTGTCTGCGCTCCGAGCCTTTTGCAGTATACCGTCGGCGAATGTGTAGACGCCGCGCCCGACCTTACGGTCTACAAAAAGAACAGAGACTTGCTGTACGGCGCTCTTACCGATTACGGCTATACGGCAGTACCGCCCGACGGAGCGTTTTACCTGTTTGTAAAATCGCCTGAGCCTGACGCGGCGGCGTTTTGCGAAAGAGCAAAAAAATATGAATTGCTGTTAGTGCCGTCGGATGATTTCGGCTGTACCGGCTATGTAAGAATATCCTACTGTGTATCCACAGAGCAAATAGAAAAATCACTGCCGGCATTTAAGGCGCTGATAGAGGAGTATAAGTAAATGACAGACCTTGAAAAAGCAAGACTTGAAATAAATGATATTGACAAGCAGATGGCACAGCTTTTTGAAAAAAGAATGTCTGCCGTAAGGCTGGTGGCAGAGTACAAAAGGCTGAACGGAGTGCGTGTGACCGACTCCGCAAGAGAGGCAGAGGTGATAAAGCGCAATTCCGCACTTGTTAAGGATGAGGCGTTAAAGCCGTATTTCATAAGCTTTTTGCAGAATAATATGGAGGTCTCAAAGGCCTATCAGCACAGACTGCTTGAGGGAATGAGAGTGGCTTACAGCGGTGTTGAGGGCGCGTTTGCAAATATTGCGGCAAACCGTGTTTTTCCGGACGCCGCCGCCGTTGCGCACAAGGATTTCAAGACGGCTTACGAATCGGTTGAAAACGGAGAATGCGACTGCGTTATTCTTCCGATAGAAAACAGCTATAACGGCGATGTAGGTCAGGTTATGGATCTGACATTTTTCGGCTCGCTTTATATAAACGGGATATACGATATTGAGGTTGTGCAAAATCTGCTTGCGGTAAAGGGTACAACTATGGACGAGGTAAAAGAGGTAATAAGCCATCCGCAGGCGCTCGGTCAGTGCGCGGAATATATAAGACGGCACGGCTTTAAGCCGACAGAGGCAGTAAACACCGCAGTTGCGGCAAAGCAGGTGGCGGAGTCGGGCAGACACGATATTGCGGCAATCGGCAGCGACGAGGCGGCAAAAAAGTTCGGCCTTAAAAAGCTTGAGGCGCATATAAATTCAAGCGGAAACAACACCACAAGGTTTGCGGTTTTTTCAAAGGCAGCAAAGGCTCCGTCCAAAACCGACAATCAGTTTATTCTTCTTTTTACCGTACCTAACGAGGCAGGCCTTTTGGGTCAGGCTATTGAGGTAATCGGAAAATACGGCTTTAACCTGCGCGCTCTTAAATCAAGACCTACAAAGGAGCTTATATGGAGCTATTATTTCTATGCCGAGGGCGAGGGCAATATAAACAGCGACAACGGCAGGGAAATGCTTAAGGAGCTGAAAAACAAATGCAGCACGGTACGGGTTGCGGGCAGCTTTGAAAAGGAAATAGTATTAAAGGGTGAGGAAGAATGATAATTCCCGTTAAAACCGCAGCAGGCGGCTATGATATAATCCTTGAACGGGGAGCGCACAAGCGTGCGGACAGATACTTAAGGCTTGACCGCAAGGCGCTTGTAGTTACGGATGACGGCGTTCCGCCCGAATATGCAAAAACCGTTGCGCAAGCGTGTAAGGCTCCGTTTATTGTAACGCTGCCGCAGGGCGAAAAAACCAAAAGCCTTGACAGCTATAAGCTCCTGCTTTCCGAAATGGTGAAGAATGATTTTACAAGAAGCGACTGCGTTGTCGCGGTAGGCGGCGGCGTGGTGGGCGATCTTGCCGGCTTTGTTGCGGCAAGCTATATGAGGGGCGTTGATTTTTACAATATACCCACAACCGTCCTGTCACAGGTTGACTCCTCAATCGGCGGAAAGGTTGCGGTCGATTTCTATGGATATAAAAATATTGTAGGAGCTTTTTATCCGCCGAAAGCGGTAATAATAGACCCCGATATGCTGAAAACCCTGCCCGACAGGCAAATTTCAAACGGTCTTGCCGAGGCGGTCAAAATGTCGCTTACATCGGATAAGGAGCTTTTTGAGCTGTTCGAAAACGGCGATATAACGGCAAATATTGATAAAATTATCGAAGGCTCGCTTAAAATCAAGCGTTATGTGGTGGAAAAGGACGAAAAAGAGGGTGGACTGCGTAAAATACTTAATTTCGGCCATACCCTTGCCCATGCGATAGAAAGCGAAAACGCTATGGAAAAGCTTTATCACGGCGAGTGTGTTGCGCTCGGTATGATACCGATGTGCTCGGATGCCGTAAGACCGAGACTTATTTCGGTGCTTAAAAAGCTTAATTTACCCACAAAAACTGAAACCGACGCCGAAGCTATCATAAACGCAATGAAGCACGACAAAAAAATGTCGGGCGATAAAATTACGGTAATTTTTGTACCCGAGGTGGGCAGCTACGAAATGAGGGAAATGCCGTTTTACGAATTTGAAAAGCAGATAAGGAGTGCGCTTTAATGAAAAACAGTATGGGAAGCTCCGTTATACTTACTATTTTCGGCGAAAGCCACGGAAACGGTATCGGCGCCGTTCTTGACGGGTTAGCGCCCGGTATTGAGGTTGACGAGGAATTTATACGTTCTCAGCTTTCGCTCCGCCGTCCCGTAGGCGCTATATCAACGCCGAGAAAGGAGCAGGACAATTTTGTTATCGAAAGCGGTGTGTTTAACGGAAAGACCACAGGCACACCTATCTGTATTGTAATACCGAACGAAAATACACGCTCCGCCGATTACGGGGAACTTCGCTCAAAGGCACGCCCCGGTCACGCCGATTATACCGCTTACTGCAAGTACCACGGCTTTGAAGATTACAGGGGCGGCGGTCACTTCAGCGGCAGAATAACCGCGGGAATAGTTGCGGCAGGTGCTATTGCGATTTCGGCGCTCAGAAAGAAGAATATATATATCGGAACCCACATAAAAAGGCTTGCTGGTGTAAGCGACCGTGATTTCGGCGATTACGCTTCGGATATAAGCCTGCTTTCAAAAGCGGAGTTTGCCGTTCTTGACAGCACGGCAGGCGAAAAAATGAAGGACAGAATACTTGAGGCAAAGTCTTTAGGAGACAGCGTGGGCGGCGTGCTTGAAACGGCGGTTACGGG
>DKDS01000078.1:16088-18452 GCA_002451855.1 Ruminococcaceae bacterium UBA6842 | reverse complement strand
GTTGTAGATAAGATACTGTATGTTTACAAGTCCCTTTGTACCGAGAGCAAGCGCTAACTTTTGCGAGCAGTCGACTATCCGTCCCATCATTTTATCATTAATGCTGTACGGGGGATATACGGCAATGGAGTCTCCGCTGTGCACTCGGGCACGCTCAATATGCTGCATAACGCCGGGGATAAGAACATCACAGCCGTCTGAAATAACATCCACTTCAAGCTCCTTGCCGGGCATATATTTATCCACAAGCACGGGATTGTCTATGCCGCCCGACAGGATGCGTTCCATATATATCCGCACCTCGTCCGCATTGTGGACTATCTTCATATTCTGACCGCCTATTACATAGGACGGGCGCAAAAGTACGGGATAACCTAAGGCTTCGGCGGCGTTTAACGCCTCTTCTAAGGTGTTTACGCCAAAGCCTTTCGGGCGTTTTATACCGAAATTTTCAAGCAATTTGTCAAACCGCTCGCGGTCTTCGGCAAGGTCTATACCCTCTGCCGAGGTGCCTAAAATATTTATGCCGTTTTCGCTTAAAAACTTTGTAAGCTTAATGGCTGTTTGTCCGCCGAAGGCGACAACCACGCCTACGGGCTTTTCCACCCGTATAATGTTCATTACATCCTCTTCGCAAAGCGGTTCAAAATACAGGCGGTCCGCGGTATCGTAATCGGTCGATACGGTTTCAGGGTTGTTGTTTACAATAACAACATCATAGCCGAGGCTTTTTAGCGTCCAGACGCAGTGAACGGACGAATAGTCAAATTCGATACCCTGACCTATCCTGATAGGGCCCGAGCCTAAGACCATAATTACGGGCTTTCCGCTGCGTTTGAACGGGCGGGACTCGCACTCTCTGCCCACAGCAGAGTAAAAATAGGGAGTAACCGCGTCAAATTCAGCGCCGCAGGTATCAACCATCTTGTATGAGGCGTGAAATTCCGGTAAAACGGCGGCGCCCGAAAGCCTTTTTAAAGCGCCGTCGGTATAACCGAGCCGTTTGCCCTTAAAGTAAAGCTCGTCTGTAATACCGTTCTTTATTTCGTTTTCGAAATTTGCGAGCTTTAAAAGCTTATACAGGAAAAACTCATCTATTCTTGTAATGCTGTGTATTTCACTTACCGTAATTCCGCTTTTAAGCGCCTCGAAAACCGTGAAAAGGCGGCGGTCGTCAGCTTCCTTCAGCCTTTCCTTTATAGGTCTGTCGGAAAGCGGAGCGGCGTTTAAGGTGTCAAGCGATATTTCAGCGCCCCTTAACGCTTTCATAATACCCTCTTCAAAGCTTTCGGCAATAGCCATTACCTCGCCTGTCGCTTTCATTTGTGTTCCGAGTGTTCTCGGGGCGCCCGCAAACTTTTCAAACGGCCACTTTGGCAGCTTTACAACAACATAGTCGAGAGCCGGCTCAAAGCAGGCGCAGGTCTTTCCCGTAATGTCATTTGTGATTTCGTCAAGCGTATATCCGAGGGCAATTTTTGTTGTTATCTTCGCAATCGGATAACCCGTAGCCTTAGACGCTAAAGCCGATGAACGGGAAACACGGGGGTTTACCTCGATTACGGCGTAGTCAAAGCTGTCGGGCGAGAGCGCGAACTGGCAGTTACAGCCGCCCACAATACCGAGAGCGGTTATAATGTTAAGCGCCGCACTGCGGAGCATTTGATACTCTTTGTCCGATAATGTCAGCGCAGGGGCGACGACAATGCTGTCGCCCGTGTGTATGCCTACGGGGTCAAAGTTTTCCATACTGCACACGGCTATAACATTGCCTGCGGAGTCACGCATTGTCTCAAATTCAATTTCTTTCCAGCCGAAAATATATTTTTCAACCAATATCTGCGTAATGGGGGAGGCGTCAAGCCCTGTTTTGGCTATTACTTTAAGCTCTTCGGCGCTGTACGCAACGCCGCCTCCGGCGCCGCCCAATGTAAACGCGGGGCGCACTATAACGGGGTAGCCTATTTTATCCGCGATTTGAAGCGCGGTATTTATATCGTTCGCAATGTCCGAGGGTATGGTAGGCTCGCCGATTTCTTCCATTGTTTCCTTGAAAAGCTGACGGTCCTCGGCTTTGTCAATGGCTTCGGCGTTTGTACCGATAAGACGGACATTGTTTTCTTCCAAAAATCCGTCCTTGTCAAGCTGCATAGCTATGGTAAGTCCCGTCTGACCGCCTAAGGACGCTAAAAGACTGTCGGGCTTTTCCTTTAAAATAATGCGCTTGACCGTTTCTTCGGTGAGCGGCTCCAAATATATTTCGTCCGCAAGCGCCTTGTCGGTCATTATTGTGGCAGGGTTGGAGTTTACAAGCACAACATTAACGCCGGCTTCCTTTAAAATGCGGCACGCCTGCGCTCCGGC
>DKDS01000078.1:14407-16056 GCA_002451855.1 Ruminococcaceae bacterium UBA6842 | reverse complement strand
GTCAAACTCCGCCGCCTGACCGATAACTATGGGGCCTGAGCCTATTACCATTACTTTTCTTATGTTACTGTCAAGCGGCATTTATTTTTCCTCCATAAGTCCTATAAAGCGGTCAAACAAAAAAGCGGTGTCACGGGGACCCGAACACGCTTCGGGGTGAAACTGCACCGAAAAAGCGTTTATTTCGGGGTAATCTATACCCTCGCAGGTGCCGTCGTTGGCGTTTATAAAGCTGACCTTACCGCTTTTTATGCTGTCCGATACCACGGCATAGCCGTGGTTTTGACTTGTAATATATGTTCTTTTACCGTCGGTTTCCTTAACCGGCTGGTTTACTCCTCTGTGTCCGTATTTAAGCTTTTCGGTACGGGCGCCGAGCGAGAGAGCCAAAAGCTGATGACCGAGGCATATTCCGAATGTCGGCACAGCGCCCGCAAGCTTTTTAATCTCATTTATTTCGTAAACATTTTCCGCGGGATCTCCCGGTCCGTTGGAGAGCATAATGCCGTCGGGCTTAAGGGATAAAATTTCCTCTGCCGATGCGGACGCCGGAACAAGCGTGACACGGCAGTCACGCTTTACAAGCTCTCTTATAATATTGCGCTTTGCGCCGTAATCGATAAGGACGACGCTGTATTTGCCGTTTTCATTATAAACACGGGGTTCCTTTACGGTAACGCTCTCTACGGCTTTTACAATTTTATAGTTTTTGATAAAATCCAAGCTGTCGGGAATTTCATCCGCCACTGCGGCGTTCATAACGCCCTTTTCCCTTATTCTTTTTGTAACGGCTCTTGTGTCAATTCCGCAAATACCGGGTATTCCCTTTTCCTTTAAAAAGGCGTCAAGCGTTTTTTGCATACGGAAGTTGGAGGGATTATCGCAAGCCTCCTGTACCGCGTATGCCTTAACGGAGCAGTCGCCCTCGAAATCCTCCTCGATTATTCCGTAATTGCCGATAAGCGGAAAGGTCTGAAGTACAATCTGACCGAAATAGCTTTCGTCGGTAAGCGTTTCAATATATCCGCACATACCCGTTGTAAAAACAAGCTCGCCCACGGCGGTTTTGTCTGCGCCGAAGGCTTTGCCCTCAAAGACCGTGCCGTCCTCTAAAATTAAATATCTCTTCATTTTATCAACCTAAAGTTGCCGCCATAACGGCTTTTATTGTGTGCATACGGTTTTCTGCCTCGTCAAACACTACCGACTGCGAAGATTCAAATACACCGTCGGTAACCTCAAAGGCAGGCATATTGAACTTTTCGCCCATTTCCTTGCCGATGCCTGTTTTGTGATCGTGGAAAGCGGGGAGACAGTGCATAAATATTGCGGTGTCTTTGGCGTTTGCCATTATTTTTTCGTTTACCTGATAGGGGGAAAGCTCTTGTATGCGCTCTTCCCAAACCTCAACCGGCTCGCCCATAGAAACCCAGACATCCGTGTAAATTACATCCGCGTTTTTGGCGGCTTTTATGGGATCTGTTTCAAACTTAAGCTCGGCGCCGCTGGTTTTGGCTATCTCCTTGCAGGTGTTTATAAGTGCCTTATCGGGGAAATAACCCTCGGGCGCGCAGGCGGTGAAATTAAGCCCCATTTTGGCGCAACCCACCATAAGCGAATTACCCATATTGTAACGGGCGTCTCCCATG
>DKDS01000078.1:0-14368 GCA_002451855.1 Ruminococcaceae bacterium UBA6842 | reverse complement strand
AAGTTTACGCCTTTAAGCTTTCCTAAATGCTCTTTTATTGTAAGGAAATCGGCTAATATCTGCGTGGGGTGGAATTCATTTGTAAGTCCGTTCCAAACGGGTACACCGGCGTATTTTGCCAGCTCCTCCACAATCTCCTGCCCGTAGCCGCGGTACTCAATGCCGTCAAACATTCTGCCTAAAACCCTTGCGGTATCGGCAATGCTTTCCTTTTTTCCTATCTGCGAGCCTGTCGGGTCAAGGTATGTGACCCCCATTCCGAGGTCGTGTGCCGCAACCTCAAAGCTGCAACGGGTTCTTGTACTTGTTTTTTCAAATATAAGCGCAATGTTTTTACCCTTGCAAAGAGTATGCGGTATACCGGCTTTCTTTTTGTATTTAAGCTCCGCCGCAAAATCAATAAGACAGGCTATTTCCTCCGCCGAAAAATCGAGCAGCTTTAAAAAGCTTTTTCCCTTTAAATCCATTTTTACACCTCGCAGGCTTTCTTTAATATTTCTATTGCTTTTTCAAGCAGGCTGTCGGGTATGTTAAGCGCGGGCAACAGCCGTATTTTGTTCTTTGCTTTTATTACAAGAACTCCGTTTTCGATACATTCGTTTATTATTTGATTGGCGTCCTTTTCGGTCTCTATGCCTATCATAAGACCTAACCCCGAAACGGATTTAACGCCGTCGGCGCCGTTTAATTTGTCAAAAATATATTTTGATTTGCGGCTGACTTCCGCCAACAGCTTTTCGTCAATTCTGTTTATAATGTTAAGCGCCCCCGCGCACACCGCGGGGTTTCCCCCAAAGGTAGAGCCGTGGGAACCGGGCGAGAAAACATCCTTTACCTTTTCGCCAAGCAATGTAGCGCCTATCGGCAGTCCGCCCCCCAATCCCTTTGCGGTTGTTACAATATCGGGCGAAATGCTGTAATTCATATAAGAATAAAGCTTTCCCGTCCTGCCGTTGCCGGTTTGAACCTCATCGACAATTAAAAGAATATCCTCTTTTTTTGCTATATCGGCGGCTTTTTTTACAAATTCGGCGTCAAGCGGCATAACGCCGCCCTCGCCCTGAACGCACTCAAGCATAATTGCGGCGGTTTTGTGTGCTTTAACCGTGCGTTCAAGCTCTGCTGTGTTGTTCGCTTCTGTATAGCAAAAGCCCTCGGTAAGCGGCAAAAAGTCCTTGTGGAATACATCCTGCCCCGTTGCGGCAAGGGTTGTTACCGTCCTGCCGTGAAAGCTGTTTTTAAGGGTTATTATTTCGTAATAATCCTTGCCCTTTTTTTCCGCGGCGTATTTGCGTGCCGCCTTTATCGCACATTCGTTGGCTTCCGCCCCCGAATTTGAGAAAAATACCTTTTTAAACCCCGTTTTTTCGCACAAAGCATTTGCAAGCTCTGTTTGCGGCGCTGTGTAATAAAGGTTCGAGGTATGCTGAATTTTGTTTAACTGCTCTGTTACGGCATTTACCCACTCGCTGTCCGCCGCGCCGAAGGTGTTGACCGCAATACCTGTCGCAAGGTCGATGTATTCTTTGCCGTTTTCGTCAAACAGCAGAGAACCCTTGCCGCCTGTTATTACAACGGGGAAACGCGCGTATGTATTTGCGATATATTTACTGTCTTTTTCTTTAACGATGCTCATTTTTATCTCCGCTTACCATTGTTCCCGCACCCTCGTCCGTAAGTGTTTCTATAAGCAATGCGTGGGGAACCCGTCCGTCCATAATAATAACCTTTTTAACGCCCTTGTGTATGGCGTCTATACAACATTCTACTTTGGGTATCATTCCGCCCGAAATTATGCCGCTTTTTTCAAGCTCCTCCGCCTCTTCAATATCAATACAGGGAATAAGCGAGGAGGGGTCGTCCTTATCCTTTAAAATGCCCGCAATATCGGTCATTGTGATAAGTCTTTCGGCATTCATAGCGCCCGCTATGCAGGCGGCGGCGGTATCGGCGTTTATGTTGTAGATGTTACCTTTCATATCACAGCCCACGGTTGAAACAACGGGTATGTAATCGTGGCTTAAAAGGTCAAATATAGGCTCAACATTGACCTTTGTGATACTTCCTACAAAGCCGAGCCGTTCGTTCTTTACCTCGGCTTCTATCAAATGTCCGTCCATACCTGAAATTCCCATAGCCTTGCCGCCGTTTACCTCAAGCAGATTTACAAGGCTTTTGTTTATCTTTCCGGCAAGCACCATTTGCACAACCTCGGCGGTCTCTTTGTCGGTAACTCTCAGTCCGTCCACAAAAACCGATTCCTTGCCTATTTTTTTAAGGGTTTCGGTAATTTCGGGTCCGCCGCCGTGTACCAATACCACCTTTACACCTATAAGCGATAAAAGCACTATATCCTCCATAACCTGCTGCTTTAATTCCTCGTTTACCATAGCGTTGCCGCCGTACTTTATAACCACGGTCTTTCCGTAGTATTTTTGAATATAAGGAAGCGCCTGCGTCAGAACCTCAGCACGCTGGGCATTTGTTAAGTTGA
This sequence comes from Ruminococcaceae bacterium UBA6842, assembly GCA_002451855.1. Lineage (GTDB taxonomy): Bacteria > Bacillota > Clostridia > Oscillospirales > Acutalibacteraceae > UBA737. The sequence continues at coordinate 11,874 of DKDS01000078.1, read as the reverse complement.
CTGACATATTTTTCACCTCAGGTACGGTAGTCTCCGTTTATTTTAACATAATCGTATGTAAGGTCGCAGCCCCACGCGGCAGAGGAATAATCGCCCGAGTTTAAGGAAACCGCGATTTCAATTTCATTTTGGAGCAAAATTTCCTTTGCCTTTTCCTCGCTGAACGGTATTCCGGCTCCGTTTTTGCAGACCGCAATTTCGCCCTTTGCCGATTTAAACGCAACATCTATTTTGTTTACATCAACCTCGGCGCCCGAATAGCCTATGGCGCAAAGCACACGGCCCCAGTTAGCGTCCGAGCCGAACATAGCCGCTTTTGTAAGGGAAGAACATATAACCGATTTAGCAACCGTTTTTGCGGTTTTAAGGGTGTCGGCACCCTTAACGGTACACTCAATAAGCTTTGTGGCGCCCTCGCCGTCTCCCGCAATTCGGCGGCAAAGATAAATGTTTACGGTATTAAGCGCTTTCATAAAGCTGTCAAAATCCTCGCCCTCGGCGGTAATTTCGGCGTTCTCCGCCATACCGTTTGCAAGCACCGTTACCATATCGTTTGTCGAGGTGTCGCCGTCAATGCTTATCATATTAAAGGTGCTTTCAATATCGGTTGAAAGCGCTTTTTTAAGCATTTCGGGGCTTATGGCGCAGTCGGTTGTGATAAACACAAGCATTGTTGCCATATTAGGGTGTATCATACCCGAGCCCTTTGCAATTCCGCCTATCTTGCAGGTCTTGCCGCCTATTTCAAAGCTTACGGCTATTTCCTTGACCTTAGTGTCGGTGGTCATAATACCTTCGGCGGCGTTCTCACTGCCGTCCGCTGATAACGATTTTACAAGGTCAGGTATTCCGTTTTTAATCGGTGTAATATCAAGCGGCTGACCGATAACGCCGGTTGAGGCTACAACTATATCGTCAGGGGGTATATTAAGCTCTTTTCCGAGCAGCTCGCAGGTCTGCTCGGCTATTTCTATGCCGTTTGCGTTGCAGGTGTTTGCGTTGCCGCTGTTGCATATAACCGCCTTTGCGTAACCGTCACTTAAATGCGACTTTGTAACGGTAAGCGGTGCGCCCTTTACAAGATTTGTTGTATATACAGCCGCCGCAGCGGCTCTTTTCTCACTTACAATAAGCGACAAATCGCGCTTTGTGCGGTTTTTTCTTATTCCGCAATGTATACCGCCTGCGGTAAAGCCCTTTGCGGCGCAGACGCCGCCCTTTATAAATTCCATAATATTACCTCTTACACATTAAGTCCCGTAGTCTCAGGAAGTCCCAAAACAATATTCATACATTCTATTGCCGCGCCCGAAGCGCCCTTGCCCAAATTATCATACCTTGAAATTAAAAGTATACGCTCACCGTTTCCGGCAACGGATATTTCCATACTGTCCTTGCCCGACAGCTTATTTGACGCAATAAAGCCGTTTTCATCGGCGTTTTCGGCATAGCTTACTATCGGACCCGTGTATTTTTGCTTGTAAATTTTCTTAACATCTTCGGCACTGCCGCCTATCATACTTGCAAAAATCGGCACGGTAACGGTCATACCGCTGTAAAAATCGGCGACGACGGGGGAGAACACGGGAGAATTTTCAAGCCCTGTAACGGCGGTCATTTCCGGCAGGTGCTTATGTGTTTGCCCAATGCCGTACTGACGGGGCGAGGAAAGAAGAATATCACGGTTTTCGCTCTCGTATTCCGCAATCATTTTTTTACCGCCGCCGCTGTAGCCTGTCACCGAAAAGCAGGAAAGCAGGGCGCTTTTTTTGAGCACGCCGCTTTCTGTGAGCGGATAAATAAGAGAAATAAATCCGCTTGCGTGGCAACCCGGAACGGCTATTCGCTTTGAGGCGGCAATTTCGGCTTTACGCTCCGGTGATAATTCGGGGAAACCGTATACCCAGCCCTTAGCGGTTCTGTGCGCGGTTGAGGTATCTATTATAACGGTATCCTCATTTTCGCAAAGCGAAACGGATTCCCTTGCCGCGTCATCGGGCAGGCACAAAAAGGCAATATCCGCGCTGTTTATTGCGTCCTTTCGGGCGGCTTTGTCCTTGCGGTTTTCTTCACTCAGTTTTAAAAGCTCTATATCCTTTCGGTTTTCCAGTCTTTCATATATCCGCAGTCCCGTTGTTCCGGCGCTGCCGTCAATAAATACCTTTTTCATTTAAAAACTCCGTTATGTATTTAATTTGCTCCAGTACTGAATTTTCACCTGTTCCGCCTGCCGAAATACGTTTTGAAACGCAGGTCTCAAGCGATATTTCATTATAAAGGTCATTATCAAACAGGCTGTCAAGCTCCTTATATTTCTCTATCGGAACATTGTCGAGCACAAGACCGTTCTCAACGCAGTAGACAACGATTTCGCCCACCTCTTTATATGCGGTTCTGAACGGCACGCCCTTTTTAACAAGGTAATCGGCGAGATCCGTGGCGTTTATAAAGCCCTTGCCCGCCGCCTTATACATATTTTCGGGCAGAGTTTTCATTGTTTCTACCATAGGCGCAAACACCTCAAGACACATTTTAACGGTGTCCACCGCGTCAAAAAGCGCCTCCTTGTCCTCCTGCATATCCTTGTTGTATGCAAGCGGTAAGCCCTTAAGGGTTGTAAGCAGTCCCATCAGGTCGCCGTACACTCTGCCTGTTTTGCCGCGCACTAATTCCGCCATATCGGGGTTTTTCTTTTGCGGCATAATGCTCGAACCCGTGGTATAGCTGTCGTCAAGCTCTACAAACTTAAATTCCCAAGAGGACCAGAGTATTATTTCCTCGGAAAAACGGGAAAGGTGCATCATAAGAATGGAAAAAGCGCTTAAAAGCTCAAGACCGAAATCCCTGTCCGAAACGCCGTCAATGCTGTTAAGCGATATGCCCGTAAAGCCTAAGTGTTCCGCTTCAAAATAACGGTCGGTATCGTATGTGGTGCCTGCAAGAGCGCAGGAGCCTATCGGGCACTGGGAGAGCATCCTTTTTTGGGCGTCGGCAATTCTTTCAAAATCCCGTTTCAGCATAAACGCATAGGTTAATATGTGGTGCGCAAAGGTTATTGGTTGTGCGCGCTGTAAGTGAGTGTAGCCCGGCATTATAACATCGGTATTCTGCTTTGCTTTTTCGGTTATAACCGAAATAAGCTTTAAGATAAGCTTTCCGATTTCTTCACATTCCTCTGCCATATACATTCTTATATCAAGCGCCACCTGGTCGTTACGGCTTCTTGCGGTGTGAAGTCTTTTGCCCGAATTGCCTATTCTTTTTGTAAGCTCCTCCTCGATAAACATATGTATATCCTCGGCGTCGCCCGAAAGCGGAAGCGTTCCGCTTTCTATATCGCTTAAAATGCCCGAAAGCCCGTTTATGATTTCGGTTTTTTCATCCTCGGTTATTATCTTTTTGTCACCGAGCATTTTTGCGTGCATAACAGAGCCTGTAATATCCTGCTTATACATACGGTTGTCAAAGTGAAACGAAGAATTAAAATCGTCCGCCTGCTTGTCAAGCGCCTTTTTAAAGCGCCCTGCCCACATTTTTGCCATTTTTTGCACTCCTATGAATAATGGTATATGCCGTCCGTATAATCGGGCGGCATAGGTTTGGTAATTTTAGTTTAATCCGTTTTTCGCTTTCATTTTTGCGTAAACGCTCGTCGGCAGACCGTAAAGGTTTATAAATCCGGTAGCGTCGGACTGGTTGTAAACATCGTCCTCGTCAAATGTGGCTATTTCAGGGTCATAGAGCGAATACGGAGAAGAAACGCCTGCGTTTATCATATTTCCCTTGTAAAGCTTTAGTTTAACATCGCCCGTAACGGTCTCCTGTGTTGTTTTAACAAAGGAAAGTATAGCCTTTGTAAGAGGAGAGAACCACTGTGCGCTGTAAACTAAGTCTGCAAGCTTTTGAGCCACAAGCGCCTTGTAATGAGAGGTTTCCTTATCAAGGCAAAGGGTTTCAAGTACCTTGTGCGCCTTGTAAAGAATAGCGCCGCCGGGAGTTTCGTAAACACCCCTGCACTTCATACCCACAAGCCGGTTCTCAACTATATCAAGCAGTCCTATACCGTTTTCGCCGCCCAGCTTATTAAGTGTTTCCACAAGCTCCACAGCGCCCATTTCCTTGCCGTTTACCGCAGTCGGCAGACCCTTTTCAAAGTGAAGCGTTACATAGGTCGGCTTGTCGGGAGCCATTTCGGGAGAAACGCCCATTTCAAGGAAGCCTTCCTTATTGTACTGCGGCTCGTTTTTCGGATCCTCAAGGTCAAGACCCTCGTGCGATAAATGCCAGATGTTCTTATCCTTTGAGTAATTTGTCTCACGGTTTATTTTAAGCGGAACATTATGAGCCTCGGCGTATTCGATTTCTTCTTCCCTTGACTTTATGCTCCACTCACGCCACGGGGCGATTATTGTAATATCGGGGGCTAATGCCTTAATCGCAAGCTCAAACCTTACCTGATCGTTGCCTTTGCCCGTGCAGCCGTGGCAGATAGCGTCCGCACCCTCGGCTATGGCGATTTCGGCAATTCTTTTAGCAATCGGAGGACGGGCGAATGCGGTGCCCAGCATATAATCCTCATAAAGGGCGTCCGCCTGAACGCAGGGGAAAACATAATCCTCCAAGAATTCCTTTGTAAGGTCTTCTATGTATACCTTTGAAGCTCCGGTCTTAAGCGCTTTTTCCTCAAGACCGTCAAGCTCGCTTGCCTGACCGACGTTGCCTGATACCGCAATTATTTCGGGATTGTTATAATTCTCCTTCAACCAGGGAATAATTATTGAAGTGTCAAGTCCGCCGGAATATGCCAGAACGACCTTTTTGATTTCCTTTTTATTCATTTTACATTCCTCCAAATGCATATTTGTTTGTTTTGTTGCATAAAGTATAGCATATAATGAATAAATATGCAAGAGTTTTTTTGAATTTTTTTCTTTTCGTGCTTTTAAACCAATAAAGAACGGTAACGGACATTGTTTTGGGCATTTTGCGGTGCAGGTATCGCCTTTATATATTATATATGTGTGTATTTGCTGCGGCAATGTAAAATATGCACAAACACACAAAGGTGTTTTAGGCTATTTTTATTAAATGTCGGAAAATTGCTTTAATCTGAAAAAGTATGCTTGACAAGCGTAGACCTGTGTGATAAAATGAGTGCAATCAAACAGGGAGGCGAAAACTTATGTATAACTTCAGTTCAAAAAGTTCATATACTAAGTCAACAGATGCAGCTTGTGCACCTGCGTTTTCGTCTGCTTTCAATATGCACTTTATCTCGGACACTGCCGTTTGCGCAGTGTCTCTTTTCATAATTAGCATAATTATTCGTCTACAGGTCGTCCTCGGACGACTTATTAGAGTAAAAAATAATGCGTGTATGAAAAGCATACCGGTTTGCTAAAGCCGGAAAGAGCAGGGATAAAAATAAAGGTTCTCGCTTGACTTTGCTTTTCATAAAGCAAGGTCATTTTTAATTTAGGTGTTTTTCAGTCAGTCCTAATGCGGCAGGCTGTTAAATATAAAAAATCTTTGAAAGAGGTTGTTCAAAATGAAAAAATTTGTAAGAGTCATGAGTGCAGCAGTATCTGCCGCTCTCGTTCTTACCGCTATGGCCGGCTGCGGCTCAAAGGACAGCGGTAGTTCGGACGGCAAGATCAAGGTCGGCGGAATAGGACCGATAACCGGCGCTGCCGCAATTTACGGTCAGGCAGTTAAAAATGCCGCCGAGATAGCCGTTGAAGAAATCAACGCTAAGGACGATACCGTAAAATTCGAGCTTAAATTCGAAGACGATGAAAACGATCCCGAAAAGTCCGTCAATGCTTACAACAAGCTTAAGGACTGGGGTATGCAGATCCTTATGGGTACTGTTACCACAAAGCCCTGTATCGCGGTTTCCACCGAGACCAATGCGGACAAGATATTCCAGCTCACACCGTCCGCTTCTTCTACCGATGTTATAGGCGGTCAGCCCGATAAGGACGGCAATGTTACCATTCAGCGTAAGGACAATGTGTTCCAGATGTGCTTTACCGACCCGAACCAGGGCGTAGCTTCTGCCGAATACATCAAAGAGCAGAACCTCGGAACCAAGATTGCCGTTATATACAACAACGGTGACGCTTATTCAACCGGTATCTATCAGAAGTTTGACGCCGAAGCTAAAAAGCTCGGTCTTGAGATAGTAAGCGTTACAACCTTCCCGGATGATACCAACAGCGACTTCTCCGCTCAGCTTAACGACGCTAAGGACAAGGGCGCAGACCTTCTCTTCCTGCCCATCTACTATACTCCGGCATCACTTATCTTAACTCAGGCCGCAAAGATGAACTACACACCCAAATTCTTCGGTGTTGACGGTATGGACGGCATACTCACGGTTAAGAACTTCGATACCAAGCTTGCAGAGGATGTAATGCTCTTAACTCCCTTCACCGCAGACGCGACTGACGAAAAGACACAGAACTTCGTTAAGAAGTACAAAGAGAAATTCGGCGATACTCCGAACCAGTTTGCGGCAGACGCATATGACTGCATCTATGCTCTCTATGAGGCTTGCAAGGCTAAAAACATCACTTCCGACTCTAAGGCGGCAGACATCTGCGAGGCTCTTACCGAGCAGTTCACAGATTCTTCCTTCAAGTTTGACGGTCTTACCGGCACAGGTATGACATGGGCTAAATCCGGCGAGGTTTCCAAGTCTCCTAAGGGCATGGTAATCAAGGACGGCAAATATGTCGGAATGGATAAATAATCAGAACAAAAGTTAATTCCGAAAAGCGGGGTTGATTTTCAACCCCCTTTTCCTGTTTTTAAAAAGGGGTGTAAGCAATGACTTTGATTTCCAACTTGATAAACGGAATAAGTCTCGGAAGCGTTTACGCCATAATTGCTCTGGGTTACACCATGGTTTACGGAATAGCAAAGATGCTAAACTTTGCTCATGGTGATGTTATTATGGTGGGTGCGTACATATCCTACATATGTACGACCTCTTTAGGCGTTCCTGCGCTGATTTCGATACTTATTTCAATGGCTGTTTGTACAATACTCGGTATAATGATTGAAGGACTTGCTTATCGTCCTCTCAGAAAGGCTTCGTCATTGGCCGTACTTATTACCGCCATAGGCGTAAGCTATTTTCTGCAAAATGCCGCCCTTATTATTTGGGGCAGCACTCCGAGGGCGTTTACCTCGGTAGTGCCGTTTAAATCGATTTCCTTATTTGACGGACAGCTTACCATTACTCCCGAGTCGCTTGTTACAATAGCGGCGTGCGTGGTAATAATGGTATTCCTCACGCTCTTTACCAAGAAGGGGAAAATGGGTAAGGCTATGCGTGCTGTTTCCGAGGATAAGGACGCGGCGCTTTTAATGGGCATTAACACAAACCGTACAATTTCTATGACCTTTGCAATAGGCAGCGCGCTTGCTGCGATAGCCGGCGTGCTCCTTTGTTCTGCCTATCCGGTGCTTATTCCTACCACAGGCTCAATGCCCGGTATCAAGGCGTTTACGGCGGCGGTTTTCGGCGGTATAGGTTCTATCCCCGGAGCTATGATAGGCGGTATATTGCTCGGAATAATCGAAATATTCGGCAGAGCGTATATTTCCACACAGCTTTCCGACGCAATAGTTTTCTCCGTGCTTATAATAGTGCTTCTTGTTAAGCCCACGGGCTTGCTCGGCAAAAAGATTACGGAAAAGGTGTGAGGTGGTTTAAATGAGTATTGCTTCTAAATATAAAGGCTTAAGTAAATACGCCCGCACCAACATAAAAACCTACGGTCTTGTTATAATACTTTTCGCGGTGCTTTTTCCGCTTTCAAACGCGGGACTTATCAGCTATTCAATAACCGGTCAGCTGGTTCCGATATGCACATACATAGTTATGGCAATATCCCTGAACCTCACTGTCGGAATATTGGGCGAGCTGTCGCTCGGTCATGCGGGATTTATGAGCATAGGCGCCTTTACGGGCGCAATCTTGTCGGCTTCCCTGCAGGACAAGGTGGGTTCGGACCCTGTTATACTTCTGCTTGCGATAATTGCCGGCGGTATTCTTGCAGGTATCGCGGGATGTCTCATAGGTATACCGGTTCTCCGTCTTTCGGGCGACTATCTTGCGATAGTTACCCTTGCGTTCGGCGAAATAATAAAGAATATAATCAACTGTCTTTATGTGGGTATTGATTCAAAGGGTCTTCATGTTAATATGAAGGACGCCGCAAGCCTCGGAATGAAGGGCGGCAGAATCATACTCAACGGTCCGCAGGGCGCTGTCGGTATAAATAAGATAGCAAGCTTTACCGCAGGTTTTATACTTATACTGTTTACGCTGTTTATAGTAATAAACCTTATATACAGCCGTTCGGGCCGTGCGATAACGGCTATCAGGGATAACAGAATAGCCGCTGAATCGGTTGGTATAAGCATAACAAAGTATAAGCTTATCGCTTTCATTACATCCGCGGCGCTTGCTGGTATGGCGGNNGGGTGCGCTTTACGCCCTCAACTTCTCGGCTGTTGCCGCTGAAAAGTTCAACTTCAACACATCTATACTCATACTTGTGTTCGTGGTACTCGGCGGTATGGGCAATATCTTCGGTACGATAATCGCTACGGCACTGCTTTATATGCTGCCTGAGCTTTTGCGTGATGTTGGCGACTTCCGTATGCTTATTTACGCAATACTGCTTATCGCGGTTATGCTGCTTACAAACAGCTCGAAGGCCAAGCTTATGGTAGAAAACGCAAAGCTTAAATTACGCGGAATTTTCCGCAAAAACAACAACGGGGAGGTAGGCTCAAATGGATAAAATGGTTCCTTATCCGTCGGGAGCGATAGTTCCCGAGCGTGATGTTGACAAACGCCCCGTGCTTGAAACCCATCATTTGGGAATAGATTTCGGCGGTCTTACCGCGGTTGACGAGTTTTCGCTTACCGTGGGAAAAACCGAGATTGCGGGACTTATCGGTCCTAACGGCGCCGGAAAAACAACCGTTTTTAACCTTATAACAAATGTGTATCAGCCTACCAGAGGAACGATTATGCTTAACGGCAAATCGACCGCAGGCAAAAACACATCACAGGTAAACCGTATGGGAATTGCCCGTACATTCCAGAATATACGGCTTTTCTCCAATATGTCGGTGCTTGATAATGTAAAGGTGGGTCTTCACAATTCAACAAAGGAAGGCTTCTTTGCCTCGGTGACGCATCTGTTCGGCTATAAAAAAGCCGAAAAAACCGCAGACGCAAGAGCGCTTGAATTGCTCGATTTCTTCTCAATGGCGGATCTGGCAGACGAGGAAGCAGGCTCGCTTCCGTACGGCGCGCAGAGAAGACTTGAAATAGTAAGAGCGCTTGCGACAAATCCGAGCATAATACTGCTTGACGAGCCTGCCGCGGGTATGAACCCCTCTGAAACTGCCGAGCTTATGGAAAATATCCGCCGTATAAGGGATACCTTCGGTATTGCGGTAATGCTTATCGAGCATGATATGAACCTTGTTATGAATATATGCGAGGGTATATGCGTGCTTGACCACGGCAAAATTATCGCAAAGGGTACGCCGGATGAAATTAAATCCAACCCCAAGGTAATTGAGGCATACCTCGGAAAGAAGAAGGATAAGGAGGCTGACGGTAATGCTTAAGGTAGATGATATTAATGTTTACTACGGTAATATCCATGCGCTTAAGGGTATCTCGCTTGATGTAAACGAGGACGAGATAGTGGCTCTTATAGGTGCGAACGGCGCCGGAAAGTCCACAACGCTTAAAACAATTTCCGGACTTATGCATTCAAAAACCGGCAGTATTACCCTTATGGACGAGGATATTTCTCACACCGACGCATATAAGCTTGTTTCAAAGGGCTTGGCGCATGTACCCGAGGGAAGAAGAATTTTCCTGCAGATGACGGTACAGGAAAACCTTGAAATGGGCGCTTATACACAGCCCGGCTATGTTAAGGACGGAATTGCCGATGTATTTAAAAGGTTCCCCCGTCTTAAGCACCGTAAAAATCAGATTGCCGGCACGCTTTCGGGCGGCGAACAGCAGATGCTCGCTATGGGCAGGGCGCTTATGAGCAAGCCTAAGCTTTTAATGCTTGACGAGCCGTCAATGGGTCTGGCACCGATACTGGTACAGCAGATATTTGATATAATAAAGGAGCTGCACGAGGCCGGAACTACCATTCTTCTTGTTGAACAGAATGCGGAAATGGCGCTTCAGATTGCCGACCGCGCCTATGTTCTTGAATCGGGCAGAATTACCCTTTCGGGCACAGGCAAGGAGCTTGCCGAGAGCGAGGCTATTAAAAAGGCGTATCTCGGCGGTTGACTTAGATTTAACAATCACTTTCAAATAAATATAACGATTGCCGCAAGCGAACAAAATCGCTTGCGGCAATCGTTTTTTAGCAAATGAAAATAATCCGAATTTAAACAGACATTTTAAATTTAAAGGAAATGTCCTTTTCGGAAAGTCTGTATTTTTCGGGCAGCTGCGGACCGCAGGAATTTGAGCCTATGCCCGATACCTTGTAATCGACCCTTACATATGTGCCGTCGGGGGTCGGTAATTCATCGGTATGCTCGGCTTTTGTTAATTGCTCTATACTGTGGTGCAGTACGGATATTTCCATAGTGTTTTCCGCAGAGAATTTAAGTGAATTTTCAATCTCAAGCTCGCGGCAGCCGCAGTGGTTTCCGTGCTCCTGCGGACGGATATAGTTTACATACTCACGGTCCGCGTCGCTTTCGTGCCACGCCGTAATGCCGTGGTGGGTCATATCGCGGTAGCTGTCCATAGGTCCGTTGCCGAAATATCTGAATTTCGAAGTGTCATACGGCAGCTTAAGCTCAAACCCGAGCCTTGGCAGCCATACAACATTCTCCCGTATTTTACCGTCAAGATCCACCGAAGCTCCGCCATCGTCAAAAAATTCATAGCAAAGCGTGTAATTAAAAAACGGTTTTCTTGAAACACCGGCGGCAGACATTGTAAATTCCGCACGGTTGCCGTTTATTTTGTAGGAATATACCTTGTTAAAAACACAGTCGAAATTTTCGCCCTGCCAAATGTTCGTTCTGTCCCACAATGCCTTTATATTGCGATCGTTGTCGGTAGTTGCCCTGAAATACGAAAGCTTCATAGGCGCTTCAAGCAATTCTTTGCCGTTTTTAACTATGCTTATAAAGGTGCCTGTTTGTTTTGAAAGCACATATTTAAAGCCTTCGCCCTCGGCTGTAATATCAAATTCACTTTCCGTAACGGAAAGCGGTACGGAACTGCTTTCGCCGTTAACAACTTTAACGGGCAGGCGTTCTTCAAGCGTGGCAAACTCAAATCCGTCCGCGTCTGTCATCTTAACCGTAACAAAACAGCCCAAGCGGCAGGTCTCGGGAAGTGCCGCCGACGGGGTGACCGAAAATTCGTCGCCCGGCTTTGTGTTTACCCTCACTATGCGGTCTTCAAGGCTTTCGCCGTCTGCCGTTACCGTATATTCAAATGTAAATCCGTCGAACGAGAGGAAGTCAAAGCAGTTTTTAAGCTTTAATGTGCCGTTATCCCACTTGATGCGGAACGGAGCGTAAGCGGCTTTAACCTCATACGAGCCTGATTTAAGGCTTCTGTCCGCAAAAACCATACCGTCACAGCAGAAATTGCCGTCATGCGTCAGTTCACCCTCAAAATCGCCGCCGTATTTGGCTACGCCGTCAACCATAACCGTGTGGTCAGCCCACTCCCAGATACAGCCGCCTATAAGCTTTTTGTTTTCGTAAATCGCGTTCCAGTAATCCCACATACCTCCCGGTCCGTTGCCCATGGCGTGAGCGTATTCGCACATAAATACGGGTTGC
>DKDS01000036.1 GCA_002451855.1 Ruminococcaceae bacterium UBA6842 | reverse complement strand
CAAATAAATGCCGGCGGCGTATCATCCCGTATAAGAATACAAGGGTCGACACTCCCTGATAAGTCATAAAAATTATCTCCCAACAGGTTTTTATAGCTGACACTGTGTGAAATTCCTTTAAATTCGGGATTGCATATCACAGGATAACATAGAATTTGAGCATTAGGCATATAGTTTTCTACAGATACGGCATCATTTATCTCACTTGCAAGATTATCACTGCTCGTTGAAAGCAACGCTGCCAAATGTCCGCCTGCCGAAGAACCTATTACAGCTATTTTGTCTTTATCTATACCGTATTTTTCGGCATTTGCGCGCACATACTGTACCGCCCGTCTTGCATCGCTTAACTGTTCGGGATATTTATGAGTCTTAACTCTGTAATCAACTGAAAATGATACTATACCGTTTTCAGCAAAAAAACAGGCATAATCCTTGCCCTCATATCCGCACAAAGCGGCATAAGCGCCACCAGGAAAGACGATAATCGCACAGTTTGAGGTTTTATTTTTCGGCAGTACCTCTGTAACAATCACCTCATCACAGAGCCCTTTCGGCCATAGAGTGAATTTTCTTATATTATAATTACTCATAACATCTTACACCTTATAAATTTGCCGCAATAAATTCCGCAAGTTTTTTATAACCGCTCGAACTGAAATGCAAACCGTCATTCGGTTGCATAATACTTTCTGTATCATCGTTGAAATCGGGACACCTTGCAACATCAATCAGCTTATAATTTTGCTTTAAAGCGTAATTTCTGACAAAACCGACAGCCTTTTCAACCCTCCCCGCATATCCAAAATTCGAATATTTACGATTTTTTGTTGCATGAGGAGGCGTACACAAAACTATTTTTGCTGTGGGTACATCATTTTGTATTTTCTTTATAAGTATATCAAAATCACGATCTCCGTCGGTTTCGTTTTCAGGGTCAAGACCGCCGTTTGTTCCAAGCATAACAATTACAGCATCGGAGCCTTTAATATCAACATTACCATCTTCATAATACTTTCTGTAAGAAGTGCTTGTGAAACCGCACTTACCGAAATTGCGAACCTCAGCGCCTGTTAATTTAGCAAGAAAATACGGGTAATTTTCTTTGTGGACATTTGCTATACCGCTCTTCCCGAAAACTCCGTAATCACCCTCGGTCAAGCTGTCGCCTATACATGATATTACCAAATAAATCGCCCCTTTTAAAAATAGAATTCCGTTTTTGCCGGACGGATATCGGTTAGCGTTCCGTCATAATGCCTTAAGGTATGCGGTTTATAAGGATGCTTTAAGCATTCTTCCTCGTTTATTTCAATTCCGAGACCCGGTTTATCAGGTATCGTTATATATCCGTCCTTATATTCAAGTTTTTCGTTCGTTATATCCTTGCGCCACTCAACATCGCTGTACATTATTTCAAGTATGCAGAAATTCGGCGTGTTGGCGGCAAGCTGTAAAGTAGCCGCATTTGCAACAGGACCCGACGGATTATGCGGCGCAAAAGGTATATATCTGCATTCCGCCTCTGCCGCTATCTTTTTAAGCTCCATTATTCCGCCTGCGTGGGAAATATCGGGTTGTATGTAGTCAGCAGGCATTATATCGAAGAAACGGCGGTAATCCCAACGGGTGTAAAGTCGCTCTCCTGCCGAAATCGCAACCGGAGATTTATCTCTTACCGCTTTTAAGGCTTCAAGGCTGTCGGGCGGCGTCGGTTCCTCAAAGAACATCGGCTTGAACTGCTCAAGCTCTTTTGCGATTTTTATTCCCGTTGGAATATTAAATCTTCCGTGACCCTCTATAAGCAAATCAACACTGTTGCCCACTGCCTCGCGGACTGCCGCCACACAACGGAGCGCCTTATCCAAAGCGGCATTTGAAATATCAAGATATGATTTACCGAACGGGTCCCATTTCATAGCGGTAACGCCGCGCTTAACTGCTTCTTTCGCCTTTGCGGCAAATTCCTCGGGTTCTTTAGCTCCCGCAAACCAACCGTTTACATAAATACGGACCTTATCGTTGATCTTTCCGCCCAAAAGTTGATAAACAGGAACATTAAGGCTTTTACCCAAAATATCCCACAATGCCATTTCTACCGCTGACAGCGCAGACATTAAAACCGGTCCGCCGCGCCAATATGCGTCACGGTAGATATTATGGAAATGCTGTTCTACATCGAGTGGATTTTTACCCACAAGGTACTCCTTGATATGCTCAAGAGCGCCCAAAAAGGCTTTTTCTTTATATTCGAGAGTACCCTCGCCTATGCCGGTTATGCCCTCGTCTGTATAAATTTTTACAAACACAAAGTTTGTTCTGAAGCAATCTACCACAAACGGTTTTATATCTGTTACTTTCATAAGTCTTTCCTCTCTATCTGTGCTTATCTAAAAGCCATTTATATATTTTTTTATCCGTGAAAGTTCTCGTCCAGACATCGTGACCCAAATCACTGTGCAAAATCAATTCGGCATCGCCGCCGGCTTCATTGATTTTTTCTGTCATAATAACGCTTTCCCGTGATAAAACGGTCGTGTCCTGTTCGCCGTGTACCGCAATAACAGGTATTTT
>DKDS01000081.1:5677-9780 GCA_002451855.1 Ruminococcaceae bacterium UBA6842 | reverse complement strand
TAATCGGTGCTGTCCGCCAGGTCCGCAAGCGAATCGGCAAGCGTTCCGTCCAAATCAAACAATACTGCCTTTATCATAAAAATCACCAATTAATTGTGTTAATAAACAAAAAACCCCTTAGCTTTCGCTAAGGGTTATTTTTGCAGTTCAGATTGCTCTGGTAACCTTTCCCGAGCGTAAGCAGCGGGTGCAAACATTGATACGACGCGGAGAACCGTTAACGATTGCCTTTACCTTTTTTACATTGGGCTTCCAGGTTCTGTTAGAGCGTCTGTGAGAATGAGAAACCTTAATACCGAAAGCAATTTCCTTGTTGCAGATATCACATTTAGCCATGGTCTGCACCTCCTTTTCTTTTGCCGGTAAACAAACCGGAACACATAGCAAATATTATAATAGCAGATTATGTGCCAAAAATCAAGCTTTTTTTTAAATAATCACTGTTTTTCAGTGCTCACTGCGGTTTGGACGGCGCATTAGGTCGTTTGTAACCTCTTTTACATCCTTACCCTCATATAAAACGGCATAACACTCCTCAATAATAGGCATTTCAATATTATACTTTCTTGCAAGAGAGTACGCCATATCGGCGGCGTAGTAGCCTTCAACCGTACCGACTTCTTCGAGAGCCTGTTTTATCGGAGTTCCCGTACCTACCTTGTGACCGAAACGGTTATTGCGGCTGTGCTTTGAGGTACAGGTAACAACCAGATCACCTATACCCGTAAGACCGGCAAAGGTATATTCCTTAGCGCCCATACAAACACCGAGGCGCGACATTTCCGCAAGTCCCCTTGTAATAAGGGCGGCTTTGGTGTTGTCACCAAGGCCTAAGCCGTCGCAAAAGCCTGCGGCAATGGCTATAACATTTTTAAGCGCTCCGCCGAGCTCAACACCGATTAAATCATCGGATGTGTAGACCCTTAAATTATCGCTCGACATTATACTCTGCACTATCTGTGCGGAAACAGGGGAGTCGGAAGCCGCAACTATCGAGGTGGGTATGCTTCTTGCAACCTCCTCGGCATGGGACGGACCCGACAGCACCGCTACCTTAACGCCGGGTATTTCTTCTTTTATAACCTGCGACAGTCTAAGTAAGGTGCCTTTTTCAAGCCCCTTTGAAACATTGACCGCAATGCCGAAGTTTTTTTGACGCGCAAGCTGCGCCGCAACGCTCCTGATAACAGTGGAGGGGGTTGCGAGTATTGTTATTGCCGAGCCGTTTACCGCCGACATATCCGAGGTTATGTTTATTCCGTCGGGAAGCTTTATGCCGCTTAAAAGGCGTTCGTTGCACCTTTTTTCGCTGAGCATTTTAACCTCTTCCTCAAACGGGGACCAGAGCGTAACATTGTTTCCGCCCGAAAATGCGGAAATGGCGAGCGCCATACCCCATCCGCCTGAGCCTAAAATGGTAATATCAGCCATCGTTATGCCTCCGTATCCTTATCTTCTTTTCTTCACCCTTTATAAGGCGCTTTATGTTGTCCTTGTGCTTCGCAAAAATTATAACACCCATTGAAATGCTTAAAATCGCGGAGATAATCCTGAAATCGTTATAGCCGTAAAACACTATTGAGAGTGTAATTACCGTAACCGTAGCGATAAGTGAGCTTAAAGATACTATTCTTATAATAAGAACGCACAGCGCAAATACCGTAAGACCGATTATTATTGCCTTGGGGCAGCACACGGCGTAAATTCCCACGCTTACGGCAACGCCCTTTCCGCCCTTGAACTGGAAAAACAACGGGAAAACATGCCCCAGCATACAAACAACACCGCAGAGATACGCTCCGTAAATCGGGTGAGCGTCACCCGCGCCTGCGCTGTTCATAGCATAATAAAACGCTGCTTTTCCTATGTAACAAGCGGCAAAGCCCTTAAGAGCGTCGCATATAAATGTAAGGACGCCCGGCAGGAGACCCGCGGTACGCATTACATTGGTCGTACCCGCGTTTCCGCTGCCTAATTTTCTTACATCCTTTTTTAAAAAGGCGTTTGCGAATATAACGGCAAAATTAATGCTTCCGAGCAGATAAGCCGCAATGACCGCGCCTACACATAAAAGCCACATTATTTTTCGCCCCTTTCACGAATTACAAATCTGATAGGAGTACCCTCAAGACCGAAGGTAGAGCGTATCTGATTTTCAAGATAGCGCTGATACGAAAAATGGAAAAGCTCCGCCTTGTTGCAGAAGCAAACAAATGTGGGCGGCTTTGTGGACGCTTGGGTCATATAATATATCTTGAGCCGCTTACCCTTATCGGTGGGGGGTTGAACACGGGCTGTGGCGTCCGCCAAAATATCGTTGAGCATACCCGTTGAGATACGCATAGTGTTTTGCTCGTTTACATATTTGATAAGCTCGAAAAGACGGTCTATTCGCTGACCTGTTTTTGCGGAAATAAAGATTATCGGGGCATAGGACATAAAGGAAAAATCCTTCATCAGCGATTTTCTTGTTTCGTCCATTGTTCTGCCGTCCTTTTCAACGGCGTCCCACTTGTTTACCGCGATAATGCAAGCCTTTCCCTCTTCCAGAGCAAGCCCCGCAACCTTTGAATCCTGCTCGGTAAAGCCTTCCTTGCCGTCAATCATAATAACGCATACATCGGCTCTTTCAATCGCCATTTGGGCGCGCAGAATACTGTATTTTTCTATTTTATCGTCAACACGGCTTTTTCTTCTGAGCCCCGCGGTATCTATAAAATTATACTTAACGCCGTCACGCTCTACCGCGGTATCTATGGCGTCCCTTGTAGTGCCGGCAATGTCCGACACGATGGAACGCTCCTCGCCCGATATTTTATTTATAAGCGAGGATTTTCCGGCGTTCGGTTTGCCGATTACGGCAACATTTATTACATCCTCGTCATCCTCGTCAAACTCGCTTTCGGGTATATGGGCTATTACCTCGTCAAGCAGATCGCCTGTACCGTGACCGTGAACAGAGGAGACGGGGAGGGGATCGCCTATGCCCAAATTGTAAAACTCGTAAATCTCTGCAGGCGGTTCGCCGATGCCGTCGCATTTATTAACGCAAAGTACTACCGGCTTGCCGCTTTTTTGAAGCATCGAGGCTATCTCCGCGTCAGTTGCGGTGACGCCCGAATTAATATCGGTAACAAAGATTATCGCCGAGGCGGTGTCTATCGCAAGCTGTGCCTGAGCGCGCATACCCGAAAGTATAACATCGCCGTTATCGGGCTCTATTCCTCCGGTATCGACAAGCATGAATTTTTTGCCGAGCCATTCCGCGTCGCCGTAAATGCGGTCGCGTGTAACTCCGGGCGTATCGTCAACTATGGAAAGCCGCTTTCCTATAAGCTTATTAAACAGGGTGGATTTACCGACATTCGGTCTTCCCACCACCGCAACTACCGGTTTTGCCATAAATGCGCCTCCTTATCAATTTAAAAAACAGAGGAGGATAAACTCCCCCTCTGCCCCTCGTACGAAGATAGTGCGGTAAGATTACTCGCCGACCTTAACTACCTCACGTCCATCGTAATGGCCGCAGGCAGAGCAAAGTCTGTGCGGACGCTTATATTCACCGCAGTTTGAGCATTTAACCAGTGTGGGAGCGTTAAGCTTCCAAAGGTTGTTTCTTCTCTTATCTCTTCTTGCCTTAGAGGTTTTTCTCTTTGGTACTGCCACTTTGAGCACCTCCTTATAATAGTAGACTGACTGTTATCAGTTATTAAGCAATTCGGCTAAAGCCGAAAGCCTCGGATCTATCTCTTTTTCGGGACAGCCGCATTTGCCTTCGTTAAGATTCTTGCCGCATTTCGGACATATTCCCTTGCAGTCCTCCTTACAAAGGTGCTTCATGGGAAGATTTACGATAACCTCGGAATACAAAAGCTCGTCCAAATCAAGCTTCATATCGGGGACGGTAAGGATGCTGTCGCTCTCCTCGCCCTCAATGGAAACCGCAAGTGACTTGTTAAGTCTTAATGTATGCGCCCGTTTGGTTTCGGTACCGCAGCGGTCGCACGGAGCGCTGTATTCGTATGTTATTACTGCGTCAAGCACAACGAGGCTTGCTTTGTTGGAAACGGTGCCGCTTAAGGCTACGGGTTTTTTGAGCGGAT
>DKDS01000081.1:4627-5654 GCA_002451855.1 Ruminococcaceae bacterium UBA6842 | reverse complement strand
CATAAACGCCCGATACCTCAGTGGAGCTCAAATCCAACGAATACTCAATCGGCAGGGAGCTGTTATCGGTTGCAAAAATATGTTTTAAATCGATAAGCATTTTCCCACCTCAATCGTCACAAAGTATATTATATCTTTATGTTTACTCTTTGTCAAGTTTTTATTTGAAAAATTACCGCTTTATAACAGGGCGTGAAATGTTAAATTTCCGTTAAACTTGTTAATTTTAAGTTCATTTGTTGATGAAATTATTTTTATAAACTTTAATCAGACGAAAAAAGGAGATGAGCGATATGTTCCAAACGGTTTTTAAGAGATATGAAAAAAAGTATCTTTTGGACAGCGAGCAATACCGTTGCGTTAGGGATCTGCTTTCATACAATACCGTGCCCGATGAGTACGGAGAAAGCCTTGTATGCAATATATATTACGATACGCCGGACAGTCTTCTTATCCGCCGTTCACTTGAAAAGCCGACATATAAAGAAAAGCTTCGGATAAGGACATACGGGGTACCGAAGGACCACAGCGTTTGCTTTGCGGAGCTTAAGAAAAAGTATAAGGGTATTGTTTATAAAAGGCGGCTTGAAACGGATTATAAAAACGCCGTGCTTTATATGAAATGCGAGGAAAACAATATCTGCAGCTCGCAAATCAAAAGAGAAATAGATTATTTCAAGGATTTTTACGGTGAGCTTGTTCCCGCAGTGTGCCTCTTTTATAAACGCACGGCTTATTATGACAGGGAAGACCGCAATATAAGATTTACCTTTGACAGCGACATAATATACCGTGATTACGATTTGGAGCTTAAGAACGGTGTGTACGGCGAACGCCTGCTTGAAAACGGTCTGTATCTTATGGAAGTAAAAACCGCGGGAGCTATGCCCAAAGATTTTACAAGGATTTTATCCGAGCTTAAAATCTACCCTGTGTCATTTTCAAAGTACGGCGCGGCATATAAAAGCATAACAAAAGAGAAAAAACAATTATTAAAGGGAGAGGATTACTGTGCTTGACAGCATTC
>DKDS01000081.1:0-4593 GCA_002451855.1 Ruminococcaceae bacterium UBA6842 | reverse complement strand
CGTGATAACAAACGGAATAACCGCGGGGGCTTTTGCGGTGTGTACGGCGGTTTCTCTTGTATCGGGACTTATAATATCGCTTTGCCACGGCTTACCGGGCGGTTCCTCAAAGGGATTTTCGGTAACGGTTGCGCTTTTGCCCGCTATTGTTCAGGTTGTAATAATGCTTGTAAACGGCAATCTCGGCACGGGTGTTGCCGTTGCCGGAGCATTTTCGCTTGTCCGTTTCCGTTCGGCACCGGGAAGCGCAAAGGAAATACTTAATATCTTCACGGCACTTGCCGCCGGGCTTGCGGCAGGCGTGGGGTATATAGGCGTAGCGCTTGTTTTTGTTATAATAATATGTGCAACTGAGACCGTTTACACTTTCACACGCTTCGGCGAACAGCCCGAAAACGAGCGCTCGCTTAAAATAACCATACCCGAAGACCTTGACTATACTGAAGTTTTTGATGATTTGTTCGGTAAGTACACCTCTTCAAGGAAGCTTGAAAAGGTGAAAACCTCGGGCCTTGGCAGCTTATATCAGCTTACCTATACGGTAAAGCTTAAGGATGTTAAAAAGGAAAAGGAATTTATAGACAACATCCGTTGCAGAAACGGAAATCTTGAAATTGTGTGCAATTACCGTACGGTTTCAAACGAGGAGCTGTGATTATTATGAAAAAATTAAGTGTAATACTGTCTATTATTTTGTCGGCTCTTATTCTTTCTTCGTGCGGCGGCAAAAATACGGCAAGCGTACTGACCTCCTCGGGCAGCAAGAAGGATTCGTCTGTTTCCACCGCCGATATGGATTTTGATTTTTCAAAGAGCGATACCGAATACGATTATGACGATTCCGAAGCGAAGACCGTAAGCGACAGTGAGGACAGTGTAAAAATAACGGCGGCGGGAACCTATGTTATAAGCGGTCGGCACAGCTCGGTTACGGTGGAAGCGCCCGACAGCGCTAAGGTAAGGCTGGTGCTTAAAAACGCCGAAATATCAAATGAAAACGGACCGGCAATATATATAAAGAGTGCCGACAAGGTATTCATAACCGCATATAAGGGTACTGAAAATACCGTGTCCGACGGGGCTTCATATTCTTCTGATTACGACGGGACAAATGTTGACGCCGCTGTTTTCAGCAAGGCGGATCTTACCCTTAACGGCGAGGGAGTTCTTAATATTAACGGCAACTACAAATGCGCCGCAGCTTCAAAGGACGACCTTATTATTTGCGGACTTACCCTTAACGCAAAAAGCGTGGGAAGCGCAATAGAGGGCAAGGACTGTGTAAAGATAAAGGACGCCGCAATCACCGTAAATTCGGGTGCGGACGCAATCAAATCAACAAACAGTGAGGACGCAGACAGAGGCTTTGTTTATATTGAATCCGGAACCTGCACCTTAACGGCGGCAAAGGACGGCATACAGGCGGAAAGCGCGGTAAAGCTTTCGGGCGGCGAAATAACCGTTACATCAGGCGGCGGCGCACCCGAAAAGGTGTCTTCCGGCGATGGAGGTATGAAACAGTTTGAAAGCAGTACCCAAACCGACGATGAAAGCACAAAGGGTATAAAGGCAGAAAAGCTTATCATTATTGAGGGCGGAACCGTTAACGCAAATTCGGCTGACGATACCGTCCATTCAAACGGCGATGTTGAAATAAACGGCGGTAAGCTCACGCTTTCTTCGGGTGATGACGGAATACACGCGGACGATTCGCTTATAATAAACGGCGGCGAGATAACTGTAACAAAATCCTATGAAGGTCTTGAGGGAAAGACTGTCAGTATAACCTCGGGTACGGTGGATATAACGGCGTCCGACGACGGTATAAATGCCGCGGACGGTAACAGCACCTCGGGCAACGGGGGAATGCCGAACGGCAATGTCTCAAGCGATGTATATATCAGTATAAGCGGAGGATATATAACAGTAAACGCTTCGGGAGACGGAATAGACTCTAACGGGAATATCACCGTATCGGGCGGAGTACTGCTTGTAAGCGGTCCCACAAGCGACGGCGACGGTGCGCTTGACTGCGACGGAACTGCGGAAATAAGCGGCGGAACGGTCGTTATGTGCGGAAGCTCGGGTATGGCGGAAACATTTTCCGAAAGCTCCTCGCAGGCGTCGCTTATGTATACGCTTGAAAGCGCGGCGAAAGCCGGCAGCAGTGTGGCTCTCTCAAATTCTGACGGAAAGGTAATAGCCTCGTTTGTTCCGTCAAAGCAGTACACGAATGTGGTTATAAGCTCGCCCGAGCTTAAAAAGGGCAGCAGCTACACGCTTTCTGTCGGCGGAACCGTAAGTGAATGTGATAAAAACGGATATACAAGCTCAGGCAAGGTTTCGGGAGCGGAAAGCACAAACAGTGTAGAAATAAGCTCTGTCTCCACAACCTACGGAACAGCCGGAAACAAAGGCGGAATGGGCGGAGGAGCGCAGGGACAGCAGGGCGGCGGATTCGGCAAAGGAAATTCCGCGGGAGATCCGCCCTCGGGCGGACCCGGTAAATCGGACGGCACCGACCGCAAGGCTCCGCCTGAGCTTTCGGGCAATACAAATACCGCGCAGTCATAATAAGTATAAAAAACGCGGGAGCGAAATTCGCTCCCGCGTTTTTTGTTTTACAAAAGCCTTGCCTCAAGGTAAAATCTTTTGTCGTTTGCGTGTCCCATTGAAAATGTTTTTCTTGGGAGGGAGCCGTCCTGCTTAACAGCGTCGAACAGCTCGCTTTTTTTCATACCGTCAAAGATAAAGCCGACGGTATCTGGCTTTTCCGAAAGTAAACGCAACGAATTTTCCCCGTGTATGTAATCGACCCTAAGGCTCGGATTTTCCTTTATATATTTGTCAATAAACCTTTGCAGTGTACCCACGCACAGCTTTGACGAGGACTTCACGGATATTTTCCGTTCACGGCCGCCGTAAACACAGGTAAACTCCTGTGCGTCCGTTCCGTTATAATTGCCGCCCGAAAATTCCGTAAAATCGTGTATCACCCTTTCGGGGTCGGCGCCGAAGATTACACGGTAAATAGGTTCGAATTCGAGCGATTCGTCATGTATATTAACCATTTCGACCAGCGCATAGCGTGATTTTTCCGATTTATTTATGTGATAGCACTCCTTTGCTGCGGCAAGGGAATGGTTGCCGTCGCCCACGGCGAAAAGCAGTTTATCCTCGCTGTTTTCAATAAGGGCGCCGAGAGCTTTCTGCATTTCGGCGGCGGCTTTTTCACTAAGCGCCGTGCCTGTTATGTGACCGCCGTTCAGCATTAAATCAAAATCGTAAAGCGGTTTTTCGCCCTCGGTTTTTTTGTCAAGCGGCGCGATTACCGTCATATCGGGGTCGTCTATCAAAAGCATTATATGCGGAAGCTCAAGCGGAGCGTCCTTTCGTATTTCAACACGGGGCGGTATACGCTCGGGTACGGTTTCCTCGGTTGCCCTTATAAGCGTTTTGCTGCCTTTTTCGTACGAATAATCACACAAATCTATAAGCCCCATAACACCCCTTCGGATTTTTCCGCCGGTTACGGTGCGCTTTATGTAAACAAAGGTGTTTTTAAATTCATTGAAAACGCCGCCGTCTATATATTTTTTCATATTTCCGTTTATTTCGGAAATTTTTTCGGAATTATCATCCGATAAATAAACCTCGGGGAAAACGAGATTTAAGGCGGACGGCGCATTGCCGATATAATCTGCGGCGGATTTCCAGTATTCGGGCTCCGATGTGTACTGGTCGCAGGCTATTACAGCCCATTTTTCAAAGCCGCTTTTGGGTAAAAGTATGTCCGCGGGTAAAAAAGGTTGTTTCATAATTCTTCATCCTTTAAAAAATGCGGCAAGTTTACTTGCCGCAGCTGTTATTTGTAATAAGAAAATTCTATTGCCGTTATTGCGTCATCAGCCGGATTTATATAAACAGTGATACCGTTTCGGCGGTCCTTTTCGGAAATGAAATAGTCAAGATAATAATCGGTCTCGGAAATTCCGTAAAAATGCGACGGTGTTCCGAGGGTATCGATGATGTCCGTAACAGCCATTTTATTGTTCACACCGTTGATATTGAACTGTGTGTAGCTGTCCGGTGAGGTATAAAAATCATTGGTGATTTTAAACCTTACTATGTTACATTCCTTAAGCTTTACCGAGCTTTTCGAGGAATTGTAGAACTTAGCCTCAATTTTAACGCCGTTTGCGTTTACAAATACCGTATCTACCGAGTCGCCCGCATAAACAAGCGATTCCTTATCGTAAGCGCTGTTTTCCTCAAGCGTCCAACCAAGCTTCTCTAAAACGGTGAGTGATGTGGGAACGGAAAACTCATTATCGGCAAAGTGCGCGTCAAGCTTGAATTTTTTTCCGAGGTATATATCGGAATAATTCTCCTCGTCAAAAACGCTGATGTCGACATACTGCGGCATAATTTTGTCGTCCGACATTATTTTGGGGCGCTTGACATTATCGGGAACCTTTTTTGCGGTGCTTGAGGTATCTGACAGCGAGACTGAGGACGAAGCGTAATTCTTATCAACGGGGTCGCACGCCGAAAGACATAAAAGCAGTGAAAAAATAAGAAATACCGCCGTGA
>DKDS01000015.1:4788-6727 GCA_002451855.1 Ruminococcaceae bacterium UBA6842 | reverse complement strand
ATACCGTCACGGCTGCCAAAGCTGAGTGTATCGATAAATTTAAGCTCGTCCGTTACCGACATATCGCAAAATTCTTTAATGTTTTTTCCGCCGACCGTTACGGCAAGGTATTCGGGTTTTAGTCTTGCACCGTGACAGTCGGGACACGGCAAAGCCGTCATATAGCTTTCAATTTCCGCACGGGCATAATCGCTGTTTGTTTCCTTGTATCTGCGTTCAAGGTTATTGATAACGCCCTCAAACGGCGCCTCGTAGCTTCCTCTGCCGAAATCGCCGCTTCTTTTAAGCTTTAGCTTTGTATCGCCTGTTCCGTACAGAACGGCGTTTTTTACTTCCTCGGGCAAATCCCTGTAAGGCGTGTTAATATCAAAGCCGTAATGCTCCGCAAGTCCGTTATAATACATTGTGGCGATAGAGCCGGAATCAGGGTAAAACCAAGAGTTCACACCCCAGCCCGAAGCCCTGATTGCGCCGTCGACAAGCGACTTAGAATCGTCGTTTATAACAAGGGCGGGGTTTACCTTCATGAATATTCCGAGTCCCGTACAGGTAGGACAGGCACCGAAAGGACTGTTAAAGGAGAACATTGTGGGAGTAAGCTCGGGTATACTTATGCCGTGCTCGTCGCAGGCGAAGCTTTGCGAGAACTGAAGCTCCTCGCCGCCTATAACATCCGCGGCTACAAGACCGCCCGACAGCTCGGTTGCGGTTTCTATGCTGTCCGCAAGCCGTGAACGGATTTCCTCCTTGACTACAAGTCGGTCCACCACTATTTCGATTATATGCTTTTTGTTCTTTTCAAGCTTTATTTCTTCCGATAAATCATAGATATTTCCGTCAATGCGGACCCTTACATAGCCCTGCTTTCTCGCCTTTTCAAGCTCCTTTGTATGCTCGCCCTTTCTCCCTTTTACAATGGGTGAAAGAATTTGAATTTTAGAACCGGCGGGCAACTCCATAATTCGGTCCACAATCTGGTCGGTTGTCTGGCGCTTTATTTCCTTTCCGCAGACAGGACAGTGTGGTATGCCGACCCTTGCGTACAAAAGTCTTAAATAATCGTATATTTCCGTTACCGTACCTACCGTTGACCTCGGGTTTTTCGAGGTGGTCTTCTGGTCGATTGAAATTGCGGGAGAAAGCCCGTCTATACTGTCGACATTCGGCTTTTCCATCTGACCCAAAAACTGCCTTGCGTACGAGGAAAGCGACTCGACATATCTTCTCTGCCCCTCGGCGTAGATTGTATCAAAAGCAAGCGACGATTTACCGCTGCCCGAAAGCCCCGTAAAAACAATCAGCTTGTCTCTCGGAATTTCAACATCTACATTTTTTAAATTGTGTTCCCTTGCGCCGTGAATTACAATTTTATCGTTTGCCAAAAAAATATCCCCTTTAAATACAGTATGCCCATATAAATAATAAAAACAAATGTTCGCCTATTATTCTACCGCAAAACCGTTTAAAAGTAAACTATTTTTTCTTAAATTCGTGACCCGTTATAAGATAATCGATTGAAACATTATAGTATTCGGACATTTTTTGCAGCATGGCAAGACTCGGTTCCCGCTTTCCGTTTTCATAATGCGAAAGCGCTTCCCGTGAAATATTAAGATCCATTGCAACCTTTAACTGGTTTAGGTTTTTCTGTTTTCTTATTGTCTTAAGGTAAATCATTTAATACACCTCTTGACAATATCGTAACAATTTGTTACACTAATTATGTTACATTTTGTTACACAAACAAAGGAAATACTAAAAACGGGGTTGTTATATAATGTCTTGTCTTATTTTTATCGGAATATTATGGTTTATGGTACTGTCGGTCGTATGTGTAATTTACTGTGTGCAGGCAGTTGACTTTACAAATACGCTAAGCTCGGATGAAAATAAGAGCTTTAAAAGCAAGGGCTTAAAAATTTTTGCGATAGCGTTAACG
>DKDS01000015.1:4360-4751 GCA_002451855.1 Ruminococcaceae bacterium UBA6842 | reverse complement strand
GGGTATATTGTTTTTCCTGCTCGGATTACTGTTTTTTATAAAGCTATTTCTGATTTCTTAGCTTATTTATCTTATCACGCAGATATGCGGCATGCTCGAATTCAAGAATTTTTGCCGCCTGCTTCATTTCGTTTGTAAGGCGTTTGATTTCCGCCTCGCGTTCAAGCCTTGACATTTTTGAGACAGGCTTATCCGATTTAACCTTTTGACCTATTTCTATTATATCGCGTACATCCTTTATAACCGTTTCGGGGGTAATGCCGTGTTCTTCGTTGTAACGGTTCTGTATGGTGCGGCGGCGTTCGGTTTCGGAAATTGCCCTTTCCATTGACGGGGTAACGCTGTCGGCATACATTATTACTTCGCCGTGGGCGTTTCTTGCCGCTCTGCC
>DKDS01000015.1:1832-4313 GCA_002451855.1 Ruminococcaceae bacterium UBA6842 | reverse complement strand
AAAAAGCCTTCTTTATCGGCGTCTAAGATAGCCACAAGGGACACCTCGGGTATATCAAGACCCTCACGCAAAAGGTTTATACCGACAAGTACATCAAACTCGCCAAGCCTCAAATCCCTTATTATTTCCATTCTTTCCATTGTGTCAATGTCATAATGCATATATTTGACCTTAATATCAAGCCCCAAAAGGTAATCGGTAAGGTCCTCCGCCATTTTTTTAGTGAGTGTTGTAATCAGCACTCGCTCTTTTTTTGCGGTTCGCATATTGATTTCGGAAACAAGGTCGTCTATCTGTCCCTCGGACGGGCGCACCGAAATAAGCGGGTCAAGAAGTCCCGTAGGACGGATAACCTGCTCAACTATCTGCGCGGCGTGATCCTTTTCAAATTCGCCGGGTGTTGCCGAAACAAAGACAGCTTGATTTACATGGTTATAAAACTCCTCAAAGTTAAGCGGACGGTTATCAAATGCCGACGGAAGCCTGAAGCCGTATTTTACAAGATTTTCTTTTCTCGCGCGGTCGCCGCCGTACATACCTCTTACCTGCGGCAAGGTAACATGGGATTCGTCTACAAAAAGTAAATAATCATCGGGAAAATAGTCAAGCAGAGTTGACGGCATACTGCCGGGTTTTCTGCGTGACAGCACTCTCGAATAGTTTTCAACACCCTTACAGGTGCCGATTTCACGGAGCATTTCAATATCGTATTCGGTGCGCTGACGGATGCGCTGCGCCTCAATCAGCTGTCCGTTCTCATTGAAGAATTTTACTCTTTCTTCCATTTCCTCCTTGATTTCGGCAAGCGCCTCCTCAAGCTTGTCGTGAGAGACTATATAATGCGACGCGGGATAAATCGCCGCATGGGAAAGAAACGCCTTGACCTCGCCCGTTACGGTGTTGATTTCGCTTATACGGTCGATTTCATCACCGAAAAATTCTACTCTGATTGCGTTTTCATATGCGTTTGCGGGGTATATTTCAACCGTATCTCCCCTTACACGGAACTTGTTGCGGACAAAATTTACATCATTTCGCTCGTACTGCAAATCAACAAGCTTATGCAGCAGCTCGTCACGGCTCTTTTCCATTCCCGTGCGAAGCGATATAACCATACTTTTGTAATCAATAGGGTCGCCAAGTGAATAAATACAGGAAACGCTTGCCACTATAATAACATCTCGGCGTTCGGAAAGCGCGCAGGTGGCGGAATGACGGAGCTTGTCTATCTCGTCGTTGATTGCGGAATCCTTTTCGATATATGTGTCGCTTCCCGGTATATAAGCCTCAGGCTGGTAATAATCGTAGTAGGACACAAAGTATTCAACGGCGTTATTCGGGAAAAATTCACGGAACTCACTGCATAACTGTGCCGCAAGGGTTTTGTTGTGCGCCAAGACAAGCGTAGGGCGGTTGACATTAGCGATAATATTCGCCATTGTAAAGGTCTTGCCCGAACCCGTAACGCCTAACAAAACCTGTTCCTTTAAACCGTTTTTTACACCCTCTGTGAGCTTTTCAATAGCCTCGGGCTGGTCGCCTGTCGGCTTATATTTTGATACAAGTTCAAATTTTTCCACAGTATTTTCCTTTCTTTTTACAGGCGTTCATATGCAATTCTCGGACTGCCGTCATCGGTATAGATTGTTCCGCGCTGGGTAAAGCCGTTTTTCAGTATCTGCCTTTGCATAACCTTATTGTCTTTATGCGTATCAATTCGCAGGTGCGAAATTTTTGTAAGGCAAAATCCGACCGCGGCTGACAGTACGCCGTGCATCTTGCCGTCGCTTGCGACGCGGTGTATAGCGCCGTATTCGGTATCAGTTAGCCAGCTCACGTTTTCAATAACGGAGTAGGTCGGGTCATTCCCTATTATAAACGCAAAAACCCCGTGTACACTGCCGTTTTCTTCTATTACAAACAGCCCGCCGTTTTCTATATCGCTTACAACAAGCTCTTTCGGCGGAAAGGCTTTTCCCCACTGATTAGGGTTGCCGTTTTTCGCCATAAATTCCCGTGCTGCGGAATATATTTGCATAATATTGTTTAAGTCATTTTTTTCAGCCGACCGAATACAAGCGTTAATCAAATTAAAAACTCCCTGCCTAATAAAAATAAAGCGCACTGGGCGCCTTATTTTTTATAATACCGTTATATCAATGGAATTGATTATTACATCGTCTGTCGGGACATCGTTTACGGTATCAACCGCGGCAATGCCGTCCACAACATCCATACCCTCGTATACCTGACCGAATACTGTGTGACGGAAATCAAGCCACGGAGTGCCGCCGAGCTTTGCGTAAGCCTCCCTTACCTCGGTCGGGAAACCGCTGTCGGCAAGGTCCTTCATCTGCTCAAGCATAGCTGCCGGTGCTTCATCCGCCTGAACAATAAAGAACTGGCTTCCGTTTGTTCCGGGACCTGCGTTTGCCATTGAAAGCGCGCCTCTTAAATTGTGGAGGTCGGGGTCAAATTCGT
>DKDS01000015.1:0-1778 GCA_002451855.1 Ruminococcaceae bacterium UBA6842 | reverse complement strand
GCCCCATATCGATTCGCCGCCTGTGCCGTTGCCGAGCGGGTCGCCGCCTTGAATCATAAAATCCTTTATAACACGGTGAAATTTAAGACCGTTATAATAGCCGTTTTTAGCGTGAGTTATAAAATTCTCAGCTGTTTTCGGAGTTTTGTCGGGGAAAAGCTTGATTTTAATATCTCCCATACTTGTATGCATTGTTGCTACGGTGTCGCCTGTCGCGGGCATTGTAAGCTGAATATTTGCCATGATATTCTCCTTAATGTGATTATTTTTACTTGTATTTTACTACTATATATAGTATAATACAAGTGTTTTTTAAAGAAAATGTGAGGAGAAATTAAAATGAAATGTCCTTTTTGCGGTTATGAAGAAAGTAAGGTCATAGATTCAAGACCAACAGACGAGGGACAGCGCATCCGCCGCCGCCGTGAATGTTTGAACTGCGCCAAGCGCTTTACAACCTATGAAATTATAGAAAGTCTGCCGATAATCGTAATCAAAAAAGATAAATCCCGTGAGGCGTTCAACAGGGACAAGCTTATGACGGGGCTTTTGCGTGCGTGTGAAAAGCGTCTGGTATCGATAGATACGCTTGATACGCTCATTGACGAGATTGAAACAACGCTTCAGAATTCACTTGACCGTGAGGTAAGCAGTGAAAAAATCGGCGAGCTTGTTATGGAAAAGCTTAAAAAGATAGACGAGGTAGCGTATGTGCGTTTTGCCTCGGTTTACCGCCAGTTTAAGGATATAAACACATTTATGAAGGAGCTTAACAAGCTGCTCAATAACGATTAATTAAGGGTAAAGTGAAAACTATGAACGAAAACGAGAGAATGGCGGAGCTGCTGCTCCCTGATATAAAAAAGACGCCTGATTATTATGAAGAGCTTTATAAGCCGAGAGAGCTTAAGGAAGGCGCAAGGGTTACAAGAATTGCGCCGAGCCCAACAGGCTATCTGCACTTGGGCACGCTGTTTACTGCGCTTGTAAACCGTATTACAGCCACCTCTACGGGCGGTGTATTTTACACAAGGATTGAGGATACCGACAAGAAGCGTGAGGTCGAGGGCGGCATTGAGGATATTATAGACGGTCTTGACCGTTTCGGAATTACCATAGACGAGGGCTTTATAAGCGGCAGCGAGCAAAAGGGTGAATACGGTCCCTATAAGCAGAGCGACCGTGCGGAGATATATCAGACCTACGCAAAGGAGCTTATACGCAAGGGTTTTGCCTACCCCTGCTTCTGTACCGCCGAGGAGCTTGACGAGGTACGCAGAATACAAGAGGAGCGTAAAATACGCACCGGCTATCACGGCGAATGGGCAAAGCACAGGAATATAACCGCAGACGAAGCCGAAGCGCTCATTAACGAGGGCAAGCCTTATGTGGTGAGGTTAAAGTCACCGGGCAGCGAGGAAAACAGGGTTGTTTTTGACGACTGCGTTAAGGGAAAAATAGAAATGCCCGAGAATGACGAGGATTTTGTTATTTTAAAATCCGACGGTATACCGACATATCATTTTGCGCACGCTGTTGACGACCATTTAATGCGCACCACACATGTCTTAAGGGGCGACGAATGGATCTCATCCGTTCCGAAGCACCTACAGCTTTTCAAGCTTTTAGGTTTTAAGCCACCGAAATACGGTCACATTTCCCCTATTATGAAGCTGGACGGCGGCGCAAAACGCAAAATTTCCAAGCGCAAGGACCCCGAAGCCGCGGTTCATTTCTTTGCGGAGCAGGGCTATGACAGCAGCAGTGTTATTGAATAG
>DKDS01000039.1:10174-12364 GCA_002451855.1 Ruminococcaceae bacterium UBA6842 | reverse complement strand
TAACACCCCTGCCTATATAACGGGGGCAAAGGTCGAAATTGCGCACTTCAACGCTTATATAGTCGGATACATTCTGCCCTGCCGTTTTATATTCGGGACACGGCGCCTTAAACTCTGTACCGAGTACAACGGAAATTTCCTTTGCCACGCCCAAGAAGCAGTTGCAGTCGGGTCGGTTTGCGGTAATCTTAAAGTCAATGATATAGTCGTCAAGTCCCAGAACCTCGCGCATATCCGTGCCGGGAACGGGCTCGCCTTTTAAGATAAGTATTCCGTTTACGGCGGCACCCTCGTAATCATCCTCGGTAAGACCGAGCTCTCCGCCAGAGCAGAGCATTCCGTTTGACTCCTCGCCCCTTAATTTGCCCGCCACTATATGCGCGCCGTTCGGCAGGTAGCTGTCGTCAAGCGCCGCGGGTACATAATCGCCCTCGCTTATATTCTGCGCTCCCGTAACTATCTGCACAGGCTCGTCCTTACCGACATCCATTTGGCATATCTGCAAATGGTCGCTGTTGCCGTGGGGAGTTATTTTAAGAATTTTTGCCGCAACGACATTTTTGATATTATCGCCCTGCTTTTCCATTTCCTCAATTTCAAAGCCTGCCATTACCATACGGTCGCAAAGCTCCTCGACAGGTACATTTATATCAACATAATATTTTAAAGCCTTAAGTGAAATCTTCATTCTGCCCTTACCTCCTTAAAACTGCTCCAAGAAACGCTTGTCGTTCTCGAAAAGCAGGCGGATGTCGCTTATCTTATAGCGTGTGGTGGTTATACGGTCAATACCTATTCCGAACGCAAAGCCCGTGTATACATCGGGGTCTATTCCGCAGGATCTCAGCACATTCGGATGTACCATACCCGCGCCTAATATTTCTATCCAACCGGCGCCCTTGCATACGCGGCAGCCCTTACCGCCGCATTCACTGCACGAAACATCCACTTCAACGCTCGGCTCCGTAAACGGGAAGAAGGACGGACGGAAGCGGACCTTTGTGTCCTTTCCGTATATCTCCTGAGCGAACTGCTCAAGCACGCCCTTTAAATCGCACATTGTGATACCCTTGTCAACCACAAGCCCCTCAAGCTGGTGGAATACGGGAGAATGGGTTGCGTCAACCTCGTCTGCCCTGTAAACTCTGCCGGGGCATATTACCCTTATCGGCGGTTTCCTTGTTTCCATTGTTCTTATCTGAGCCGCGGAGGTCTGCGTGCGTAAAAGCAGGTTTTCGCCGAGATAGAATGTGTCCTGCATATCCCTTGCCGGATGATCCGCGGGAACATTAAGGCACTCAAAATTATAGTGGTCGGTCTCAACCTCGGGTCCGTCAACCACATCAAAGCCCATAGACATAAAAATGTCTATCATATCGTTTACAACATGGTTTAAGGGGTGTATACCGCCTGTTTTAACAGGCTTTGCCGGCATAGTTATATCCACCGTTTCAGCCTTAAGGCGCATTTCGGTGGCTTTTTCTTTCATCTGAGCCTTTTTCTCCGCTATCAAGGCTTCAAGCTTTTGTTTTGCCTCGTTTACAAGCTGACCCATTGCCGGGCGTTCCTCGGGTGACAGCGAACCCATCTGCTTAAGCATAGCGGTAAGCTCGCCCTTTTTACCCAAATATTTAACCCTTAATTCCTCGATTTCGTTTTCATCGGCAGATGCGGCAATGGCGCTTTTTGCCGCCGCCCGTATTGCCTCAATCTTTTCTTTCATAGCCTTTCCTCCGTATAAAAAATAAACTCCGCCCTGCATAACAGGACGAAGTACAAAAGTCTCCGCGGTACCACCCGTAATTTTCGCTCCGAGAGCAAACACTCTTTAGGACCGTTAACGGTGTCCCTCCGTCGCCGCCTACTGAATTTCAGCCGCGCTGCTCCAAAGTGAACTTCGGTAAAAGCCGCCGTATTTCCGCTTACAGCCGTGGCGAAAACTCTCTTAAACTAAAGCCTTTACTTACTTTTCTTTATCATCGCATTTTTGATTATCATAACACCGCCGACAGCAAAAGTCAAGTGTTTTAAGCGATTAAATAATATGTCTTACTTGATTTCCTGTTCAAGACTATTAAA
Organism: Ruminococcaceae bacterium UBA6842; assembly: GCA_002451855.1. Lineage (GTDB taxonomy): Bacteria > Bacillota > Clostridia > Oscillospirales > Acutalibacteraceae > UBA737. The sequence continues at coordinate 10,285 of DKDS01000039.1, read as the reverse complement.
TTCGTCGGTGTCAAAAAATTCCGCCAAAGTCATGTCCAAACCGTCGCAAATCATTTTGATTGTAAGCAGCTTTGGATTTTGACTTTTGCCGTAAAGAATATTCTTAACAGA
>DKDS01000039.1:0-10118 GCA_002451855.1 Ruminococcaceae bacterium UBA6842 | reverse complement strand
AAGTCTGTTTATGGATATATTCCTGTCATAGCAAAGCTTAAATATTCGGTTTTTTACTGCCGTTATTGTATTTGTTTTCAACATTATTTTATCTCTATTTCATTAATATCGCCGCAGAGCCAATCCATTGTAACGTCAAGCGCTTTTGCCAATATTCTCAACTCCGCGTCGCACACATGCCGCTGATTTTTCTCTATACGGGATATTATCAGCGGCGTCATATCCATACCCATAAACTGTATTTTCCGTGCCAAATCGTCTTGTGTCATAGGCGGCTTTTGCAATGCTCTGCCAAGCCTTACACGCTCACTGCATATATTGCCTTTAATAAGGAAAAGATTTTTAGCCATATGCGTACCTCTAAAACATTTTCTTATTCTCTGCCGAACAAAAAATCAAGCGACACATTAAGTATTCTTGATATTGCGTCTATCTCAATATCTGTAACCGCACGCTTACCGTTCTCAATTCTCGAAATTGAACCGCGGCAGGTATATACCGCTTCAAGCTCCAATTTTTCCGAAAGCTGTTTTTGTGTCATTCCCGATTTTTCCCTTGCGGCTTTAATTTGTGAACCGATAATATTTACATTTTCAGTATCAATTATTCTTTTCATTTTATTTCCTGTTCGAGATTATTAAACTCATCGGTGTCAAAGAATTCCGCCAAAGTCATGTCCAAACCGTCGCAAATCATTTTGATTGTAAGCAGCTTTGGATTTTGACTTTTGCCGTAAAGAATATTCTTAACAGACGACGGCGGCAAGGCGCATATTGTAGCAAGTCTGTTTATGGATATATTTCTGTCATAGCAAAGCTTAAATATTCGGTTTTTTACTGCCGTTATTGTGTCCATATTACCAACCTCCATTTGCAATGTTACATTAATAGCTTGCAAAAAGTAGGCTATGTATGATACTATTAGTCTATACATAGCCTAATAGGAGGAACAAATATGACCGTTACCTTTTTCGGACACAGAGATACGCCGTCAAGCATTGCGCCGGAGCTTAAAAAAGTTTTGACAGAGCTTATTGAAAAAAACGGAGCGACTGTATTTTATGTCGGCAACGAGGGAAATTTTGATTGGATGGTATACGATACATTGAAAGAATTAAAGAGCGAATATCCGTTTATTAAATATAATGTGGTTTTAGCCTACCTTACCAAAAGAAAAAAAGACATAAAAAATTTCAGCCCCTCGGAAACGGTATATCCCGAAAAGCTGACTAAAACTCCTCTGCGCTTTGCAATTTCAAAACGCAACCATATAATGTTAGGGCTTGCCGACACGGTTGTCACCTATGTCAGAGGACCGGGCGGCGGTGCGGCAGACTTTAAAAGACTTGCGGAGGATAAAAATAAAATTGTTATCAATCTCTGCAAACGGTAAAAAAGCGTATATTTAACGCATTTTAATTTGCTCTTTTTCAAAAAAAGCAGTATAATAATAACGGTGATAAAAATGAACTTAAAAGAACAGGCGTACAACGCCGCTAAAGAAATAATTGAAATTGCAGGACTTAAAAAAGGGCAGATACTTGCGGTAGGCTGTTCCACAAGCGAAATTTTGGGCGCAAAAATAGGAACGGACTCTTCCCCCGACACCGCCAAAGAGGTTTTTGACGGTATTTATGCCGCCGCAAATGAAAAGGGCGTGTTTGTTGCCGCGCAATGCTGCGAACACCTTAACCGAGCCATAATATGCGAGCGGAGCGCAATGCCGTTTGCCGAACCCGTAAATGTTGTGCCGTTTCCGAAAGCCGGCGGCTCGTTTGCAACGGCGGCATACGCCGCGTTAAGCGACCCCGTAGCCCTTGAAGAAATAAAAGCCGACGCGGGAATCGACATCGGCTTTACAATGATAGGTATGCACTTAAAAAAGGTTGCGGTACCCGTAAGACTTAAAAATGATTTTATCGGAAGCGCAAAGGTACTGGCGGCAAGGGTAAGACCCAAGTTTATCGGCGGCGCCCGTGCGCATTACAACGAAGAATTGCTTTAATTTTTAAATACAACCGTTATATTTGTACCTACTCTGGGTGTACTGTCTACGGTGATTTCTCCGCCGAGACTCATTGCGATATGCTTTACAATCGAAAGCCCGAGTCCCGTTCCGCCGCTCTCCTTTGAGCGGCTTTTATCAACCCTGTAAAACCGCTCGAAAATGCGGTCGGTACACTCTGCCGGAATACCGATACCGGTGTCCTTAACGCTTACAAACGGCGCTCCGTCGTAAATACCTGTCGTTACGGTTACGGTACCGTTTTCCTTATTGTACTTCACGGCGTTATCGCAAAGATTGTATATCATTTCAAACACGAGCGATTCGCCCGCGATTATCTCCGCCTTTTCGCCCGCGGTATTTATAACAACTCCCTTTTTGGCGGCTACCGGCGTAAGCCGTTTTGTAACCTCGGAGGAAATCTCCGCCAAATCGACCGATTTTGTTTCGTCGGACTCGGCTCCGCCCTCGTCAAGCTCGGAAAGCTTTATTATATCGTTTACAAGCGAGATAAGCCGTGCGGACTCCTTATTTATATCCCTTGCAAAGCCCTTTATATCGTCGGGCGCTACAATACCGTTCATCAGCATATCAGAAATTCCCGATATGCTACTAAGCGGCGTTTTAAGCTCGTGCGAAACATTTGCCGTAAATTCGCGGCGCAGCTTTTCACGGTTTTCCTTTTCGGTAATATCAACAATAAGCACCACGGCGCCGCATACGGCATTATTTTCGTCATACACGGGGTTTGCGGTAATGTCATAAAATCTTCCGCCGAGGCTTAAAACCTCCTCACCGTGCTTTTTCTCGGTAATATCGTTGAATATTTTACGGAAAATTTCACTGCGGTTGACTGTCAGTATATTACTGCCGTCAATACTTTCCGTAACATCAAAAAACTTTTCGGTGCCCTTATTATGGGTAATAATATTTCCGTCAATATCGGTAAGAAGCAGACCCTCGCTCATATTTTCGGCAATAATCTCAAATTCGCGGCGGCTTCTTGTAAGCTTTGCTATCTGGCGGTCAATCCGTCTGTTCTGCGCGTTTATTTTGTTTATAAACGGCGTAAGCTCGTCATAGGACTCCGCAATTTCCGGCTTGTCAAGGTCAATGCTGTTAATCGGCTTCAGTATTTTTTTGGAAATTACGGACGCCAAGACCGTTGCAAGCACAAATGTCATAACCGCAATGGCGGCAATAGGCGGAAGCAGCTCTAAAATTACCGCCCACACCGTAAATGAATCGTCAGATATTCTTAAAACATTGCCGTTATCAAGCCGCAGCGCATAGTATCTGGTTTTTGAGCCGAGCGTTTCCGAGCGCCTTACGGCATATCCGTCGCCGTTTTCAAGCGCGTCCGCAATCTCCTTACGGCTCAGGTGGTTACCCATATTCGCGGCAATCGCCTTATTGTCGAAAAGTACCTTGCCGTTTTTATCAATAAGGGTTATTCTTTCTTCGGTATTCCGATATTTTTCAAGATTTTCCGTATCTCCGTTAATGCTTATAATATAAGCCTTGTTTTTAAGAGATTTCTGCATACTCTCGTCATAGATCTGATACTGCACCCCGATTGTAAAAACAAGACAGGTAAGCATTGTTATAACCGAAGCCGCTAAAATTCCCCAATAAATTCTTTTTGTCATATTCTGCACCCCGTCAGCCTATTTTGTAGCCGAGTCCCCTTACGGTCTCGATAAGCGCACCGCACGGACCAAGCTTTGTTCTGAGTGTTTTTATATGCACATCAACCGTTCTGTTTTCACCGTCGTAATCATAGCCCCATATTTCCTCAAGCAATCTGTTGCGTGAAAAAACGGTTCCCCTGTTTTCAAGCATTAAGCAAAGCATTTCAAATTCCTTAAGGGTAAGGCTTACATTATTGCCCGCAGAGCGCACAATATGCTTTGACGGGTTTACATAAAGCTCGCCTACCTCGTATTCCTTTTCCTGTGCCCCCGTGCGCCTTAAAAGCGCCTTTATGCGTGAAATCAGTTCCATTGTGCTGAAAGGCTTTGCGACATAATCGTCCGCTCCGCTGTCAAGTCCCAACACCTTATCGTATTCGCCTGCTTTTGCGGTTAACATAATTACAGGCAAATCCTTTGTTTCGGGGCGTGAGCGTAGCCATGACAGCACCGAAATGCCGTCCTCCTCGGGCAGCATTATATCAAGAAGCGCAAGCGACGGCTTTTTTGTTTCCACCGCTTTTTTGAAAAGCGACGGCAACGGAAATCCCTCGCACTCAAGACCCGTTTGCTTTAAAGCATAAATCACGAATTTTCTTATGCTATCATCGTCTTCCAACATATAAATCATTTGATCACCTCATTAAAGAAGCTGTTGCCCGTTTATTTCAAGCTTAAAGGTAAGCCCCAATTTTTCGGCTGCCTTACGGCACAGTATCATACGCTGCATAAATATTTCAAAGTATTCCATAATACTGCCGTAGCGTGTGTCTATGCTAAGCTTTAAAACAATTATTTTCTTATCCTCTGAAATTTCAAGCGAAGAGCTGCGCACCGAATAATTCACACGGTCGTGAATATCGAATGTTGACTTATCACGATTTCTTACACGGCTGCGGCGGACATCCGATTTATCCGCAAGTATCAGTGCCGCCGATATTGCGTCGACCGGTACGCCCGTACCCTCGTCGTGATTTCCTATTGCCGAAACAACCGTGGCTATATCCGAAGCGTCCATATTAAGCTTATCGAGTATACGGAACGCCATAACAGCTCCGCTCTGGGAATGGTCTATGCGGTTTACGAGATTGCCTATATCGTGAAGATACGCGGCAATTTTCGCAAGCTCCGTCTCGTGGGCGGAATAACCGAGGACAGACAGTATGCTTTCACAGGTGGCGGCAACCTTGGTTACATGCGCAAAGCTGTGCTCCGTAAAGCCGAGAGCCGCAAGCGAGCGGTCCGCGCCCGTAATGTACGCTTTTACGGATTTGTTTTTCTTCAGTTCTTCATATGTTAGCATAAATACCTCCCGGGCGCCGGGAGGCGCCGTTTATTTTCTGTGTACTCCCGTTATTGAGTATTCTACCCATTCCGCAATATTTACCGCGTGGTCACCTATTCTTTCAAGATATTTCGCTATCATAAGCAAATCCACACAGAACTCGCCGTTTGCGCGGTCGGTTGTTATAAGCTGTACCAGCTCGTCCTTAACGCAGTCGAACAGGCTGTCAACCTTATCGTCGTAAGCCATAACCCTGCGAGCCAATTCCACATCCTTTTTAACAAAGGAATCCACGCTGTCCGTAACCATCTTTATTGCGGCTATCGCCATATCGTTAATATGAATACGGCTTTTAACGCTGCTGTCCTTTACAAATTTCGCTATTTCCGAAATATCGTACGCCTGATCGCCTATTCTTTCCATATCGGAAATCATTTTAAGCGCCGAGGAAATAACTCGCAAATCCCGTGCGACAGGCTGCTGCTCAAGCAAAAGCTTCATACAGATAGTTTCAATATCTCTTTCCTTTTGATTGATTTCTTCCTCGGTCTGAGCCGCCTTTTGGAAAAGCGAATCGTCGCCGTCAAGCAGACCCTTGACAGATGCGCTTATCGCGTCCTCGCACAGCGCGCCCATTGTAATAAGCTCCAAATTAAGCTTTTCAAGCTGATGGTCAAATTTATTACGCATATCAACCGAACCTCCCCGTAATATAATCCTCTGTCCGTTTGTCCTTCGGGTTTGAGAACATCTTTTCCGTTTCGGAAAATTCTATAACCTCGCCGAGCAGGAAAAACGCCGTATAATCCGAAATTCTTACCGCCTGCTGCATATTGTGGGTAACCATTATTATGGTGTACTTCTTTTTAAGCTCCGCGGCAAGGTCCTCTATTTTTGAGGTGGAGATAGGGTCAAGCGCGCTTGTGGGTTCGTCCATTAAAAGCACCTCGGGCTTTACGGCAAGCGCACGGGCTATACAAAGCCTTTGCTGCTGACCGCCCGACATCGCAAGGGCGCTTTTCTTAAGCTTATCCTTGGTTTCATCCCAGATTGCGGCGTCTCTCAACGATTCTTCTACTATATCGTCAAGCTTTGCCTTTGAGCGTATGCCGTGAGTACGGGGCCCGAACGCAATATTATCGTATATCGACATAGGAAACGGATTAGGCTTCTGAAAAACCATACCTACCCTTTTTCTGAGCAGGTTTACATCCATATCCCCGTAAATGCTCTCGCCGTCAAGCAATACCTCGCCCGTAATGCGGCAGCCCTCTACCAAATCGTTCATTCGGTTAAGGGTTTTAAGCAGGGTCGATTTTCCGCAGCCCGACGGACCGATAAAGGCGGTAATGCGGTTTTCCGGCATACTGAGATTAATACTTTTAAGCGCCTTAAAGTCATTATACCATAAATCGAGATTTTTTACAGTAAATTTATCCATTATTTTATCCCTTCTTTGCGGAAACCTTTTTTGCGATAAGTCCCGACAGCATATTTATAACCAAAACAAGTATAAGCAGCACCACCGCCGTGGCATAAGCCTCGTTCATATAAAGTCCCTCGCTTAACAACGCGTACATATGAACCGATAGGGTTCTGCCGGAGTGCATAAGGTCCTTGGGTATACCCGCAACGGTACCTGATGTATATATAAGCGCCGCGGTTTCGCCCACAATTCTGCCTACGGACAGAATAACGCCGGACAGTATACCCGGCACCGCGCTCGGCAATACGACCTTGAATACGGTGCGAAGTCTCCCTGCTCCGAGGCCGAAGCTGCCCTCACGGTACGAATCGGGAACGCCCAAGAGCGCCTCTTCTGTGGTTCTCATCATAGTCGGTAATATCATAATCGCGAGAGTAAGAGCGCCCGAGAGCATAGACTGATTGAATTTACAGGCTATTACAAATATCAAATAGCCGAAAAGTCCGTAAACTATCGACGGTATTCCTGCAAGCGTTTCGGTAGTCACTCTTACCACCTTAACGAGCGGATTTCCTCGCTTTGCGTATTCGGTAAGGTATATTGCGGAAAACACGCCTATCGGCACCGCAAGCAGGAGCGACAAAAGCGTCATAGTAACGGTATTTATAATAGCCGGCATCATTGAAACATTTTCGCTGTTGTATTCCCACGCAAAAAGCGACGGCTTTATATTCGGAACGCCTTTTATAAGTATATACGCCACAAGAAACAGCACAACTGCTATTGTTATAAGCGCCGCTCCCCATGTAAGCAAAAACATAATAAGTGAGGCGGGGTGCTTTATAAGGGTTTTAAGCTTTTGCTTTAAGGAGACCTTATTTATTGATATTCCCGTCATTTTTTATTCTCCTTTTTCACAAGCGAAAACAGCAGGTTTATAATAAGTATAAACACAAACAGCACAACCGAGGTTGCTATAAGCGCTTCCCTGTGCAAATCCGTTGCGTATCCCATTTCAAGCACGATGTTTGAGGTGAGGGTGCGCACTCCGCTGAATATACTTGTCGGTATTATCGCCTGATTGCCCGCAACCATATTTACCGCCATGGCTTCGCCTATCGCTCTGCCTATTCCCAAAATAACACCGGCGGTAATTCCCGATTTTGCCGCGGGGAGCGTCGCGCGGAATGTACTTCTCTCGTGCGTTGCGCCGAGCGCCAAAGCTCCCTCGTAATAGCTTTCGGGCACTGCGCGGATAGCCGCCTCTGACACGCTTATTATGGTAGGAAGTATCATAATTCCGAGCATTACCGACGCCGTAAGTACGCTTTTGCCCGAACCTCCGAACAGATTTTGCATAGCCGGAACTATAACCACAAGTCCGAAAAATCCGTAAACTATTGACGGTATGCCCGCAAGCAAATCAACGGCAGGCTTTAAAAATTTATAAAGCCACTTAGGGCAAAACCTTGCCAAAAACACGGCGCATAAAAGCCCTATCGGCACGCCTATTATAATAGCACCGACAGTAACATAAATACTTCCCACTATCATCGGCAATATTCCGAACAGGTCTTCAAGAGGCTTCCATACCGTGCCGAAAAGGAATTTTGTAACGCCGATTTTGCCCATTGTGGGTATGCCGTTCGCAAATAAAAACAGGCAGATAAGAATTACCGCAATTATCGACATACAGGCACACAGCGTAAAAATTATACGCATAAATACTTCTTTGAATTTTTGGAGCTTTGTGTTCATAATGCACTCCTTTGACTTTTATTATACGGCAATACTCTCCCCGTTACGGGGAGAGTGCCTGAAAGAGAGGTAATGTTCGGTTTATTTAACTTCGCTCCACTTGGTGATTTCACCCTTGTAGATACCGGTTATCTGCTCGCTCTTGATTTCATCAAGCTCGTTTGCCTTGTTTACAATAACCGCTATTCCGTCCATAGCTATCTTTGTCGAAACAAGTCCGCTTTCCTTTTCGCTGTCCTTAACCTCACGGGAAGCCATACCGATGTCGTATATTCCGTCGATAGCGCCCTTCATACCCGATGAGGAGTCGTTCTGCTGTACATCAACCGTTACATCGGGGTTAAGCTTTACATAAGCTTCCTTAAGCTTTTCCATTACGGGTGTTACAGAGGAGGAACCGCCTACGGTGATTTTACCCTTCTGACCCGAGGCTGTATAAGAGCCGTTGTTGCCGTCGCTTATATAACCGTTCTTTTCAACTATTGCCTGACCCTCTGCGCTTAAAATAAATTTGATAAAGTCGCTTGCGGCTCCGGCAGCGTCGCCCTTTGTTGCAATGTTAAACGGACGGGCAACCTTATAAGTGCCGTTTTTAACATTTTCAGCCGTTGCTTCCACGCCGTCAACCTTAAGATCTTTTACTTTTTTCTTATCAAGCGAACCAAGCGAAATATATCCGATTGCCGCCTTGTTGCCTTCAACCGTTGTAATCATTACGGAGGTTGAATTTGTGGTTTCTGCGGTAGCTATTGTTTTATCGGTCTTTTTGCCGTCCGCGTCCTTTTCCTCAATTCCCAAAAGCTCAATAAACGCTCCTCTTGTTCCCGAGCCTTCCTCACGGGTAAGCACCGAGATGGTATCCGTTCCCGTTCCGCTGTTTCCTTTCGCGTCTGAGCTGCCGTCACTGTTTCCGCAGCCCGCAAGTGCGCCTACCATTAAAAGCGCCGCTAAACCTAAGCTTAAAACTTTTTTCATTTTTCTTATCTCCTTTTTCCTTGTATGCCCCAATTATAAGCCGGCTTTGTTAAGTCTGTAACCGCAGTTATGTTAAATCTGCGTTAAATTTATTTTTTACCGCCGGCACCTATATATGTATAATGTTTGTATCAATAATAGGCTCTCCGAATACACTGTAACGGAGGTGTCATATGGATAATTTATTTGATATGTTAAAACAGCCGCCCGAAGCCGCCGCCTATATAAAAGGAAGCCGCAAATACCCGAATATCTGCGGAAGAGTTTTATTTTATACCGTCGGAAATGCCGTATTGGTGCGTTCCGAAATTATGGGCTTGCCCGAAAACAGCGTAAAATGCCAAGGTCCGCTGTTTGCTTTTCACATTCACGGCGGGAACGCCTGCACGGGCACTGCCGAAGACCCGTTTTCGAATGCCGGTATGCATTATAATCCCGATAACTGTCCGCATCCTTACCACGCAGGGGATATGCCGCCGCTTTTCGGAGTAAACGGAAACGCGCTTTCGGTATTTTTAACTGACCGATTTACCGTGAACGAAATAATTGGAAAAACGGTTATAATTCACGCAAATCCGGATAATTTTAAAACACAGCCGTCGGGAAATTCGGGTGAAAAAATAGCCTGCGGAATAATACTAAAAAGCAGTATGAGGCAAGGGTGGCAAGCTTAATTAAAAAATTCAAGTTTAATACTTGTGTTTTCCTTTGCGGTTTGGTATAATGTTAGAGTATGGTCGGGTTTTATAAACTACGGCTAACTCGGTACGGGGTACAGCTCCGCACCACCGAAAGGAGAACATATATGATTTATTCAAAGGAAGTCGAAAATATGTGTCCTGTCGCCAAGGGTCCGCACCACGGTCCCGCCCCCATTCCGGAGGAAGGCAAATGGATACAGGCTAAAGAGATTAAAGATATCTCTGCTTACACCCACGGCGTAGGTTGGTGTGCTCCTCAGCAGGGCGCCTGCAAGCTC
>DKDS01000112.1 GCA_002451855.1 Ruminococcaceae bacterium UBA6842 | reverse complement strand
TACGCCGACATTTGAGCAGTGCGCTCTGTGAGCCGTACCGAACGCGTCATTAACAAAAATGTCCGCAAGCGAACCTAATTCCTTTGAAAATTCCTCGCCGTTCTTAGTCTCTTCGGCACGATAACGGGTGTTCTGGAGAAGAACAACATCTCCGTCCTTCATAGCGTTAACGGCAGCCTTTGCGTTTTCGCCTACAACATTATCGTCAGCGGCAAAAACAACCTCTTTACCGAGAAGCTCGGAAAGGCGCTTCGCAACGGGAGCTAAAGAAAGCTCGGGCTTGGGTTCGCCCTTCGGCTTGCCTAAGTGTGAGCAGAGGATAACTCTGCCTCCGTCAGCAATCAGCTTTTTGATTGTCGGAAGTGCCGCAACAATACGGTTTTCATCTGTAATGACACCGTTTTTAAGCGGTACATTGAAGTCGCAGCGAACGAGAACCTTTTGACCCTTGACATTAATATCGTCAACGGTTTTTTTGTTAAGAGCGTTCATTGATAACATCCTTTCAACATTGTTAAAAATTTTACAAATCTATTTTACCACATTTTTCTGAATTTTCAATATCTATTTTTAAAAAGAGGGGATTTTCAGTCTATATCCTCCCATTTATAGTTGTGAAGCTGTCCGAAATTCTCCAAAGCGGGATAATCCCACTGCCGCAGAGCCTCGTAAATCGCAATGGCTACCGAATTTGAAAGATTAAGACTTCTGATTTCGCCGAGCATCGGTATACGGACACAGCGCTCGGGATTTTTTATTAACAGCTCTTCGGGCAAGCCCCTTGTTTCCTTGCCGAAAAGAAGGTAACAGTTATCAGGGTAAGAAACCTCGGAATGTGTTTGTCTGCCTTTTGTGGTAAAATAAAAAAAGCTGCCTGTATTTTTGCTGAAAAAGTCTTCAAGACTGTCGTAATAGGTAATATCGAGATACTGCCAATAGTCAAGACCTGCCCGTTTAAGCTTTTTGTCGTCAATTTTAAAGCCCATTGGCCCCACCAGATGAAGTCTCGCACCCGTTGCCGCGCAGGTTCTTGCCACATTGCCCGTATTCTGCGGTATTTCGGGTTCAACCATTACAATATTAAGCTTTGCCATAAATCATCACCGCAGTGTATTATAATACCTTAAAAAAGCACTTGTCAAGTCGCAGAATAAGCGTTATAATAAACATACATATTTTAAGGAGCAAGTCTATGAAGATGTATGAAAGCGTTCTTACAAGAGTAAGGGCGGTCGAACAGAAAAACGGTATTAATTACGCAAAGACAGACGGCAGGCTTTATAAAACGCTCAGAGTAATTTACAGCGTTATATTTTTCTATACCGTTATCATTAACCTGTTATTCATTGCGGGTATGTTTTTGGTACGGTACGGAACAGATAATTTTAAATCCGTAAAAAATTTGCTTATTTCGGTTTGCGTATGCACGGGGGTAATGCTTGCGGGTTATGTTTTGAGCTTTTTTAAATTTAAGCTTACCGCGGGAATTATAAGCGTTTTGCCCGAAATTTTGCTTATTCCGCTTTTCGGCAACGCAATGAAGGATACTCTCGGTCTTTTCGGGTTTAAATACTCCTTTTACTGGCGCCACTTAGCGCCGCTTGTACTACTTGTGATACTCAATGTCATACTGACGGTAATTGCGGTACGGGCAAGGGTAAAGACCGAAAAGCAATATAAAAAGGTGACCGAAAATCTTTACAAGCTTTATAATGTTACCGTCGGGAATGAGGCGGATGGTATTACGGATGAACAGTGGGAAACTTTCCTGCAAACCTATGACCCGACCGATTACAAAAAGCTTTTCAAACAGAATAATTAGAAAAATGCCCGAGAGTTTTTATTGCTCTCGGGCGTTTTTTTAAAGTAATTTCTGTATGTCGTGAGGATTTATGTTGCGAAGCTCCGTTCCGTTTTTAACCGCAAGCGCGGCGGCTGTTCCGCAAGCCTCGCCTATGCCTACGCAAACAGGCATCGCTCTGAAGCTTGAGTGCGCCATATGCGTGCCGGAGATATTTCTTCCGGTTAACAAAAGACCGTCGATTTTTTCGGGAACCATACAGCCGTAGGGTACGGTGTAGCCCTTATTCTGTTTGAATTCCTTTTGTACGCCGGTTGCGTCAAGGCTGGCGCCCGACATATTGTGAACATCGAAATTAAACCAAGCGTCCCGCACGACCCAATCGTCGAACTGACGGGCTTCAATAATATCCGTTTCATTAAGCTGCTTTATGCCCTTAAAATGCCTTGTTTCACGCACGCCTATAAGTGAAGCCGCACTTACTATATAGCAGTTTTCGAAGCCGCCTACATATTCTCTCAAGAATTTGACAATAGGCTCCATCTGCATACGGCACACAACCTCGGCACGGGTAAGATCCTCCGCCTTTGTTCCGTCCACATCAATGCAGTTTGTCATATTGCAGGTTACAATTCCAGGTATCGGCGAGGAATATAACAGCACATGACCTGCAGGGAACGGCAGTATCTTTTTGGCGAGCGCCTGAAGCTCACCCTTTGCGGTTTCAACCTTTGTTTCAAACGAGGGCGGCAGGGGAGCTCTTGTCATATCAACGCCGCCGACCTTGAACATAAGCGTTGCCGGCTGCATTTTAGCGTCGCTTTCTCGCCTAAAAAGTATTCCGCACCGGCAAGGCAGGCAACATCGCCGTCTCCCGTACCGTCAATAACAGCGCTTGCTAAGAAAGCTGTTCTTCCGCTCTTGCTTTCGGTAATTACGCCCTTGACTTTATTTCCGTCCTTGATAACTCCGCACACAAGCGTATAAAACAGAATTTCAACTCCTGCCTCACGAAGCATTTCAAGGTAAGTGATTTTTAAAAGCTCGGGGTCAATCTTAGTCTTATCCGCACAATCAAAATAATTTTTTGCGTGCGCGCGGTCAAGAATTTCGCTGTAAAGCTTGCTTTCAACTCTGCCCGTAAAATGGCTCATAAGTCCGCTTGTAGATACGCCGCCTATGCTTGATTGTGCTTCAATTATAAGCGTTTTCGCGCCGTTTCTTGCCGCCGCAACAGCAGCCGCAAAGCCGGACGGACCGGAGCCTGCTACGATAACATCATATTTTCCGCCGATTTTAGTTTGTTTTTCGGCTTCTGTAATGTAATTATTCATTGATATACCTCCTTAAAGCTAAGGCGAAGCATCTGCCCAACTCTTTAGCCTTTTCCTGCGAAAAGATATTGTCCCTTTCGCCGAAATAACAGGTTTCAAGCGTGAAGGCAACATCTGCGTCGGTTTTCCTTAAAATATAGTTTGCAAAGGTAGGACCGTCGGGGCGGTTCCATTCGACATTCGGTAAAAAGTCGTCCTTTGTATCGTATTTAAGCGATTTACCGTTAATGCTTTCGGTAAGCAATTTGCCGAATTTAATGTACTCCGGATTTTTTTCGGGTAATTTACGGACAATAAACGCCTTGTCGTTTACTCCGCCCAAATGCCACGGTGAATGAAAATCGAAGCCCATTGTTACATTATTTTCGTCAATGTACCGTCTTACAGCCGCGGTGGTTTCGTAAATTGACGGGGTATTGGGATCGTAATCCCTGTTATGGTCATGCGGCTTGCGTGATTTACCCTGATCGCCGTCGCAGACACCGTCATAGTCAATCATCGGAACACAGAACACGGTTGTATTTTCGATAGGATTATTATGCAATTCACAAAGCAAGCCTTCAAGCACATAGCTGCCCGTAGCCTCGCAGGCGTGGTGGCGCGAGGTAAGAACGATATGCTGTTCACCCGAGCCAAACTCGAAGCAGGGTATATCCCGACCCTTTCGGCTTTTACACAGGGGTTTAACCTCAATTCCGTTTTCCGCCGCAAAATCAAAGAACATTTGAGGGGTGTAAAGCATATCGTGCGCAAAATACACCTTATCTTCGTTTTCTTTAAAGGTGTAGGTAAATGCCGCACCGTCTATACGGGTGTTGCTCCATTCCCAGTTCTTTAAATCATGGCTTACCGCGGCGCCGTAGTAGCCTACACGGTTTTGATTGTCAAGAACAAATTTTACGGTTCTTCCGTTAGCTCCGCTTACGCAAAACGCCCAGTAAAACCAATCCTCGGCAGTATCTCTTAATTCGTTTTTAAGATAAACGGTGTCGCCTTCGATTTTAAGTACCTCGATATTTCCGCCCGAAAAATTTTTGGTGATTTCCATTTTACAGCACCTCAAAATCAAATACGGAGAAGCTTTCCGCACCGAATGTCCCGACAGGAGTTAATTTTACGCTTGTATACTCGCCCGAAACAGGGTAGGTAAACAGCCTGTTATGGTTATTTCTGAAGGGTATTACGTTTTCCACCCCGCAAGCGTCGGTAAGCGTTATATCAAAGTCCTTAATTAAGGTTTTCGGAAGCTTAAAGCGTTCTTCGTTAAGCTTTATACAGCAGGGCATATTGTGATAGTCGCGGTTTAAATCGCTGTCGAAAACAATTCTGATACTGGAAAGCTTAAACGGCTTTTCGCTTTTATATTCAAGATAATCGCCCTTTTTGCCGACCCATTTGTTTTCGTCACAGCGTTCCTTGCCGTTTCTTACAATTTCACTGCTGCATATTAAGGACTTTGAAAGCTCTGAAACCCTGCGGCTTTTGCCGGGTAAGAAGCAGTCGTCCGCCATAAGGGTATTTTGGAGCTTTTCTATATCTATATTGTCTGTATTTTCACCGTCGTTTATCATTTGTGCCACGGCTGTGCCGACCGCCTGACCGAGAAGACCGCAGGTTGCCATAACACGGGAGGAGGACAGCGCCGCATGGGTTACGCTTATATTTCTGCCCGCAAACAAAAGGTTTTTGATATTCTTTGAGCAAAGCGCCCTGAACGGTATGCCCCAAGGCGAGGGAGCCGGATGATATATTGTCGGGTAAGAGGTTTTATGGTTCATTCCGGCAGGGAAATGGTCATCCATACTCCAGCCGCCGTAGGCTATTACATCGCTGAATTTTCCGCCTGCCTCAACATCGTTCTGATTGACAGTGTATTTTCCTACATAGCGGCGGCTTTCGCGCTTGCCGGGAAGAAGTCCTACCCATTCAAGCTGATAATTTTCAGCACCGTGGTCGCCGTGATTTTTAACATGATCCCATACGCCGTAGGCGATTTTTAAAAGCTCATCACGGTATTTGTCGGTGTCGTGTATGCAGTCGCCCTCGCCACCAAGCTCAATCCACCAGAAATTTGTTGATAAATCGTGCTCTCTAAAGGGTATATCGGCGTCTGTCGGGTATTTATAAGCCCATTCGGGCGGAGTGAATTTCTGCGGTCTGTCCGTTTCGCGAACCTGAAAGAGACAGCTCATACCCATAGTTTTTTTGTCTGCCGTTTCAGGCTCTATTTTTTCATTAAATTCACTTCTTGCTTCTCTGCCGTAGCGGAAATCCGCACCCGATAAGGGCGCTAAAATGCTGTCGCCCGAACAGTCCGCAAAAAATTTCGCCTTAACAGTATGCATTGTCTCGCAGGGGGACTGCCAAGCCTTTATGCTTACTATGCGTCCGTCCTCGCACTCGGCGTCAAGACAGCTGCAATTAAGAAGTATTGTTAAATTTTTCTCTGCTCTTACCTTATTGTAGAGAACCGCATCCCAAAGGGGATAGCTTAGCTGAGGATTGCTGTAAAAATTTTCAAGCATTATTTCCTCAATGATACCGGTTTCTCTGTTGTCCTTGCCGTGTGCTCCGCATATCCACATACGGATCTCGCTTGAAGCGTTTCCGCCCAGCACGCCTCTGTCCTGCACAAGCACAACCTTAATTCCGTGCCTTGCGGCTGAAACGGCGGCGCATACGCCTGCCATACCTCCGCCTACAACGCATAAATCGGTAATATGTTCGGTATTTTTCATATCAATCACCCTTTTTGTTTAATTTACGGTCAAAAAGCCCTGACCGATTATTTCACTGCTGGTTGTAATTATCATAAAAGCCGACGGGTCGGTTTTACGGACAAATTTTTGTAATGGATAGCCTCATAACGGCGGCAAACGGTATGTAACGCGGTTTTGTCGTTATGAGTGAAAGCGCCGGTTGCGTTTACAAGCGTAGCGCTGTGCTTCATCTGTGAAATTATGTACTGCGATATTTCATCGGGATGTGTTGTGACTATCATAAAGTATTTGCAGCCGTTCATATTTTCAATTACGCCGTCAACCAAAAACGCTTTGCTGAAAAGCCCCAAAAGGGAGAACATTCCGACGGTAAAATCGAAAACGAAAAACGAGCTTATCGTTATAATCAAATCGACTGTAAAAAGCGCCTTTCCGATACTTATGGGAAAATATTTCTTTATTATCAGTGCGAATATTTCGTTTCCGCCTGTCGAGCCGTTATATTTGAATACAACCGCCGCTCCTATTGATGTGGTAAGAATGGCATAGCAAAGCTCCAAAAGCGGCTGCTTTGTAAGCGGAGACGAGAGAGGTATTATCCATTCAAGGAGTTGATTTATTCCGGAAAAAAGAAGACTGCAGTAAACCGTCCTGACGCCTGTTTCCTTGCCGAGAACCGCAAACCCCACAAGCAGGCAAAAGCAAGTCATCAGGGAAATCCATGTTGCGGAGGATAGGGGAGTTATCTTTGACAATATAGGTGCGGCGCCGCTTATTCCGCCGAAAGAGAAATCATTTGGAAGCTTGAAAAAGTAGGTTCCTGCGGAAAACAGTGCTGTTCCGACGGTTAAAAAGAAATATTCTTCTGCGATTTTAAATTTTTCTGCCATTGTTCCGTTCATATTTTAACATTCCTTGACTTGTTTTGTTAATTGTATTATAATGTAAAAAACAAAAAAATTCATACAAATTTCAGTGTGTTTTTTATAATATCGTGCAAGAAGTGATTTTTATGGAAGTAAATCTCAAGGATATAAGCAGATACATCGATTTTTTGATAGCTACAAATGATTTTTCCGTTACACTCCACGGCTCCTTTACCGCCGTGCCGGAGCTTATACGCTATAATTTTCATTTGAACCCTTACTGCCGTTTTGTAAAAACAGTTACGGAAAATTGGGATATATGCGTTAAAAAGCAGTATAAGGTTTTTAAAAAATGCGCGGAGGGCGAATTTTTCGGGGTTTGCCACGCAGGAGTAGGCGAGTATGTTTATCCCGTTACGGTGAACGGTAAAAACGCGGGCTTTATTTCAGTAGGCGGTTTTAAGGGTACAGATGAAAACGAAGCGCAAAGCAAGGCGGCGCATTTTGCTTTTAAAAACCGTATTGACAAGCAAAAAATAACGGAGCTGCGGGACGAATTTCTTAATCCTGTTATTCCCGAGAAAAAGAAGATTGATACGGTAATACATCCGCTTTTATTTATGCTTGAAGCCTATTTACAAAAAAGCGAGGAATTTGCAGGTATAAACAATGATAACGACCTTTATACAAAGCTTTTAAGATATGTTACGGAAAACCACAATAACCGTATTACAATGAAGGATTTAAGCCGAGAAATGAATTGCAGTGTTTCCACATTGAGCCATATCTTTAAAAAAGAAAACGGAATGAGTATATCCGACTATATTGAAAAACTAAGGCTTGACGAGGCAAAATGGCTTTTAAGGCAATCGGGTTATTCCGTTACGGAGGTATCCGACAATTTAGGATTTTGCAATCCCGGCTATTTTTCTTCTGTTTTTAAAGAAAAATTCGGGGTTTCGCCTAAGGAATACCGCAAAAGCAAGATATAAAAAAGCTCCCGCAAAATGCGGGAGCTTTGCTATTTATTATCGGCGAGAAATTTTTTATAGCCGCGGCCGTACTGAACACACCGTGAAACACGGCTTAATGTAGCGGAGGAAATATCGGTTTCTTCAATTACCTGATTGTAGGTCTTACCCTCAAGCAAAAGCTTAGCCGCTCTTATCCGCTGTGCCATTTGTTCAACCTCCTTATTGGTGCAAAGGTCGTCAAACAAATTGCGGCAATCCTCTTCATTATTTACCGATACAATCAAATCGTACAAATCGGCAATCATTTCATCAGTTACTTTTTCAGTGGACATATTAATCTCCGTTCCGTTTTAAAATGTTTCCAGCGATTTATTAAGAAAGCTCTTCATTTTGTCCGATTTCGGATTTCCGAATACTTCCTCGGGCGTACCGTATTCCTCAATAACGCCGCCTGCGATAAACATTACCGAATCGGCAACATTACGGGCAAATTCCATTTCGTGCGTTACCACTATCATAGTGCTTCCGGCGGCTTTCAAATCCTTTATAACCTTAAGCACCTCGCCCGTAAGCTCGGGGTCAAGCGCGCTTGTAGGCTCGTCAAAGCAAAGTATATCGGGTTCAAGCGCCAGCGCTCTTGCTATGGCAACGCGCTGTTGCTGTCCGCCCGAAAGCTCGCAGGGGTAGCTGTCAAGCTTTTCACTGAGCCCAACACGCTCAATAATTGAAATTGCCTTTTGCTTTATTTCCTCCGGAGTACCTCTTTTTAAAAGGGTGGGGGCAAGCATTACATTTTTTAAAACACTGTACTGCGGAAACAGGTTAAAGGACTGAAAAACAAGTCCGAAATGCAGTCTGCTGTTTCTTATTTCAGTATCACTCGGCTTTTTATCAGCGTCGCCGTCAAATATAACCTTACCGTTTACAGTTATAGTACCCTTATCCGCAAATTCAAGGAAGTTTATACAACGCAGCAGTGTAGTCTTTCCGCCGCCCGAAGAGCCGATAACAGCCAAAACCTCGCCTTTATCAAGGGAAAAATCAACGCCCTTTAAAACTTCGTTTTTTCCGAAGCTTTTTCTTAAATTTTTAACTTCAAGTACCGACATTGTTTTCCTCCTTATCTGAAATACGAAAGCTTCTTCTCGATAAGCCCGAAAAGAATTGTAAGAATACCGCAGAACGCAAGGTAGAAAATACCCGTGAAGAACAAAGGCCAAATAATTGCCGCACCCTTAATAAAGGTCTGACCGCTCCAGATAAGCTCATAAACGGCAATTATACGCGCAAGCGAGGTATCCTTGACCAGCGTAATTATTTCATTGCTCATAGGGGGGACTATGCGCTTTACAACCTGAAGAAGAATTACTTTGAAAAATATCTGACTTTTGGTCATACCGAGCACCAAACCCGCTTCGGTTTGTCCTGTGGCTATGCTTTCTATTCCGCCGCGGTAAATTTCCGAAAAATAGCAGGAGTAATTAATTATAAAAGCCGCAAGTACCGCAGCCATTCTTCCGCTGTTTCCGCCGCCCCAGATATTATTATGTAATAAAAGTCCGGGTCCGTAATATATAACGAGTAATTGCAGCATAAGGGGAGTGCCGCGGATTACCCAAACAACGGTTTTAACAAGACATTTAAGCGGCTTGAATTTAGACATTGAACCAAAAGCGATTATAAGACCGAGCGGCAAAGCGCCGAGCAGGGTCAGAAAAAATATTTGCAGTGTGGTGCCGAAGCCCTCAAAAAGAGTTTTAAGTACGGTTTGAAACATATTTTTATCCTTTACTGATAAACAGCACAAAGCAGGCAGAGAGGGAAGACCCTCTGCCTGTTGTATGCGTCTTTTAAAATTACTTCTGTTCGATTATTGATTCCTGAACACCGTAGGTCTTAGCGGTTTCAAGCATAGAGCCGTCGCTGTAAGAATCCTTGAAGAACTGGTTGAGCTTTTCAGTAAGGTCGGAGCCTTTTCTGAAGCCTACGCCGTAATCCTCTTCCTCTGCAACGCCTACCGTGTAAGCAAGGTTTTCATAGCTTGTGCCTTCACCGACCATTGCGCCCGCCATAAGAAGGTCGATAACGGCGGCGTCGGATGTACCTGCGTTTACTTCCATAAGCGCGTCAACCTGTGCTGTAACGGCGGTTACATCGTAGTTAAGTGCCTTAAGCGCCTCTTCACCGGCGGAGCCTGCTTCTGCGGCGAACTTTAAGTCCTTAACGCTTTCAACCGTTTTGTATTTATCGGCAACATCCTTTTTAACAACTACAACCTGTGTGTTCTTGCAGTAAGCGTTTGAAACCGACATACCGTTTTTAACTTCGCTTGAAATGGTCATACCGTTCCAAACACAGTCAATGCTCTTGGAATCAAGCTCCATAATTTTGTTGTCCCAGTCGATTTCAACAAACTCAACGTCAACACCGAGGCTTTTTGCAAACTTCTTAGCCATATCCGCGTCAAAGCCTACCCACTCGCCGTCTTTCTGAAAGTCCATAGGCTCAAAATCGGTTATGCCCACAACCAACTTGCCATTTCCTNNGCTGCCCTTGGTTTCTTCGTAATCCATCGGATTAAAATCGGTAATACCCACAACAAGCTTACCCTTTTCCTTTACATATTCGCTGTCTGTCTTTGAAGAATCCTTGCTTCCGCAGCCTGCGAATACGGCGAGCATACATACGCTCATTAACAATGCAATTATTTTTTTCATTTTTAATTTCCCCTTCAGGTTTTTTATTTGATGGTGTTATTATACTTCATTTCGATAAAGTTGTAAAGTGTTTTTTGCAAAAAAATTCAGGTTTGTATATTTTGACATAAATTATACAAACCTGAATAAATAAATGTTCAAATCATCTCAATAATCATAGCTAAATTGCCCCGTTCACCGTGTGTGGCACGGTGCGAATGTAATTCATCGCAATTACAGCAGGTACAAATATCCGATAAATCGATATTATCGGAAGACAAGCCTGCGTGAACAAGTATCTGTTTGTTAGCCTCAACCAAATCAAGCATATACTTACCGTTTCCTTTCGGGAAAAGCACGGCTTCAAGGTTTAAAAAGGGTATGGCGGAAAAGGCCTCAGCCACAGGTCCGTCAACCTCATAACAGCATTTGCCTATACAGGGACCGATTGCGGCAATAATGTTTTCAAGGCTGCAGCCGTAATCGTTTATCATTTTTTTGACGGTCTTTTCACCGATAAGCTTCGCCGTACCGCGCCAGCCTGCGTGCGAGGAGGCTATTACGCCCTTTACGGGGTCACAGAACAAAAGGGGAGTACAGTCGGCGTACTGAGTTACAAGCGCAACACCCTTACGGTCGGTTATAAGCCCGTCAACATCGTTAAACGACTCTTTGAAAATTCCCGTACCCCTGTCCTTTTCCGTGACGCTTTTAATATTGTCCGTATGCGTCTGACGGCTTAAAACAAGATTATTTATGTCAATACCCGCCGTTTTGCAAAGTCTGTTATAATTTTCTATAACATTTTCCCGTTCGTCGCCGTTTGTAAGGCTCAGGTTCATTGATTTATAGCGTCCCGAGCTTACTCCGCCGAGTCTTGTGGAAAAAATATGTCTGATGCCTTTTACGGCTTCGAATTTGGGAAATCTAATGTAACGAACGCCGTCCGCTTCGCCGATTATCAAATTATTGCTGTTCATTTGTTACCTCACATATTTTTTCAAGAAGTATCTGCGAATTTCTGATAAATCCGCTTGCGTATTCCGTACCTAAAGTTTCAGCAATTTCGGCAAGCGCTTGCTTCATAAGAGGGGGACGCCTTGTAACGGAGTGAGCGTCGGTTGCGATAAAGTTCACATAGCCGCCCTTAATCAGCCTTTCAGTCACTCTGCGGCTTTGCGAGAAAAGGGAAGAAGCGTTGATTTGGGCTAAAAGAGGGCTGTTCTTTATATATTTAAGAAGCTTTTTATAATTGGGAGCATGGCAGTACCGTTCAAGGTGGGCGATAATCGGAGTAATTCCGAGCTTATTATAAAGATTTTCCATATCCTCAAAAAATTCCTTGCAGATACATTCGTCCGTAAGCTCAAGCAATAAATAACGGGAATTGTTTAGACACAGCCCGAAAACAGATTCGCTGCTTCCTATATATCTGTAATAAAGCACCTCGCTGCCGAGATAAATATTGGGCAGATCTTTTCCTTCCGTCTCCTTTAAAAGCGCCTTATATGCTTTAGAAATCCTGCGCTTATAATCGTCAAAGGTATCCTCAAGCGGATAAAAATGCGGGGTTGCGATAACATCGGTAATTCCCTGCGAGCGCATTAAGGACAGCAGCTGCAATGATTCCGACATACTTTGCGAGCCGTCGTCAACCGACGGGAGAATATGGGAATGTATATCGAAAAGCATAGCGAAGCCTCCTTAGGTAAGTGATAATAAAAAGTGAAACCGGACAACAAATATGCCGAACAGTAAAAGCTGTTCCGCTATGAGTGTCCGGTAAATGCGGTACGAAAAGATTATCGGTAGTTATATGATTTATTATAATAGTCCTTATAATAGCGCTTCTTTTCACCGCCCGTACCGTTGAGAATAATGCCGAGAACATTAATATCAAGCATTCCGGTGCCGGAAAGAGTGCGCCTAAGGTCAGCGTGTGTCGTCATACCCGAACGGACGACAAGCACAAGACCGTCACACTTTTGAGCAATAACCAAAGCGTCCGACAGTATATTTACAGGCGGCGTATCGATAATTACAAAATCGTATTTTTCGGAAAATTCCTTTATACATTCTTCAAAGTCCGCCGAAGCAAAAACCTCTGTCGGATTTTGCGGTATATGACCTATAGTAAGGATATCAAGCAAAGAGTTATAGCTTACAGCAGCCTGATTTGCCTCGCACAGCCCCGCTATAACATCCATAATTCCGTTTTCAGCCTTAATATTAAGCTTGGCGGCAATACTCGGTCTGTGAGCGTCCGTATCAATAAGCAAAACCTTTTTCCCGAGCTGTGAAAGAGAAATTGCAATATTTATAGCCGTTGTGGATTTGCCTTCGGACGCATTGGGGCTTGAAATTGCGATAACCCTCTTTTGTTCCTTTGAAAGCTTGGAAATCAAATTAGTTCGGATACTTTTATAAGCCTCGGAAACCGCAAAAGGTACTTTTTTAACTGCCGGAGCGGAAGGCTTGTTCTTAGTATTTGACATTACCGTATCCCCCTTTTTTATAAGCGCTGTATTCCTTGGATTTGGCATTTGTAAAATCGGGAACATTACCCAAAACAGTAATATCGTAGTTATTTACAATATCCTCTTCGTCCTTTATGGAGTTATTGGTAAGCGACACTATATATACGACAGCATATGCAAGGATAACGCCGCAAAGACCTGCCGCCAAGGTATAAAGCGAGGTTCTCGGGTAGGTTTTCGCCGCTTTGTCGGGCTGTGTGGCAACAGCGGCATTCGCGGACGGTATATAGTCCTTAACATAATCCGGTGTTAAATTTAAAAATTTGTTTGCAAGTCGCAATGCCTCTTCGGGAGTGCTTGCGGTAAATGTAATGTCAATAAACAGGGAATCCGTGCTTCTGCGTCTGACAGAGGAGCGGCTTTTAAGATTTGTATATGTATATCTGTTACCGTCTTCATTCGAAAGCTTTTTATAAATATCATTCGTATTAAGAATGTCATTAATAGTATCGGCAAGCTGAAGTGAAGCGTTGATATCAGTATAGCTGACATTTCTTGAAGATGTGGAGGATGTTACGGACGAAGCTTCGGAGGATTGCGTATTATTATTTATAATACTTCCGTTGGTAACAAGTATCGAGCCGGTAGCCGAGTATTTCGGAACAGCCACAAATTTACAGTAGGAAAAAGCAACCGCCGCAAAAACCACACCTGCTAAAATTAAAGCATATATGTGCCTTAGCGCAAGCTTCAGCAATGAAATCAATGATATATTATTCACATTTTTCCTCTTTTCTTTTTTAATCAAATAACATTATAACCTTATTCGTTACATTTTGCAATATAATTTTTAAGTCTGTTATAGGAGTTGAAAATCTCATCGTATTCCTTATATGAATTTCTGTAAACCTCAATAATACACGAGCCGTCATAAGAATTGTTTCTGAGAATGTCAAAGAATTTACCGAATTCAAATCCGCCGTCAAGCGGGAGAAGGCAGTCGGACGCCGTGCTGTGGTCGCTTATGTGGAAATGCTTGATGTTATCGGAAAATTCCCGAATTAAATCAAACGGGTCGTAGCCGCAGCGAAGGGATTGCTTAATATCGAGACAAAAAGCGGCGTCATCACCCAAAATGTTCTTCATCGAACGCATAAATTCAATGTCGCCAGCTCTAAAACGAACAANNNACAACATTTTCCTGTAAAATACGGACGCCGTTTTCAAGAGTTATTTCATTAAGGCGCATATAACGCTCACAGTATTCCTCGTCGCTCAATATACCGTTTGGCTTGCCGCCGTGCATAATTATATATGCGGCACCGAGCTGTGCCGCTATTTCGGAGTATCTTTTATATTGCTCCTCGGCTTCGCGGTAGCGGCGGTCATAAGCGGAAAATATCATAAACGACTCGGCAAGGGACATAGTGGGGTGCAGGGAAGCTACATTTATCCCGTATTCCTCCTTAATGTCAAGCAGCATATCAACAAAGCTCTGCTTTAATTCGCAAAGCGCGTTAAAAAATATTTCAGTATGCTTTACACCTGCTTTACCGAGCTTTTCAAGGGAAAGCTCTGTTTCGAGAGGGTAAAAGCAAGCAGTGGAAACACCGAGCTTCATTCCTTTACCTCCTTTTTATCGGGTGTGACATATACGGTTTTATTGGTTTTATATATTACCATTCCGGGTTTGGCGCCCGACGGTTTTTTTACATATTTTATCTGTGTATAGTCAACCGGAACATTCGAGGAGCCTGCCCCTTTGGAATTCTCTGCCGCAAGATTTGCCGCATTTACTACGGTATCCTCGGAAACCTCTGCTCCGCCCGAAAAGACTATCACATGGGAGCCGGGGATGTTTTTTGTATGAAACCACAGGTCGTTTTTACCGGCAAGCACGGTAGTAAGATAATCGTTTTCACGGTTGTTTCTTCCGACAAGGATTTTATATCCCTCTGCCGATGTATATTCCTTGAATTTCAAGGCAACCGATTGCTTTGAACGCTTTTGCGCCGTCCTTTTTATATAGCCCGCGTCCGCAAGCTCGTCACGGATTTCCGTTATATCCGATATGCTCTCGCTTCTCGAAATACTGTCAAGCACCGAATCAAAGTAAACGATTTCTTCACGGTCCTTTTCTGTAAGAGCGGTTAGCTTTTGCTCCGCGGTGTAGGTTTTTTTATAGTCCTTAAAATATTTTGCGGCGTTCTTTTGGGGTGAAAGGGCGGGGTCAAGCGGTATTTTAACGATATTCATATTATCATAGTAATTTTCCGCCTCGAAAAATGCCGAGCCTGCCTTTATGCGGTAAAGATTTGCCTTTAAAAGCTCACCGTAAATACGCAACCTTTCTCGGTTTTCGCACTTTTTTAAATCACAAAGGCGTATTGCAAGCTTTCTTTCGGTACGGCTTTTAAGGTTGCTTACAAGCTTTATGATATCTCCGGCGGCGTGCTTTATCCGAGCCGCGTTTTCTCTTTCCGAGTAAAAAGCGTTAAGAAGCGACGAATAGTCCGGGTAAGCCTTTTTTTCAAATTCATTGCCGTAATGTGTTATATCGGTATAGGAAAAATCAAACGGTTCTCCTTTTTTATATAGAAGCAGGGGAGTGCCGTTTTGTTTCAAATCATCGGTAACCGATTTAAGAGCCGATACAAGACTGCCGCATTTTTCCGCACGGAACACAACCTCACGGCAAACAAGCGGAGAAAATCCGTCAATACCGTCAAGCAGTGTTTTTTCGCTGTACGCGCTTTCGCCGCCTGCATATTCGGAAAGCTTTTCGGGACTGACGAGAAGTGGGTCAAGCTTTTCTTTTCTCTCGGGGAGCTGATACAAGGCGCCGGGTAAAATCATCCGTTCGTTTTTTTCGGGGTCGGAACGGCGCAGGGAATCGATTATCTTACCGTCAGAGCCTACCAAAATAATATTGGTTTTGTTTCCCAAAAGCTCCGTAATAAGCCTTATCTCCACAATATCACCCATCTCGTTTGCGGAGGAAAAGGTTAAAACAACAATTCGTTCAAGCGCGGGCTGTGTAACGCTTATAAGCTTTGCGGAGGAAAGATATTTCCGTATAAGCATACAAAACATAGGCGGAGACATAGGATTTTCATACTTTTCGTCCGTGAAACAAATTCGCGCGGAACCGGGTCGTGCGGTAATAAACAGTCTTTCCACAAAGCCTTTTTTGCGCAACAAAAAAACCAGCTCGTCCTTTGAAGGCTGGTATACCTTATCAACCCGTGATTCGACCGCTTTGTTAAGCTCAAGAACGATTTTATGTAAAAATCCTCCGTCAAACGCCATCTCTTATACTCCTGATTTTCTCTGCCAAGCTGCTGTAAGCTTTGTATTCGTTAAGCTTTTCCGGTATCGGTCTCAGCGCGTCGGCACAGTCTTTAAATCTGCAATACTGTTTTTCTATATACGCAAGACCGTCGGGGCTGTCGGGCTTAATATCGCCGACATAGTAATAAGCCTCATCATAAAGCTTAGTTTCACCCGAATAGCGAGCCGTCATTACGGAATAAATTTTACCGTTATCCGTAAGCGGTATTTCCGTTTCTATAACAAAACCGTTATCGCACAGATATTTCCGCAGTATTTCGGGTGATGTTGTGGGCTGTAAAATAAGCAGATTGCCTGCGTCCTTTAACATTTCGGCACGGGAAATAATGCCCGAAATAACCTCGCCGCCCATACCTGCTATAACGGCAGTGTCAAATTCATCGGGATTAATACCCGAAAAGCCGTCGCACAAGCGAAGCTCTATATTTGTAGCGCCAGATCTTTCAATATTTTCCTTTGCGTTTTTAAGCGGTTTTTCACGCACATCTGTTGCAATAATACTTTTAACAAGTGTATTTTCGGATAGAAAAACGGGCAAAATCGCATGATCTGTACCGATATCGCAAACTCTTGCACCGAATGGTACAAGAGCTGCTATCGTTTTAAGCCTTCGGCTCAGCATTATTTATTTTCGAAGTGCTTGTTTAATTTTTCAAGCAGAGCGTCGCAATCGGTTCCGTGAACCTCGCAAGCCTGCTCGATGCTTTCGCCCCTTGAAGCAGGGCAGCCGAGGCAATGCATACCGATTTCAAAGAAATATTCGGCAGCGCTGCTGTCAATGTCGAGAACTTCGCCTATAAGCATATCTTTTGTGATTTTCATAATTAATCTTCCTTTTCTTTTTATATTATTATTATCAGAATAGCTTAACGCTATTATTCAAATCAGTTCTTGTGTGATTGAAAAGTTTTCGGTTATCCATCGCCCAAATTCTTCCCGAAAATTCTTCGGGCTTTGTGCTTGCCACGGCCTCACGCATTTCGTAAACACGGGAATCCATAAGGTCAAGCTCGCTTAAAAGCTCCGCTTCGATAAACATAGGTCTTACCGCCGCACCGAATTCGGGGTCGCCGTGATGCGAAAGCACCATATGTTCAAGCAGCATTGCGGTCTTTTTATCAATCCCGAGCTTTTCGGCGTATTCGTTTATAACCATTGCGCCCATAGCAAGATGTCCGAGAAGATTTCCCTCGTTCGAATAGCCGGTCGCAACGCCGCTGTCCGCTACATTGAATTCACGGAGCTTTGCAATATCGTGAAGTATCGCACCCGAAATCAAAAGCTCACGGTCAACAAACGGGTAGACGGCGCATACGCCCTCTGCCAAACGGACAATGGACAGTGTGTGCATTAACAGTCCGCCCCTTACCGCATGGTGAAGCTTGAACGCCGCGGGCCAGTATAAGAGGGAAAGCCGTTCGTCCTCAAGTATCGCGAGCACGATTTTTTTAAGGTCTTCATCCTTAAAAGCGGCGGCGATACCGTAAAGCTCGTCATACATCTGC
>DKDS01000016.1:2837-29215 GCA_002451855.1 Ruminococcaceae bacterium UBA6842 | reverse complement strand
GCTTATGCACATCTTTAATTTCAAGCATTGGTTTCACCTCCGGGGATTTGTTTAACGCGTTTTTCCGCTATTTTGCTTTTCCAGTAGGGTATTCCGAGGAAGAGCGCAACCACTGCGGCGGTGAGCATTTTAAGGTCGTTTGCGGGAAGACCGAGCCACAGCACAAAGGAAATTACGATATAGTATATTATGCCGCCCAAAACCGTGCCGAAAAGCTTTAAGGCAAAGTTTTTAAACAGCTTGCCGAAAACAACATCGCCGATTATTATTGCGGCAAGACCGATTACTATCGAGCCTCTGCCCATATTTACATCCGCAAAGCCCTGATACTGCGCAAGCAGACCGCCTGCCAAGGCGACAAGACCGTTTGAAATAACAAAGCCGATTATTTTGTTGGTTGAGGTGTTTATTCCGTTTGCTCTTGCCATTGCGGGGTTACAGCCGGTAGCCCTCAGCGAATGGCCGAGCTCCGTGCCGAAGAACCAGTAAAGAATAACTATAATAGCCGCCACAAACAGGGCGCAGACTATAAGCGATTTGTTTATGTTACGAAGCGTTACGAGAAGTATGTCCTTATATTTCATTACGGAAAGGGGGAGATTGGCTTTTCCGCTCATAATACGCAGGTTTACCGAATAAAGGGCAATCTGCGTGAGTATGCCCGCAAGGATTGCCGGTATACCGAATTTTGTGTGGAGTACGCCTGTGACAAGACCCGCAAGACAGCCTGCGATAAGTGCCGCCAGCATTGCAAGCCATATGTTCATTCCGCTTGCCGTACATACCACGAGAACAGCGCCGCCGGTGCCGAACGAGCCGTCTACCGTGAGGTCCGCGAGGTCGAGAATTTTAAAGGTAATATAGACGCCTACCGCCATAATACCCCAAATTGCGCCCTGTGCAACGGCGCCGGGAAGAGAGCTGATAAATGATAGCATTGTGTTTTTCCTTTCAAAAACCGCAATAAGCGATAGGGTATTTTACGCCCTATCGCTTTACGATTGTTTTTTAAAAATTACTGAATTGCCTCGTAATCGCTCGGAACGGTTATTCCAAGCTCTTGGCAGCGTGATGCCATATACTTCTTTGTAAGGCTTGAAGCAAAGCCGATTTCCATATCGGCAGGATCCTTGCCGTTTACAAGAATGTCGTAAGCCATTTCACCGGCTTTTTTGCCGATGCTGTAATAATCTATTGAAAGAGTTGCGATACCGCAGCCCTTGCAGATGCCCTGCTCACCGGCTATAATCGGAACTTTGGCAGGCTCAGCGATGTTGTTGACGATTTCGGTATTTGAAGCCATTGTATTGTCGGTAGGAATGTAAATTGCGTCAACCGCGGCGCAGGCAGAGGTTACAACCTGTGCCAAATCGTTTGAATCGGCGCTTGTAAACTCCTTGCTTTCAATGCCGAGATTTTTAAGATATTTTGCAACCTCGGTAGCCTGATATTTGGAATTAGCCTCACCCGAGCAGTAAAGAATACCTACGGTTTTTGCGTTCGGTAAAAGCTCCTTTATCATTTTTGCCTGATCCTCAAGCGGAGCCAGATCCGAAGTTCCTGTAACATTTATACCGGTCTTTCCCGTCCAATCGCTTATCTCAAGCGCGGTTGCGTAGTCGGTAATTGATGTTCCTACTATCGGAATACTGTCCGTAGCGGAAACGGCAGCCTGCAAAGCGCCCGTAGCGTTTGCGAAAATAAGGTCGACATTGCCGGATACAAACTGGTTTACTATGGTAGTGCAGTTATTCGGCTCGCCTGCGGCGTTCTGTTCGTCAAACTCAACATCGTCGCCGAGCTTTTCTTTAAGAGCCTCTTTAAAACCTTTTGTAGCGGCGTCAAGAGCGTCGTGCTGAACGAGCTGGCAGATACCTACTTTATATTTTGTCTTTTTCCCTCCGCAGCCGGAAAGCGACACGCAAAGAGCGGCTGTTATGCTTAAAGCCGTAATAACCGAAATTATTTTCTTTAATTTCACTTGGTTTCTCCCCTTTGATTTTATGTTAATAATATATCACTTTAAAGCGGTAAAATCAATAGTTTTTTTAAAAATTTTATTTAACAGTGGAAATCGGCGGTTTAATAGAGTATAATAGATACAATAATAACTTGACGGAGAGTAAAAAAATGCGAATAGTAATAAAACTCGGAACCTCAACATTGGCTCACCCTACGGGACTTCTTAATATCAAGAGGGTGGAAGAGCTTTGCAAGGTTATGAGCGACCTTAAAAATGCGGGGCACGAAATAATAATCGTTTCATCCGGAGCAATCGGTATGGGCGCCGGAAAGCTTTTTTTAAACGAAAAGCCCAAGGATGTAAGAACCAAGCAGGCGGCGGCGGCGGTAGGTCAGTGCGAGCTTATGTATACATACGACAAGCTTTTCTCGGAGTATAATCACACCGTTGCCCAAATTCTTATTACGGGCGACGATGTGGACCACAGCGAGCGCCGCAGTAATTTTGAAAACACAATGCTGAGACTTTTGGAGCTGGGCGCGATACCGATTATAAACGAGAACGACTCGGTTGCCACAAATGAAATAGTAATAGGCGACAACGATACCTTGGGCGCGATAGTCGCAAAATCAATAAATGCCGATTTGCTTATACTCCTTTCGGATATAGACGGTCTTTTCACCGCCGACCCGCACAAGGATAAAAATGCGGTTCTGCTTGAAACAGTTGAGGAAATAACGCCAGAAATAGAGAGTATGACGGGTGGAGCCGGAAGCAAGCTCGGCACCGGCGGAATGATTACCAAGCTTAACGCCGCGAAAATTGCCACGAAAGCCGGCATAGATATGGTAATTGCAAACGGCAGGGAGCCTGCGGCGCTTTACGATATAATCGAAGGCAAAAAGGCAGGCACTAAATTTTTGGCAAGAAAGGTCGGGGAAAAATAATGACAACGGCTGAAATACTGAAAAAAGCAAAGGAATTGTCCGCTTCCTCGGCTCCGCTTGATACGGATACTAAAAATAATGCGATTATGCTTATGGCGGACGCGCTTGAAGCCGCTGCCGACAGTATACTTGAAGCCAACAGAACCGATGTTGAAAACGCGAGAGGTAAAATCAGCGAGGTTATGATAGACCGCTTAAAACTTGATAACAGCCGTATAGCCGCAATGGCGGACGGAATGCGAAAGGTAGCGCAGCTGCCAGACCCCGTGGGCAGGATTTTGAGTGAAACAAGGTGCGAAAACGGGCTTGACATTAAAAAGCTTTCCGTTCCGCTCGGCGTGGTTGCGATAATATACGAAAGTCGCCCGAATGTCACCTCGGACGCGGCGGTTCTCTGCTTCAAAAGCGGTAATATAGCTGTGCTGAGAAGCGGCAAGGAAGCATTTTGCAGTGCAAAGGCAGTGGTTGCGGCGCTTAAAAGCGGACTTAAAAAGGCTGATTTAAGCGAGGATTACATAAATCTTGTTGAGGATACATCAAGGGCAAGCGCAAACGAGCTTATGACCGCCGTGGGGTATGTAGATCTTCTTATACCGAGGGGCGGAAAGGGACTTATCAAAGCCTGCGTTGAAAACGCCACCGTACCATGCATAGAAACAGGCACGGGCATATGCCATATTTATGTAGACAAAAGCGCGGATACGGATATGGCTGTTAAAATTACGGATAACGCAAAGACAAGCAGACCCTCTGTATGCAATGCGGCGGAGGTATGTCTTGTTGACAGAGAAATTGCCGCCGAATTTTTACCAAAGCTCAAAGAATGCTTTAAAAACAGGGTTGAAATAAGGGGAGACACCGAGGTATGTAAGCTTATAAACGCTTCTCCTGCCGAGAAGGATGATTTTGACACCGAATTTCTTGATTATATAATGGCGGTAAAAATCGTGGACGGAGTTGAGGGGGCGGTAAAGCACATAGCAGAGCACTCAACGCACCACAGCGAGAGCATAATAACCGAGGATAAAGCCGCCGCCGCTTATTTTACAGAAAGAGTGGACTCCGCGGCGGTGTATGTGAACGCTTCCACAAGGTTTACCGACGGGGGCGAGTTCGGGCTTGGATGCGAAATGGGAATTTCCACCCAAAAGCTCCACGCAAGAGGACCTATGGGACTTTGCGAGCTTAACACTTATAAATACATTATTTCCGGAAACGGTCAGATAAGGTAGGTATCGGATATGTCTGAATATAAAATAGGCTTTATAGGCACGGGTAATATGGGTTCCGCAATAGCAAGAGCCATAAGAAAGGTTCTTCCCGGGCATGAGATGATCCTTGCGAACAGAACTCAGGCAAAGGCGGCAATGCTGGCTGACGAGCTTAGCTGCCGCACCGCGGACAATAAAACGGTGGCAAGGGACGCTCAGTATATATTCTTGGGCGTAAAGCCGCAGATGATGGCTGAAATGCTCGGAGAAATAAAGAGCGTTTTGGCGGAAAGAAAGGACCGCTTTGTACTTGTTACAATGGCGGCAGGCATTAAAATAGAAAGCTATGGAGAAATGCTGGGAGCCGATTTCCCCATAATAAGAATAATGCCGAACACTCCCGTTTCCATAGGCGAGGGGGTAGTTCCCTTTGCGGTATCGGACGGCGTATTTATGGATGAAATTACGGATTTCTGCAATTATATGCGCAATGCCGGTAAGGTTGACAGGGTAGAGGAAAGGCTTATCGACGCCGCCTGTGCGGTATCGGGCTGCGGACCTGCGTTTGTTTATATGTTTGCCGACGCTCTCGCCGTGGCAGGCGTGGAATGCGGTCTTACAAGGGCAAAGGCGGAGGAATACGCATTGCAGACGGTTATAGGCGCCGCAAGCCTTGCCTTGCAGAGCGATAAGCATATAGAACAGCTCAAAGACGAGGTGTGCAGTCCGGCAGGGGCGACCGTAGCCGGAGTTCACAGTCTTGAAAACGCAGGGTTTAAGGGTGCTGTTATGGACGCGGTAAAGGCGGCGTTTGAAAAGACAAAGGGACTTTAGGCAAACGAAAATAATCCGAACCTGCCCAAAGCGGTGTATTTTCGGCATATTTTCACTTGTCGTCTTTGTAAGGCGTTAGATTAACGAATATTTTAACATGGCAATGCGGGAAGTCCGTCCTCAAAAAACAAATTCGGACTATTCTCGTTTGCATAGAAACGAAAATCAAGGGCACGCTTTTGCGTGCCCTTGATTTTTTAAAAAAGCTTCTTATATTCTTCACCGAAAAGCTCGTCGGCAAACCATACCCTGTTTACATGAAAGCTTTTACCGTTTAAGTAGTCAAGTATACCGGCGTCGGTCGTGAATTTGAATTCCAGCCTGTAAGAATAAAGCGCCTGCCTGTTAAAGCCGAGCTTTTTATCGGCGGCAAGCCTGCCGTATTTTCCGTCGCCCAAAAGCGGATGTCCGATTGACGCCATATGCGCCCTGATTTGGTGGGTACGGCCCGTAAGCAGGTCTATATCAAGCAGTGAAAGCCCGTTTTTACTGTCTATTACCGTGTAGCGTGTTTTTATTGTCAGACTGTCCGCGGTCTTGCGAGAGGTAAGATATACCTTGTTTTTCGCTTCGTTTTTCTCCAAAAAGCCTTCAAGTGTGTCTGACGGCTTTTTCGGCGTGCCGTGGACAACAGTAAGATATTTTTTGCTGATTTCACGTTTTTTTATCTTGTCGCAGAGTATACGGAGCGCTTCGGCGTTTTTGGCGGCTATTACTATTCCGCCCGTGTTGCGGTCTATGCGGTTTGCAAGGGCGGGGCGGAAGCTGTTTTCGGCGTCCGGCAGATATTCGCCTTTATTGTAAAGATAGTGCTGTATTCTCGCTATCAGCGTGTCGTTATATTCGTTTTTGTCGGGATGAACCAAAAGTCCCTGCTTTTTGTCTGCAAGTAAAATGTTCTCGTCCTCGTACACTATATCAAGCTTGTCGGGAGCGGAGAGAAAATCATATTTCGGCTTGCTTGAAACAAAAAATTCATCGTTTATATATGCGTCTACGGTGTCGCCCTCGTTAAGCCTTGTGCTTATTTCGGCTCTTTTTCCGTTTACCTTTATTCGCTTTGTTCTTATATACTTAAACATAAGCGATGTGGGCAGAGACGGACAGTTTTTCGTTATAAATCTGTCAAGACGGGCAGAAGCATCGTTTTTTGTAACGGTAAATGATTTCATAGCTGCTCTTTTCTAAAAAATTTTGTGCGGTATCTTGAATATTCGGAAATTAGGTATTATAATAACTGTCGGTGAATTCAGAGGTGGGTAAAATGGGAAAGGAAGGTTTACACGACGGTCACAGAGATCGTGTTAAAAGAGAATTCCTGCAAAAAGGATTCGATATGAACACACCGCCGCATAAAATAATGGAAGTGCT
Organism: Ruminococcaceae bacterium UBA6842; assembly: GCA_002451855.1. GTDB lineage: Bacteria > Bacillota > Clostridia > Oscillospirales > Acutalibacteraceae > UBA737. Next base: position 22,889 of record DKDS01000016.1, on the reverse strand, counting down.
GCTGTTTTACAGCATACCGCGCAAGGATACAAATGAGATGGCACACGAATTGCTCAACCGTTTCGGTTCTATATCGGGCATACTTGACGCGCCTGCGGAGGAGATTGTAAAAATTCCGGGAATAAGCACCAACACGGCGGCATTTTTTGAACTTATAGTCTTGCTTACGCGGATATATCATACGGAGAAAAATTCCAAGGGTAAAAGGTATATGAGGGTCGATGATGTCTGTGACTATCTTATGAACAGATATATCGGTTACCAAAAGGAGGTATTCTCGGTTATCAGCTTTTCGGGCAGCGGAAAGATGCTCGGATTTGATATACTGGCGTCAGGCAATGTAAACGAGGTCAGTGTTTCTACAAGAAAGGTGATTGAAACTGTTATAAACCGCAATGCGGTCTGCGCGATAATAGCGCACAACCATCCGAACGGTACGGCATTGCCGAGCAAGGAAGACATAGCCGTAACGATAGATATAAAGAAGGCGCTTGAACACATTAATGTAAAGCTTATCGACCATATCATAATTGCGGGAGACGATTATATTTCAATGTGTCAGAGTCAGGGCTACAGAGATATATTTGCCTAAGAGGAGCCGTAAGGCTCCTTATTAATTTTGTGATGAGCTTTCGGCAAGGCGGCTTGCCACGGCGTCGGGCGAGTAGTAGTTTTCCTCAAAAATAAAATCGTTTATTTCTTTTTTAGCGGCGGAAAGGTCATACACATAATACCATACTCCGCCTATCATTTTACCGGACGACTCTATGTTGTCGTTCGGAATACTTAACTGCTCGAATTTCGGGTCGGTTATTACCGCTTTAATGCCTATATTCATAATATCCTTGGTGGAAAGCGAGGTTTTACACTGCTTTATTGCCATTTCGGCAATGCCGGGAAGCTTAAAGGGATTTTCCGATTTGATTTTCGCAAACATCGCCATAAGAACGGTCTTTTGGCGGTTTCCTCTTTGAATATCGCTGTCTGTGTGGCGTATTCTGGCGTAGCAAACAGCCTGACCGCCGTTAAGCACCTGTGTTCCGGCATTTTCGATATCCGGGCAGTCAACCCCCAAGGAACGCATTTCGGGGAAAATATTATTGTTCATTTCCACCCGTTCCTTTTCGGTTACATCTATTGTAACGCCGCCTATATTATCAATAATTCTTGCGAGACCGAAGAAGTTAAACGCTACATAATCGGTTATTTCAAGCCCGAAATTTTTATTAAGGGTTTTAACCGCAAGCTGTGATTTCCCGTAGGCGTATGCATGGGTAAGCTTGTCCTTTTTATGCCCGTCTATCTCAACATATGTATCACGGGCTATCGAGGTAAGCTTGAATTTTTTGTTTTTGCTGTCTACCGTTAGGATAAGAATGGCGTCGCTTCTGCCTACATCGTTGTCCTCTCTTGTGTCTATGCCGAAAAACGCGATATTCTTAACCGAGGAATAATTTTCGGTTGTAATTCCGAGATCCGAGCTGTCAAGAGGTTCACGCTCGATTTTGTCGATTGCTCGGTACACATACGCGTACGCTCCGCCCAGTGCTAAAATAACGCAGCAAAGCACTATTGTAGCTATGCAAAGCACGGTTTTACCCGTGCGTTTTTTCTTTTTTTTGCGTTTTACGGGAGGCTTGTTCGAAGGTCTGCCTGCAGGCGCCGTACGGGACCTTGAATATATATCCTCATACGAATTTCCTTTAACGGAGCTTGAGTACAAATCCCTTGAAGCTTCACCGTAGTTATAGTCTTCATTATATTGCATTTTAACCGTCACCCTAAAGCCTTAATGTTTTATCTTACCGCATTATAACACAAAGCGACGGATTTTGTAAAGTTTTCTATTTTGCCGCGGACGCACGGCGTATGCTTGAGTCGCCGAATTTTTTTCTCAGCTCGTATATCGAGTTTTCTATTTTTTCTTCCGCTTCAAGCCTTTCGGAGACTCCGAACATATCCTGCTGTACCGCCGTCCTTAGGTCTTTGAGCGAAATCGCGCGGATACCCACCGAACGAAGCGGCTCCTTAAAATCGTAATTTTCCCTTAAAATCTCGGCTCCTCTGCTCGCGATAGTATAAGCGCTGTCGGTTGACTCGGGGTAGGTACGGCTGAATTCCTTTACCTTAAGTGCCGCCGTTCGGATATGGACCTGTACGCCCGAGGCATAAAGTCCGTGTCGGCGAAGCGAGTCCGAAACCGACTGCGAAAGAGATAAAAACACGCTCCAGACCTCATCAAAGCTTGTAAAATCCTTTGCGGAGGTTATCGATTTGCCTATGCTTTTGGGCTTGCTCTCGGAAGTCGGAGTAACAACGGGGGAATTATCCTCTCCGAGGGCATAACGCTTCAGTTCTTCTCCGTTTTTTCCGAGAAGACGGTTGAGGAGAGTGCCGTCGCATACCGCAAGGTCGCCTATTGTGCATACGCCGACGGCTTTAAGCTTTTCGGCGGTATGTCGTCCCGCAAAAAGCATATCCGATACGGGAAGCGTCCATATTTTATCCTTAAATCCGTCCTTTGTTATCACGGTAACGGCGTCGGGCTTTTTCATATCCGAGCCGAGCTTGGCAAAGATTTTATTAAAGCTTACTCCCACGGAAACCGTGATACCGAGCTCTGTTTTAATATCTTTTCTTATCTTATTAGCTATTTCTTCGCCGTCCCCGAAAATCAGTGTACTGCCCGTAACATCAAGCCAACATTCGTCTATGCCGAACGGCTCTATCATATCGGTATATCGGGAATATATTTTTCTTGCAAGCTCCGAATAGCGCTTGTATTCATCCATTAAGGGCGGAAGTATCACAAGGTCGGGACATTTTCTTTTCGCCTCAAATATTGCCTCTGCCGTTTTAACGTTGAATTTTTTGGCAATATCATTTTTTGCGAGAACTATGCCGTGGCGGTTTTCCTTATCTCCGCAAACCGCCACGGGAAGATTTTTAAGCGTGGGGTTGCTTAAAAGAGATACGGAAGCAAAAAAGTTGTTAAGATCGCAGTGAAGTATCACCCTGTCACGCATAAAAGCCACTCCTTAAAAAGAACATTTGTTCTGAATAAAGTTTAGCATTTTTATGCTCGGTTGTAAAGAGGAAATTTTAAATTTCCAGCTTTTTCAGTGCTTGTATATGCAGTCTTTCGGTTTGGCGCAGGCTGTAATTAATGTGATAGCTTACCTCTATAAGCGGCTTGCCGCATATGTATTTACAGTACAAAAGCTCGGAAAGCACGCCGCCGTCAACCGCTTCTATGCTTTTTTCGATATTTTTCCTCAATTTTTTTGATTTTGCTATTTCCGAGGAATATCTTGCTTTGTCGGCGGGGTTGAGCCGTGCCATTTCCTTTAAACGGTTTATTTTTGCGTTTTGCAGCATATAAAGCGATAGATATTCCTTTTTTTCTTTGTTGCTCATCTTCTGCCGCCCTTACCTCTTTTAATTTTCGGTTCTATAATTGCCGTGTACTGCCCGTAGCTGTAATCCGTTCCGTGCGTCCTGTTATATTCGTCCGCTTCTCGCATAGCCGCTAAAAGCGGCGAGGTGTTCAAAAATTCACGGTGCCGCTGTTCCCGTTCAAGCATTTCCTCGCCTCGTGTTCTGCAACGCTCGGAGCAATACTCTGCATCTCCTTTAAGCCGCGCGCCGCAGCATTTGCAGTAATGCGTAATTTCCTCAAAATCCGTGCTTTTGCAAACGGGACACAGTGAAAGAACCTCATACGGCGGCAAGGCGAGTCCGTGGGTCTCTGCCGTTCTTTCGGGTGCGGTAAACTCGTTTTTACATTCGTTGCAGTGGTACATAATAAATCTCCTCGGTGTTAAAAATATTTATAACCTGAGAAAGAAAAAGAACCGTTTTTTGTAAACACGGAATATAATGTATATCGTAAAGAGGTGAAATTATGAACCCGTGTGAGACAACTGCTTTTGTTACTGCCGCCGCAAATATGCTGTTCAGCTGTTACGGCGAGAACGAGTTGGCGCTGTTGGCGGCGGTTTTTACACAGCTCGGCGATACTCTCGCTACCGGACTTGCCGCAAAGGCGCTTTGCGGCGATAAACAAAATATATAAACTTTATTTATCGTTTCTTAACAAAATAAGGCTTATATTGCAATATAATAAAAGCAAAGGAAAGGAGGAAAAGCAAATGGACTTCAGGTACAGACTTATGCGCTTTATGAGCGGAAGAAACGGTCCGGACGAGCTGTTCTTTGCTTTTTTCGTTCTTTCGGTCGTTTTGGCGGCAATCAATGTCTTTCTGCGTTCGCTTATCTTACAGCTTATAATTTACGCGCTTGTTATCTATGCGCTTTTCAGGGTCTTTTCAAGAAATACCGAGAAACGCCGCAGTGAGAACAGTCGGTTTGTCGCAAAGGCGCATTTCATTAAACGCAAACGGGAGCTTCACGAGCAACGCCGTAACGATAAGTGCCACATATATAAAAAATGCCCGTCCTGCAAAGCAATACTTAAATTGCCAAGGCGCGTAGGCACGCACAAAACGGTCTGCCCTAAATGTGGCAGGGAATTTACCGTAAAGGTAAAAAAATGAGCAATATATCCGTCAAAAGGGTTATTATTGTTCATTTAACAGCGGCCGCGGTAACGGCGGCTTATGTTTTATTGCCGATAAAATGCCCTGTAAAATACTTTCTTCATTTTGACTGTCCCACCTGCGGAATGACAAGGGCAATGCTTTCGCTTTTAAGGGGCGATATTGCGGGCTATATGCGCTTTAACCCTATGGCTCTGCCGTTTCTGCTGGTATTGCTTTTTGCGCTGCACGCAAGGCTTTTCCCGCTTAAATCCGCGGTAAAAAACACCGTTATAATAACGGGCGCGGTATGCACCTTTGCGGTGTATCTTTTAAGAATTGTTTTTTAAAATACATATTGCTTTTTTATACCGTGTAATGTATAATGAAACCATAATCAAAGATAAGGGGATATGATTATGGATCAGAATAAAGTAGATATGTATATTATGACTAACCAGAAGTATTTTCCGGCAGATAAAATACTGTACATAAAGGAAAAGCTGTTGGCTATGGACGAAAGCAAGTTTTCGCTTATATCAACGGTTGAGCTTAAGGACCCGACCGTTCTTTTGCTTATATCGATTTTTCTCGGAAGCCTCGGCATTGACCGCTTTATGATAGGCGATGTGGGAATGGGAATTTTAAAGCTTCTCACAGCGGGCTGCTGCGGCATACTCACTATTGTTGACTGGTTTATGATTTCCAATAAAACAAAGGAGCTTAATTTCAACAATATAATGACCATTCTTTAAAATTTCAAAGGCGGTGTTTGCGTCTTGGCAGACACCGCCTGTGTTTTGGGTGAAAGAATTGAATTACACCGTAAAACGCTCCTACAGAAAAACCGTCGGACTTGAGGTTAAAAGGGATTGCACGGTGCTTGTCCGCGCGCCTTACGGTATGAGCGGTGCCGAAATAGATAAATTCGTAACAAAATACAGCGGTTGGATAGAGGAAAAGCTTTCGGCTGTCCGCAAAAGAGCGGAGCTGGATGAACGGATCAGTGCCCGTGAAGAGGAGCTGCGCTTGGCGGCAAAGGAAAGAATACCGCGGCTTGTAAGTGAGTATTCGGATATAATGGGACTAAAACCCACAAGCGTTAAAATAACCTCGGCAAAGGGAAGGTTCGGCTCGTGCAGCGCAAAAAACGGGCTTTGCTTTTCGTGGCGGCTTATGGCGTACCCCGAAGGAGCTGTCCGTTATGTTGTGGTACACGAATTGGCGCATATAGCGCACCATAATCATTCGCCCGCATTTTACGCTCTTGTTGAAAAATATATGCCTGATTATAAGGAAAGGCAAAAATTACTTAAGGAGAAAGAATAATGAAGCATGAAATCATACATTTAAAGGATAAATTTCCGTTTCTCGGAGAGAACGGCTGCGACCCCACGGTAGAGGTATATCTGCCGTACAATATGCCTGAAATGGGCAGACAGAATAAGAAAAGACCCTGTATGGTGATTTGCCCGGGCGGTGCGTACTGTATGTGTTCGGAAAGGGAGTCCGAGCCGGTAGCGCTTCAGTTCTTAGCGCAGGGCTTTAATGCTTTTGTTATAACCTATTCTACGGCGTCACATCAGTTCCCCACTCAGATACGTGAGGTTGCGGCGCTTATGGAGCTTATATATGAAAACGCGGATAACTGGAACTGCAACACCTCAAAAATTGCCATAATGGGATTTTCGGCAGGCGGTCACCTTGCGGCGCATTATTCCACCGCTTACGACTGCGAGGAGGTAAGGGAGGTATTCCCCGAAAGCAAGGCGGTAAACGCTTCGGTGCTTTGCTATCCCGTTATAACTGCCGATCCGGCTCACGCGCATCTCGGAAGCTTCTATAATCTCTTGGGCAAACAGGATATAACACAGCAGGATGTGGAAAAATACTCCTGCGACCGTTTGGTTAAGGAAAACACACCGCCGGCGTTTGTATGGCATACCGCGGCAGATAATGCCGTTCCGGTAATGAACAGTCTGCTTTACACTACGGCTCTCGCTAAGTATAAAATACCGTTTGAACTGCATATATATCCGTATGGACGGCACGGGCTTTCTACGGCGGATTATCTTACTAACGATAATCTTGATGAAAAAATCGACCATGTTACCGCTTGGGTCGGGTGCGCCTGTAAGTGGTTGAGCCTTATGGGCTTTAAGGCCGAGGTATAATTCTGTTAAGGGGAAAATTTATGTTATTTAAAAGATATATTGCCGTTGCGGCGGCATTACTGATTGCGGCAGTCACGATGGCAGGATGTAAAAAGTCCGGTAACGAATCGGAAAATTCGCAAATCTCCGTTCCCGATAACAGTTCTTCTGTATCAGAACCTGTTTCGTCGGATGAAAGTTCGTCCGTATCGGAGGAAAGCAGTACCGTTTCTCAAGTGAGCGACACCGCGGCGCATACACACAGCTACACCGAAAAGGTTGTTGAACCGACCTGCACGGCGGACGGCTACACACTGCACGAGTGCAGCTGCGGAAAATCCTATAAGGATAAGACCGTTTCCAAAAAGGGTCACAGCTTTGGGGAATGGAAGGTTACAAAGCAGGCAACCGCTTCGGCCGAGGGAGAAAAAACAAGGGAATGCTCGGTTTGCGGCGCTGCCGAAACCGAAAAAATCGCAAAGCTTGCTTATTCGCCTGCAGGTGAAAAGAACGAGATTTTACGGCTTGTAAATGAGGAAAGAGCAAAGGCGGGACTTTCAGCGCTTGAGTACAGAGCCGATGCTCAGTCCGCCGCGGACATCAGAGCAAATGAAATAGTTACTGTTTTTGATCATACGAGACCCGACGGCTCAAGCTGTTTTACCGTACTTGACGGCATTAAGAAAACCGCTGCCGGCGAAAATATAGCTGAATACTATCAAACACCCGCGCAGGTAATGGACGGCTGGATGAACTCACCCGGACATAAGGCAAATATCTTAAACGATAAGTTCACCGGACTTGCGGTGGGCATAGCCGAAAGCGGCGGAAAGAAATACTGGGTTCAGATTTTTGTGGGATAAAAAATACAGCCTTTGCAGTTTACGGATTGCAAAGGCATTTTTTATAGAAAGTGCAATATATTATTAAAAACACTTGATTTATTGCACAATATGAAATATAATAAAAGACAATACTTTAAAAAGGAGTTGGTTTTGTGGATCCGCTACCCCGAAGTAGCAGGCACTTAGATCCTTTTAAGCCTCAGATTAAATATTGTGTTTATGTGGCTGCTTGCGGTTACCGCGTTTTCTCGGTCTATCGCAGTTAAGGCGTACAGCCGCCATGTCTTGAAACTTATATTTAATTTATCGGAGGTTTAATTACATTATGTTAAAGCAACTGCTGCTGCAGATTGTACTTATTGCGTTTAACGCTTTTTTTGCCGCTACGGAGATAGCACTCATCTCGCTTAACGAGAAAAAGGTTCACGCTCTCGCGGACGAGGGCGATAAAAAAGCCAAAAAAATGCTTAAAATTATCGAGGAGCCGACAAGGTTTCTCTCGACAATACAGATAGGCATTACGCTTGCGGGCTTTTTAGGCTCCGCTTTTGCGGCGGATAACTTTGCCGAAAAGGTTTCCGAATTTTTTATAAAGGCCTTCGGCATACCGACGAAATATTCGGGAACCATGAATACGGTCGCCGTAGTTGTGGTTACGATTATTTTATCTTACTTTACACTGATACTGGGCGAGCTTGTTCCGAAAAGAATTGCTATGAAGCATAAGGAGAAGCTTGCGAACGCCGTTTGCGGCGTTATATCCTTCCTTGCGGCGGTTTTAAGTCCTATAATATGGTTCCTTACCGTATCGACAAACGCGGTACTGCGCCTTATAGGTATCGATCCTCACGAAAAAGAGGATCCGGTTTCGGAAGAGGATATAGTTTTAATGCTTGACGCAGGCGCCGACGAGGGTACGCTCGATCAGGACGATATTGAATACATAAAAAATGTTTTCAAGCTTGATAAAATGACAGCTGAGGATGTTATGACACCGTGGAAGTCGGTTATATGCCTTACTGTAAATGCGGATGACGCAGAGGTAACAGATATAATCGAGCAGGAGGGCTATTCGAGAATTCCCGTGTATGACGAGGAAGAGGACCATATAATCGGTATTCTCCATACAAGGGATTATCTCCTTAAAAGGGGAGAACCCGATTTCAAGCTTTCGAATATTCTTCATCAGCCTGTTTTTGTTCCCGAAACGGTTAATCTTGATATGCTGTTTAAGGATATGCAGACCGACCATAATCACCTTGTTATAGTCGTAAATGAGTACGGCGAGACCTCGGGTATAGTTTCTATGGAGGATATACTTGAGGAAATAGTTGGCGAGATATGGGACGAACGGGACGAGGAGGTTTCCGAGTTTTTAGACCTCGGGAACGATACGTACCGTGTTTTGTGTACCGCTTCGGTTGAAGATTTTTTTGAGTTCTTTTCGCTTGAGGACGAGGAAACGGAAGCCACCACGGTAAACGGCTGGCTTACCGAAATGGCGGGAAAGATACCCGAAAACGGCTACACATTTGAGCATAAAAATCTTACGGTTACGGTTACCAATGCGGATGAATTTATGACGCACGAAATTACCGTAAAGGTAAATGAAAAGGCTTCTGACGAAGAGGAAGAAGCAAAGGAAGAATAAAAAAACTCCTTGAAGACCTCGGTCTTCAAGGAGTTTTTTGTTACTTAAGCTCTACGCTTTTAAAGCTATCAAGCTCTTCAAGCGGACTGTAATATATTTTGTCGGGAGCGGCTATATAAAAATTGCCGTTTGCGTAAAGTCCTCTGCATCCGCTGTTGATGTACGGCAGATTCACCTCTGCCTTTTTTACAAATTTTTCGTCCTCAAAGGAAAAAATGTAATACACCGTATTGTTGGAGCCGCCGTAGGCGGGGAAGCCTATCAAATTCTTCTTTGAGTCGGCAAGGGTCGCTTTGTGATTGCTAAGCGCTTCGGAATACGGAGCATTCAAGTCTGTTTTGGCACATTCCGTTACATTTGCGGGGTCGCTTATGTCAAACATCGAAATTTTCATACCCGTAGTTCTGCCGGTTTTTTCGTCGGCATTTTGACCTATTCCGAAAAGCTTTCCGTCGCCGAAGGGGAAAAGATAGTTTGAAAAACCCGGTATTTTAAGGCTGCCCGTGATTTTAGGTGCGGTGGGGTCGGATACATCGGCGCTGAACAGCGGGTCGACCTGCCTGAAGGTTACAAAGTATACGGTATCGCCCATAAATCTTACCGAGTAGACCTGTTCATCCTCGGCAATGTCGGTTATGGCTCCGGTTTTTTTCAAATCCTTGTCAAGTATAACAAGCGAGTTTTTCATATATTCGCCGTTTCGGTCGGTAAGGACAAATCTGAAATGCTCCTTGTATTCGTCAACGGAAAATTGATTTAAAAGCTCACCGTTAAGCTCACCCGAGGCGGCAAGCTCGATTTTTCCGTCGGTTGCCGAAAACCTTGTTATCTGAATTTTTCCGTCCGTCGGATATGACGAGGTGATTATATTTTCCGTGCTTGCGTATACTGTGCAGGTTCCGCCGAGTACTGAACGGGTCGATACAAGCGAACCGTCCTTTATATCATAAGCCGAGAGAACGGTGTATTCGGGATTGCTGCAGCTGTTGTAAAAGCAAATGCTGTCGGGGTTTACCGTGCCGTTATAATTTTTGCAGTCAAGAGCCGGCACATAGGTTTCGGGCTGAGCCTTTTTTATATTTTCGGTATCAATATAGAAATTCGAAACGATATAGAGCTTACCGCCTGTAAGCCGTGATTCCGAATATACGCCGCTTTGGGTACATTCCTGTATTTTCTTGGGCGAAGCGGGATCACTTATATCGTATATTACCGCCTTAACAGAACCTCTTTCTATGTCTTCTGTTCCGATAACGGTAATTCTTTCCTCGCTTAAATACATATCATAGGTCTTAAAGCCGTCAATGCTTATGCTTTTAAGCTGTGCGGGTTCTCCGTTTCTTATATCCACCGTTTTAATTTCGGTTTTGATTATCTTCTCGGTCTCGTCATAATTACTTTTTAAGATATAAATAAATTTGCCGTCGGTCTTTACGGTGTCTGCCTCGTCCACACCCTCAACCTGAACATTGGTTTCGCTGTAATCGTCCGAGGCGGCGCTTTCATTTGCAAAATTCGTACCGCCTGATTTGGCACCGTTATTAGTTGTATACCCATCTACCCATGAGTTGATGTTTTTCCAGATACCGGGTTTGAAATCCTTAATTTTTTTATAAACCGCGGCGTAATCCGCGGCGGATACCATAGCGGTTGTTTTTGTTAAGGAAACTGTCTTTCCGCCGTCAGCGTCCTTTTTTGCAATATATACGCTTGTTCCGCCCACGGCGGCGCCCAAAACAAAGGCTACGGCCGCTATTATAAGTTTTTTGCATCTTTCAGTCATTTTCAACACCCCTTACTTTGCGGTTTTACAGTCGGGAACAGAGTGAGAAGCGGCAGAATCCCCGTCGCTCGTATAATTCGGTTCGGAGTAATTATAGGTTTCAAGCACCTTTGCTTTACATTCGTTCCGGAGATAGCTTATAAATTTTTCGGCGGCGGCTTTTCCTATATAAAATGCCTTTCCCGTATCCAGAATATTCGTTTTTATATAGCCGTCACGGGAAACGGCAAGAGAAATGTTTTCGTAGCCTAATAATTGAAGATTTATGCTGATGTCAACCGCTGTTTCAATCTGAACATAATCGTAATCCTTAACGGCTTTTGCCGATTGGTCCGAGAATAACAGCTCCCATATTTTTTCCCTGTCCCAGCCGTAGTATTCGACATCGCTTGATTTTCCGTTTTGCTTTTGCGTGCCGTAAACGGCGCCGAAATCAAGCGTATTTTTAAGGTCAAGGTCATTTTCAAACTGCCCGAGCGTTTCGGGTGTGTAATATGCGTTGCGGCAGATGTAATATTTATCCTCGTTTTCGTACTTAACGGCGGCGGCGCAGTCGGACGAGATGTTTTTTATACCGTAAATTTCCGCCTTTGCGGCATATTCACTCGCGGTATATTCATCCCTTCCGAGAACGGTAAGGCTTGTTATTTTGCCGTCCACCTTGTCTGCGGGAACGGTTTTGTTTGCCACGCTGTATTCTGTGCCGTTTATTTTGATAATGTCGAATTTCTCGGCACTGTTTTTTTCATCCCATTTTTTGATACGGTATACATAGCTTTCGGATGAGGCGGAGCTTTTGTTTGTGCCGTTTGTGCTGCCGCCCGCTTTGTTTGCGTTATCGCCCGTTTCGCCGGCTTTGACCTCCCCGTCTGCTTCGTCGGCGGTCAAATCATATTCCTCCGAATTCTGCGGCGCTTTGCTTTTAATGCCGCCTTTGTTCATATTTACAGCCGCAAAAGTACCTGCCGCCGCTAATAAAAGGCACGCCGCCATAGCCGAAAACCTTATAATTATGCCTTTTTTTGTTTTTGATTTTTTACCCGCTTCGTCAATATATTTTTCGTCAACATCGCCTATCGCGTTTAAAATATCCCTGCCGGTCATACCTTGAAATCCTCCCTGTCCAAAAATTCCTTAAGCGCGTTTCTTGTACGCATAAGACTGACCTTTACCTTGCTTTCCGAAAAACCGCTTTCCTTTGCTATTTCGCTTGCCGAAAGCATATACCAGTACCGCTTTAGGAATATAATGCGGCTGTCCGCCTTTTGCATACTTAAAAACTTTTCAATAAGCTCTGTAAGACATCGCGCGTCCGCGCTGTCCTCAGTCAGCTTTTTTGAGGGAACGCAGTAATCAAGCTCGTCCAAAACAAGGGGAAGCTCACCGCCGCCGCGCTTGTCGGCATTGCGGTGTTCCGCTTTGTTGAGCGCAAGATTACGGGTTATTTTACAGAGAAACGCCCCGAGGCTTTTCGGCTTGGCAGGGGGAATGGACTGCCAAGCCTTTAAAAGCATATCGCTTACAGTCTCCTCGGCGTCGCTTTTATCGCCGAGTATACTGAGCGCCAGCCTGTGGCAATATCCGCCGTATTTCCGCTCGGTTTCCGTTAAAGCGTTTTCGTTTCTTTCGTTAAAAAGCTCGGTTATTCTGCTGTCCTCCATTTTTCATCCCCCTCATTTTTATAGACAGGAAAAAATATCCTCGGGTTACAGTTACATTTTAAAATTGTCTCCGTAATTTTTCAAGTGCGGATTTTTCAATGCGGGAAACATAGCTTCTTGATATATTAAGCTTTTTTGCTATTTCACGCTGGGTCAGCTCCTCTCTGCCGCCGAGACCGTACCGCATTTCGATTATTTTCTTTTCCCTCTCGTCAAGACAGCCCGAAAGTATTACCTTTAGCTTTTCAAGCTTGATTTTCGTGTCAATCTCTTCGGCTATATCGCTTCCGTCGGCTATAACATCGATAAGCGTAAGGGCGTTTCCATCCTTGTCGGTGTCTATCGGGTCGCTTATAAAAACATCCTGAGCCGATTTTTTCTGATTTCTGAAATACATAAGTATCTCGTTTTCTATACACCGCGCGGCATAGGTCGCAAGGCGTATGCCTTTTTCGCTGTTAAAGGTTGAAACCGCCTTTATAAGTCCTATTGTGCCTATTGAGATCATATCGTCCTGATCGGCGCCCGAGTTGTAGTATTTTTTTACTATGTGCGCTACAAGCCGCAGATTGTGCTCAATAAGCTCGTTTCGGGCGTCTTGGTCGCCGCCTCGGCTTTTTTCCAAAAGCTCCGTTTCCCTTGCGGCGGAAAGCGGAGCCGGAAACGAACCGGCACCCTTAACATGGAGCGCAAAGTAGTAAATGCTCGAGGCTATTTCCATAAGTAAGTTTAAAAACATAGTATAACCCTCTTTCTCTACAAGTATATGAGGGGTATGGCTTGACACTTGATTAGCACTCGAATAAAACGAGTGCTGATATTAAAGGTTTATTCATAATTAATTAACACATTAATGAAGAAAAAGGCTTATACTATATGTCAGTTAAAGTCAAACTTAGTAAAAAGGTGATATAATGAGCAAAAAACAATTTAAATCAGAATCAAAAAAGCTTATGGATATGATGATTAATTCAATCTATACCCATAAGGAAATATTTTTGCGCGAGTTGATTTCAAACGCAAGCGATGCGCTTGATAAGCTCTATTTCCGTTCTCTTACCGATAATGCGGTCGGCATTGCGCCCGAGGACTTTGAAATACGGCTTGAGCTTGATAAGGACGCGCGCACTCTTAAGGTTATCGATAACGGCTGCGGTATGACCGAGGAGGAGCTTGACAAAAACCTTGGTACAATAGCGAAGTCGGGTTCTTTTGCCTTTAAGCAGGAAAACGAGAAAAAGGAAAATGTTGATATTATAGGTCAGTTCGGAGTAGGCTTTTATTCCGCCTTTATGGTCAGCGATAAGGTTACGGTTGAGAGCAAGGCTTACGGTGCGGACAAGGCATACCGTTGGTCTTCGACCGGCGCCGACGGTTACACCGTAGAGCCGTGCGACAAGGAAACCGTGGGAACAACTGTTACTCTGCACATAAAGGAAAACGAGGGCGACGAGAACTACGACGAGTTCCTTGATCAGTACAGAATAAGCGCGCTTGTTAAAAAGTATTCGGATTATATACGCCATCCGATTAAAATGGAGTTCACCACAAAGGAACCTGTAAAGCAAGAGGACGGGGACGATAAAAAGGAACCCGAATACAAGGATGTTACCGAGCTTAGCACGCTTAACAGTATGATACCGCTTTGGAAAAAGCAGAAAAGCGAGATAAAGCCCGAGGATTACAATAATTTCTACAAGGAGAAGTTTTATGACTATGAAGACCCCGCAAGGGTAATTCATACCAAAACCGAGGGTCAGGCAACATATTCTGCGCTTCTTTTCATACCTAAGCATCCGCCGTTTGATTATTACACAAAGGAATACGAAAAGGGACTTCAGCTTTATTCCAAGGGCGTGCTTATAATGGATAAGTGTGCCGAGCTTTTGCCCGATTATTTCAGCTTTGTAAAGGGCCTTGTGGACAGCGAGGATTTGTCGCTTAATATTTCCCGTGAGACATTACAGCACGACGGGCAGTTAAAGCTTATAGCAAAAACGCTTGAAAAGAAGATTAAATCCGAGCTTGAAAAAATGCTCAAGGACGAGCGCGAGGCTTACGAGGAGTTCTTCAAGGCTTTCGGAATACAGCTTAAATTCGGCGTATACAACGATTACGGTATGCATAAGGACGCTCTTAAGGATTTGCTTATCTTCCGTTCCTCGGCAGAAAAGAAATATGTTACCTTAAAAGAATATGTAAGCCGTATGGCAGAGGGACAGGATACTATCTACTACGCCTGCGGGGAAACCGATGAAAAGATCGATATGCTGCCTCAGGCGGACGCGGTAAAGGATAAGGGCTACGAAATCCTTTACCTTACCGAAAATGTTGATGAATTTGCCGTAAAGATGATGGGCGAATATGACGGCAAAAAGTTTGTCAACATATGCGACGAGAATTTAAATCTCGACAGCGAGGACGAGAAGAAGGCGCTGAACGAGGAAAACGAAGCCGCAAAGGATATGTTTGAGGCTATGAAGGAGAGCATCGGCGACAAGGTCAATGCGGTGAGATTTACCAATAAGCTTAAAAATCACCCCGTATGCCTTACAAGCGAGGGCGGCATTTCGCTCGAAATGGAAAAGGTGCTCAATTCAATGCCGGGAGCGGAGCAAAACAAGGTCAAGGCTCAGCTTGTGCTTGAAATAAACGCTTCGCATCCGATTGCCGAAAAGCTTAAAAAGCTTTACACGGACGATAAGGACACCCTTTCGAAGTACGCCAAGCTGCTTTACGGCGAGGCGTGCCTTATAGGCGGTAAGACCGTACCGGATCCTGCGGAGCACAGCGCTCTTGTATGCGAGCTTATGACAAAATAAATTATAAAAAAATCCGCCGCAGAAGTTTTCCTGCGGCGGATTTTTTATATACTGTGTTATTGCATATTATTCTGGATGTATTCAACCACATCGCCTATGGTCTTCAGATTTTCAATTTCTTCATCGGGAATTTCAACCTCAAACTCATCCTCGATAGACATAAGAAGCTCAACGACATCAAGGCTGTCCGCGTTTAAATCCTCGGCTATTTTCGTATCCATAGTCATATCGTCCGCATTGGCGTCAAGCTGTTCCGCCAAAATCTCTTTTATTTTTTCGAATACCATAACTAAAGTATGCCTCCCACAAAATTAAAAATGCTAAACAAATAATATGTTCTATTTGTCCGTTTGTCAATATATTTTTATGATTTTTTTAAAACTTTATTCTTTAAAGCTTTACGCGTTAAAAAATGTTGCAAAATTTTTCCGTATGCTTTATAATAGTTTTTGTTATATGTAAAAAACGAAAGGTGGGGACGAGGGCGCCCTCGGCGCTCCCCGATATGGCTAAGGAAAAATTGGTAAAATCCATTACTTCAATGGATGAGGATTTTGCAAAGTGGTACACCGATGTTGTGCTTAAAGCGGACCTTATCGGATATTCTTCGGTTAAGGGATGTATGATAATCCGCCCGTACGGATATGCGATATGGGAAAACATACAGAATATAATGGACGGTATGTTCAAGGAAACGGGACACGAAAATGTATATATGCCTATGTTCATTCCCGAAAGCCTGCTTCAAAAGGAAAAGGACCATGTTGAGGGCTTTGCGCCGGAGGTTGCGTGGGTTACGCACGGCGGAGATGAGGAGCTTGAAGAGCGTCTTTGCGTAAGACCAACCTCGGAAACCTTGTTCTGCGACCACTTTAAGGATATAGTTCATTCTTACCGCGACCTGCCTAAGCTTTACAATCAGTGGTGCAGTGTTGTAAGGTGGGAGAAAACGACCCGTCCGTTCCTGCGCTCCCGTGAGTTTTTGTGGCAGGAAGGTCATACGCTTCACGCCACTGCCGAGGAGGCAAGGGAAGAAACCGTAAGAATGCTCAACATATACGCCCGTTTTGCCGAGGAATATCTTGCGATACCTGTGGTTAAGGGTGAAAAAACCGAAAAGGAGCGCTTTGCGGGAGCGGAGGGCACCTATACAATAGAGGCGCTTATGCATGACGGAAAAGCGCTGCAGAGCGGCACCTCCCATTACTTCGGGGACGGTTTTGCCAAAGCGTTTGATATTGTGTATACGGATAAAAACAACAATCCCGTTACTCCGTTTGAGACCTCTTGGGGAAGCTCAACCCGTCTTATCGGCGCTATAATAATGACCCACGGCGACGATAACGGTCTTGTACTTCCGCCGGCAATAGCGCCCATTCAGGCTGTACTTGTTCCGATTGCTATGCACAAAGATGGAGTGCTTGAAAAGGCGAACGAGGTTTATGACAGGCTTAAAAAGATATGCCGCGCTAAGATTGACACCTCCGAGCAGACGCCCGGCTGGAAATTTGCCGAATATGAAATGAAGGGCGTTCCGCTCAGAATTGAGCTCGGTCCTAAGGATATAGAAAACAACAGCTGTGTTGTGGTACGCCGTGACAACGGTGAAAAAATAACCGTATCGCTTGACGAGCTTGAAAGCAAAATTCCCGAGCTGCTTAAAGCCGTTCGTGACGGTCTTTATAACAAAGCGCTTGAGCGCAGAGCAAATATGACCTTTGCTGCGCACACGCTTGACGAGATGAAGGAAATTGCCGACAACAAGCCCGGATTTATAAAGGCTATGTGGTGCGGCGACCGTGAGTGCGAGGATAAGCTTAAGGAATATGCCGGAGTAACCTCACGCTGTATCCCGTTTGAGCAGGAGGAAATCGACGGAAAATGCGTTTGCTGCAGTAAAAAAGCAAAGCATATGCTTTACTGGGGCAAGGCTTATTAATAAAGAAAACGAGCAAAAAACCGCCGAAAGGCGGTTTTTTTGTTTGTAAAAGAGACAGAATTGAAAAAAATTGTAAATTCCGCTTGACTAATTACGGCTTTTGTTTTATAATAATGAATTACTAATGATGGGGGATTGTGCGCCTATTTTGCCGTGAAGCCTGTTTTCGGCGGTTGTTCGGCGCTCCTTATTCATCATATATGCAGCACTTACGGTTTACCGTAAAATATTTAGAGGAGTGATTGCAAGCCTATGGAGCCAACTTCAATGGTTAAACCCGTCCGGTTGGGTAAAAACACTCGAATGACCTTTTCGAAAATCAACGAAGTCATCGATATGCCTAATCTTATCGAAATTCAGAAGGATTCGTATAAATGGTTTATCGAGGAAGGACTTAAGGAAGTATTCAGGGATATGTCCGCTATCACGGATTACAGCGGAAATCTTCAGCTTACCTTTGTTGATTATCACCTTGACGAAACACCTAAGTATGATGTAACGGAGTGCAAGGCGAGAGATACAACATACGCCGCGCCGCTTCGCGTTACCGCACGGCTTGTCAATGTTGAAAAGGACGAAATCAAGGAAAGCGAGGTATCAATGGGCGATTTCCCGTTGATGACCGAATCCGGAACCTTTGTAATTAACGGAGCGGAGCGTGCCATAGTTTCGCAGCTCGTTCGTTCCCCCGGCGTTTACTATGCCGAAAAGATTGACGAAAAAACCGGCAAAAAGCTTTATTCCTCAACCATTATTCCGAACCGCGGCGCATGGCTTGAATATGAAACCGCTCCGAGCGATGTTCTCTATGTCCGTATCGATAAAAACCGCAAGCTGCCGATAACGACGTTTATGCGCGCACTTGGTATCGGCACAAACGAACAGCTGAGAGCCCTTTTCGGCGACGATGAAAGATTTGCCGCCACTATCGAGGCGGACGATACAAAAACGGTTGAAGAGGCGCTTGTTGAGGTATATAAAAAGCTCCGCCCGAGCGAGCCTGTAACGATTGAAGGCGCAAAGGCGTATCTTGAACAGCTTTTCTTTGATCCCCACCGTTATGATATTTCCCGTGTGGGACGCTATAAATATAATAAAAAGTTAGCCATAGGCGCCCGTATAAAGGGTGCGGTTTTGTCACGCCCTGTTGCGGACCCGATGACCGGCGAGATAATAGCCGACGGGGACACCTCTGTTACCCGCGAGCTTGCGGAAACCATCGAGAGAAAGGGTGTTTCGGAAGCCTATATCAATGTTATGGATAACGAGGGCAATGTAACAGAGGTAAAAGTTCTTTCAAACGGTATGGTAAGGCTTGCCGACTTTACCGACTTTACACCCGATGAGCTGGCAGAGCTTGACGAGCTCGGAATTAACGAGAATGTTTCCTTTGCGGCTCTGCGTGAAATTCTTGAAAGCACAAACAGCAAGGAAGAGCTTCGCGAGGCTATTCTTGAGCATGCGGACGATCTTATCCCGAAGCATATTACCGTTGACGATATTTTTGCCACGGTAAGCTATTTCCTGGGACTTCCCCACGGCGTAGGCTGTGTTGACGATATAGACCATTTGGGCAACCGCCGTATCCGTTCGGTAGGCGAGCTTTTGCAAAACCAGTTCCGTATCGGTATTTCCCGTATGGAGCGTGTTGTCCGTGAGAAGATGACCCTGCAGGCTCAGGATCCCGATAATATCACACCGCAGTCGCTTATAAATATCCGTCCTGTTGTAGCGGCGATAAAGGAGTTCTTCGGTTCTTCACCGCTTTCACAGTTTATGGATCAGACAAACCCGCTGTCGGAGCTTACTCATAAGCGCCGTCTGTCGGCATTGGGTCCGGGCGGACTTTCCCGTGACCGCGCCTCCTTCGAGGTTCGAGATGTTCACTACACCCATTACGGCCGTATGTGTCCTATCGAAACTCCTGAAGGACCGAATATCGGACTTATTTCTTATCTTGCTACATTTGCGAAAATCAATAAATACGGCTTTATCGAAACTCCTTTCCGTAAGGTTGATAAGGCTACGGGCAGAGTGCTTGACGAGGTTCGTTATATGACTGCCGACGAAGAGGACGAGTATACCGTAGCGCAGGCTAACGAGCCGCTTGACGAAAACGGATATTTCTTAAAGAAAAAGGTAAACGCCCGTCACCGCGACGGCTTCCATGAGGTTGAGGCTTCAAGCGCGGACTATATGGATGTTTCGCCTAAAATGGTAGTTTCCGTTGCGACGGCTATGATTCCGTTCCTTGAAAACGACGATACCAACCGTGCGCTCATGGGCTCTAACATGCAGAAGCAGGCAGTACCGCTTTTAAGACCGGAAAATCCGATAGTTGCTACCGGTATGGAATATAAGGCGGCAGTGGACTCGGGCGTTGTTGTTTTGGCAAAGCGTGCAGGCGAGGTTACCTATGTGAGCGCCGATACAGTAAAAATCCGTGCTAAAAACGGCGAAATAGACGAGTACAAGCTTATAAAATTCCTCCGTTCCAACCACGGAACCTGTATAAACCAGCGCCCGATAGTTGCGGTAGGTCAGCAGGTTGAGGAGCATGAGGTTATTGCCGACGGTCCCGCAACCAGCAACGGTGAGATTTCACTCGGCAGAAACGCACTTATCGGATTTATGACCTGGGAGGGTTATAACTACGAGGA
>DKDS01000016.1:0-2706 GCA_002451855.1 Ruminococcaceae bacterium UBA6842 | reverse complement strand
AGAGATACCAAGCTCGGACCGGAAGAGATTACAAGAGATATACCCAATGTCGGCGAGGACGCTCTTAAAGACCTTGACGAAAGAGGTATAATCCGTATAGGCGCAGAGGTTACCGCAGGCGATATACTTGTAGGTAAGGTAACTCCCAAGGGCGAAACCGAGCTTACCGCCGAGGAAAGACTTCTCCGCGCGATATTCGGCGAGAAGGCGCGCGAGGTAAGAGATACATCTCTCCGCGTCCCCCACGGCGAATACGGTACTATCGTTGATGTAAAGGTATTTACAAGAGAAAATTCCTCAGAATTAAGCCCCGGAGTTAATGTTGTTGTACGCTGCTATATAGCGCAGAAGCGTAAAATCTCCGTCGGTGATAAGATGGCGGGACGCCACGGTAATAAGGGTGTTGTTTCCCGTATACTCCCGAGCGAAGATATGCCGTTCTTACCCGACGGTACTCCGCTTGATATAGTTTTAAATCCGCTCGGCGTTCCTTCCCGAATGAATATCGGTCAGGTACTTGAAGTACATCTGGGCTATGCGGCAAGAGCGCTCGGCTGGAATATCTGTACTCCGGTATTCGACGGCGCTCACGAGGATGACATCAGAAAGTGCTTCAGTCTTGCCGAGGAGGCTACAAAGGCTGACGATTACGAGTATAAGAACACGGCTAAGCTTGATTTCTCGAGAATACCGCTTACCGCGGACGCTAAAACTCAGCTTTATGACGGACGCACCGGCGAGCCGTTCGATAACCTTGTAACGGTAGGCTATATGTACTACCTGAAGCTCCATCACCTTGTTGACGATAAGATTCACGCCCGTTCAACCGGACCGTACTCGCTTGTAACTCAGCAGCCGCTCGGCGGTAAAGCTCAGTTCGGCGGTCAGCGTTTCGGAGAAATGGAAGTTTGGGCGCTCGAGGCTTACGGTGCCGCATATACGCTTCAGGAAATACTCACCGTTAAGTCGGATGATGTTGTCGGCCGTGTTAAGACCTACGAGTCTATCGTTAAGGGTCAGAATATTCCGAAGCCGGGCGTTCCGGAATCGTTCAAGGTTCTTATTAAGGAATTGCAATCTCTCGGTCTTGATGTCAAGGTTCTTGACAAAGATAATGAGGAAATTGACCTTAAACAGACCTTTGACGACGACGATGATATAGGCCTCGGTACACCGGCAATTCCGGAGGACGAGGATATGGACTTCAATATGGATAATGTTGCCGACGATCTTTCTGGCTTCGGGCTTGAGGATGAAAACGGCGACGCCATTGAAGACGAGATCGGCGAAAGCGAGTTTGCCGATGAAGATAATTTAGGCGACGAAGAGTAACGGAGGGCAAATATGGCAGAAATTGAATTTGAATCAATAAAAATCGGACTTGCGTCTCCCGAACAGATAAGAAGCTGGTCGCATGGCGAGGTAACAAAGCCGGAGACTATAAATTACCGCACATTAAAGCCGGAGCAGGGCGGTCTTTTCTGCGAACGCATTTTCGGACCTCAGAAGGACTGGGAATGCCACTGCGGAAAGTATAAGAGAATACGCTATAAGGGCAAGGTCTGCGAGCGCTGCGGCGTTGAAGTAACACGCGCAAAGGTTCGCCGCGAGCGTATGGGCTCTATTGAGCTTGCGGCTCCGGTATCTCATATATGGTATTTCAAGACCATACCGTCAAGGATGGGTCTTGTGCTGGATATTACTCCTAAGGCGCTTGAGCAGGTACTTTATTTCTCACAGTATATAGTAACCGATCCGGGTACTACTCCGCTTGAGAAAAAACAGCTTTTAAACGAAAAGCAGTACCGCGATATGCGTGAAAAGTACGAGAACGATTTTGAGGCGGGAATGGGCGCGGAGGCTATTAAAAAGCTTCTCTGCGAAATCGACCTCGATAAAACCTGTGACGAGCTGCGCAAGGAGCTTGAGGATGCTTCTGGTCAAAAGAGCATCAGACTTTTAAAGCGTCTTGAGGTACTTGAAGCGTTCAGACAGTCGGGCAACCGTCCCGAATGGATGATTTTGGATGTTATTCCGGTAATTCCGCCGGATCTCCGTCCTATGGTTCAGCTTGACGGCGGCCGTTTTGCCACAAGCGACTTAAATGACCTTTACAGAAGGGTTATCAACCGTAATAACCGTCTTAAGAGATTGCTTGAATTGCACGCTCCGGACATTATAGTACGCAACGAAAAGCGTATGCTCCAAGAAGCTGTTGACGCGCTTATCGACAACGGCAGAAGAGGCAAGCCCGTAACGGGACCGAATAACCGTGCGCTCAAATCGCTTTCCGATATGCTTAAAGGTAAGCAGGGACGCTTCCGTCAGAACCTTCTCGGTAAGCGTGTTGACTATTCGGGCCGTTCGGTTATAGTTGTAGGACCTGAGCTTAAGATGTATCAGTGCGGCGTTCCGAAAGAAATGGCGCTTGAGCTGTTTAAGCCCTTTGTTATGAAACGCCTTGTTGAAACTAAGGCTGTCACGAATATTAAGTCGGCAAGAAAGATGGTTGAGCGTGCCTCCAACGAGGTTTGGGATGCGCTTGAAATGGTAATAAAGGAGCATCCTGTGCTTCTTAACCGTGCGCCTACACTTCACAGACTCGGTATTCAGGCATTCGAGCCGGTACTTGTCGAGGGTAAAGCGTTAAAGCTCCATCCGCTTGTTTGTACCGCTTACAATGCTGACTTCGACGGCGACCAGATG
>DKDS01000021.1 GCA_002451855.1 Ruminococcaceae bacterium UBA6842 | reverse complement strand
ACATTTTTAAGCAATGTTTTCTCGCTTGCCTACGGACCGGTGCAGTTCCGTGTGTCCGAGGTGCTTACATTGCTCCCGATATTCACGCCCGCGGCTATACCCGGCGTTACGGTGGGGTGCTTTATAGCCAATATCGCTTCCTTTAACGCGGTGGATATGATTTTCGGCACGGCGGCAACGCTTATTGCCGCACTTCTTACATACGCCCTCAGAAATATCACATTTAAGGGTCTGCCGCTTCTCGCAATGCTGCCGCCGGTCATCGTAAACGCGGTGGTAATAGGTCTTGAGCTGGCGTTTTTCTATTTGCCGGGCGGATACTCGTTTTGGGGCTTCGTTATATCGGGTGTTCAGGTGGGAGCAGGTGAGCTTGCGGTTTGTTACGCCCTCGGAATACCGTTTTATCTGATAGTTAAAAAGCACAATATTTTCAAGGAAAATACCGTGAGGTGAAAAGATGAACGCCGCGCTTTTAAAACAGCTTTCCCGTATAACCGAGGAGGAAAAAAATATCCTCGGCGGCGGCGCGCTCGATATGAGCGTGTATTCCGATAATATGCCGTCCTTTGTAGACAGCCAAAAGTTGCTTGAGGCAGGCAAGCTGTTCACTATCCGTCCCAACACAAGGTTTATAGCTTTTCCGAAGCACAGCCACAATTATGTTGAAATAATTTATATGTGCTCGGGCTCGCAAAGGCATATTATAAACGATACCGCGGAAATTGAGCTTAAAAAGGGCGAGATACTCCTGCTTAACCAGCACGCGAGCCACCAAACCGACGCTACGGGAATAGACGATATTGCCATAAACCTTATCGTTCTGCCGCAGTTTTTCAATACCGCCATTGAAATGATAGGGTCGGACAATAAAATAAGCCAGTTTTTATTTTCGGGTCTTACGGGTAAGGGACACGAAATAAGCTATATGCATTTCAATGTTTCGGATGTTTTGCCCGTTCAGAACCTTATGGAAAATCTTATTTGGAGTGTTGTAAACCGTCAGCCGAACAGGCGGAATATAAATCAGATAACAATGGGGCTTTTGTTTTTACAGCTCTTGGGTCTTACCGACAGGCTCATAGCGGGCGAGGCCGACACCGTCGCGGACACGGTGGTTATGGCGGCCATGACCGAAATAGAGCAAAATTATCCGAGCGCAAGCCTTAACAATGTGGCAAAGCGCTGTAATGTTTCGGCGGCGTATGTCAGCAGTACTGTAAAGGATACAACGGGCAAGACCTTTAAGGAGCATTTAATGGAAAAACGGCTTACAAAGGCGGCAACCCTGCTTAAAAGCACGGCGCTGTCCGTAGGCGATATAATCGTTATGGTGGGCTATGAAAACACAAGCTATTTTTACAGAATTTTCACCGAAAAATACGGTATGAGCCCCAAAGCGTACCGTCAGCTTAAATAAGGACATTGTTTTTATAAAGTAATGTCCTTATTTTTTTTATTTCGCTGTTATATAATCAGGATGAATAATAATATACGGAGGTTTACATATGTCAAGATACGAGGAAGCAAAAAAACGCTACGCCGAATACGGAATAGACACCGACGCGGCAATAGCAAAGCTTAAAACCGTTCCTGTTTCGCTTCATTGCTGGCAGGGCGACGATGTAGGCGGCTTTGACAGCAAGGACGCTCTTTCGGGCGGTATCCTTACAACCGGAAACTATCCCGGCAAGGCAACCACACCCGAACAGCTTATGCAGGATATGGACAAGGCTATGTCGCTGTGTCCGGGTAAGAAAAAGCTTAATCTTCACGCAAGCTACGCGATTTTTGAGGACGGCGAGTTTGCGGACCGTGATAAGCTTGAGCCGAAGCACTTTAAGAAATGGGTTGAATACGCCAAGGAAAGAAATATGGGAATAGATTTTAACCCCACCTTCTTTTCACACCCCATGGTAAAGAACGGTCTTACGCTTTCAAGCCCCGATGAAGAGGTGCGCCGCTTCTGGATAAACCACGGCAAGGCGTGTATCAGAATTTCGCAGTATTTTGCCGAGGAAACAGGTATTCCCTGCGTTATGAATATTTGGACAGGCGACGGATTTAAGGACATTCCGGCGGACAGAATGGGTCCGAGAATGAGATATAAGGAAGCCTATGAGGAAATACTTGCCGAGCCGCACGATCCCGCAATGGTAAAGCCGTGCGTTGAGTCAAAGGTGTTCGGTATAGGCGTTGAGTCCTTTACCGCCGGAAGCGCCGAGTTTACCTTAAGCTTTGTGGCTACACACCCCGGCTGTCTGCCGCTTATGGATAACGGACATTATCATCCGCAGGAATTCGTTTCGGATAAAATACCGGCTCTTCTCTGCTTCTTCCCCGAGCTTGCGCTCCACATTACAAGAGGCGTTCGCTGGGATTCCGACCATGTTGTGCTTTTTGAGGATGAGACCAAAGAGATGGCAAAGGAAGTTGTACGCAACAACGCGCTTGACAGAGTTTATATGGCGCTTGACTTCTTTGACGCAAGCATAAACCGTATTTCCGCATGGACAGTCGGCTTCCGTAGCTGGCAAAAGGCGCTTTTAAATGCTATGTGCCTGCCGAACGAGGAGCTTAAAAGGCTTCAGGACGAAAGCCGCTTCACCGAGCTTATGGTAAAGCAGGAGGAGGCTAAAATGCTCCCGTTTGCCGATGTTTGGGAAGAGTACTGCCGTCAGTGCGGCGTAACCGCGGGACCCGAATGGTTCGAGGAAATCAAGAAATACGAAACAGAAGTTTTAAGTAAAAGAGGTTAATTTCAATGGGTATACTTGATATCGCAGTAATTAAGGATTATATCCGTATGTGCAACGACGGTTGGGAACAGGGCTGGCACGAGAGAAACGGCGGCAACCTGACCTACCGTATGCGCCCCGAGGAGGTTGAGCAGTGCCGTCCTTATTTTAAAGAGGATAAGCCCTGGGTTAATATGGGTGTTAAGGCGGATAACTTAAAGGGTGAATACTTTATCGCTACGGGTTCGGGCAAGTTCTTCCGCAATGTTATTTTGGCTCCGCAGGATAATATCTGCATTGTTGAAATAAACGAAGCGGGCGACAGCTACCGTATAGTTTGGGGACTTTGCAAGGGCGGCAGACCCACAAGCGAATTCCCGAGCCATTTTATGAACCACAGCGTAAGAAAAGCGGCTACGAACGGCGAATACCGTGTTATATATCACGCGCATCCGGCAAATATAATCGCTATGACCTTTGTGCTTCCCCTTACCGATAAGGATTTCACAAAGGCGCTTTGGACCAGCGCTACCGAGTGTCCCGTTGTATTCCCGGGCGGCGTAGGCGTTGTTCCGTGGATGGTTCCGGGCGGCGCGGATATAGCGCTTGCCACAAGCGAGCTTATGAAAAAATATGACGCCGCTGTATGGGCGCATCACGGTCTCTTTGTTTCGGGTCCCGACTTTGATATAACCTTCGGTCTTATGCACACGATTGAAAAGGCCGCCGAAATATATGTTAAGGCTCTTTCCTGCGGAAAGGGAATACGCCAGACCATTACCGACGATAACCTCCGCGCTATCGCAAAGGAATTCGGCGTAACTCTTAATGAGGATTTTCTTGATTAATTAGAATAATTTCATTTAAAAATCGCACCCCGTCGGCAATGTCCGACGGGGTGCGATTGGTATAAACGTAAAAACAAAAAAACCGTACATAATGTACGGTTTCGTATGTTGGCATCTACTTATTTTTCCGGGCAGCTTCCCGCCGAGTATCTTCAGCGCAAGCGAGCTTAACTTCCGTGTTCGGTATGGGAACGGGTGGACCCTCGCCGCAATCAACACCAACTTTTATTGCCTGTCTTTCTGACAGCTTAGTCATTATAGCACCGTGTGTTTCATTTGTCAAGCATTTTTTTTAAATTTTTTTCGCGGGCGGGGAAAAATTACTATTTACACCGGAGCGGAAAAGTGTTATTATATTAATTGTATGAGGCATATTATATGAGTTAGGATAGCGTCTCATTAATTTTATTACAGGAGGAATTTTCAATGGCCAGAAAATTCAAGACCATGGACGGTAATAATGCCGCGGCACATGTTGCATACGCATTTACCGAGGTAGCCGGAATTTATCCGATTACACCGTCCAGTCCTATGGCTGACTATGTTGATCAGTGGTCGGCACAGGGACTTAAAAACATTTTCGGAACAACTGTAAATGTTGCCGAAATGCAGTCCGAAGCAGGCGCGGCAGGTACTGTACACGGCTCTTTGGCAGCCGGTGCGCTCACAACCACCTTTACCGCTTCACAGGGACTTTTACTTATGATCCCGAATATGTACAAAATAGCGGGTGAATTACTCCCCTGCGTTTTCCATGTATCTGCGCGCTGCGTAGCCAGTCACGCACTTAACATCTTCGGCGACCATTCCGATGTTTACGCATGCCGTCAGACAGGCTTTGCAATGCTCGCTGAGACCAATCCGCAGGAGGTTATGGATTTGGCTCCGGTGGCTCACTTGGCTTCTATCGAGGGCAGAGTTCCGTTCATCAACTTCTTCGACGGCTTC
>DKDS01000110.1 GCA_002451855.1 Ruminococcaceae bacterium UBA6842 | reverse complement strand
GCTTTACGGCAATGAGCTTGCTAATAAGGGCAATACCGAAAAGGCGGAGCAGATATATATTAACGGTATAAATATGCCTAAGTCCTACGGTGAGGCTAAGACCTTCTTTAACCAAGAGGCGCATATTTACTATTATTTAAGCAAGCTTTACACGGGCGATAAGCGTACCGAAGCACTCGAAAAGGCGGCCGAGTACAAGGCGGCGGTTTCTGAAATTTCGCTGTTCAGGGCATTGGCTTTGAAAGAGCTCGGCAGGGAAGACGAGGCAAAGCAGGTGCTTGACGAAATGCTTAGTACGGCTCAAAGCCTTATTGACAATAAGGATATGCGGACATATTACGGCGTCGGTTCGCCCAGTCCCATGCCGTTTGAGCTTGATATTGAAAAGCACAATTTACTTGCAGGGTATACCCTTAAGGCGTTTGCGCTTTACGGCGAAGAAAAGTACAGCGAGGCTGAAATCTGCATAAGAAAAGCGGAAAAGCTTGATCCGAACGATTTTGCAATCTATGCTTTTCACAGAATCGCGGAGTAATGAAATGTCTGAATTCAGAGAAATAACGGAGATAAACAACGGAGAATACCGCGCGCTTATAAATTTGAGTGACGGAGCTAATTGTATTTGTCTTGAAAACAAGGCTTTCGGTGCGGATATTCTCCGTCAGCCGAATTATTTTGTCGGTATTGACAATCCGTTTTTGTACGGTATGCCTATTTTGTTTCCAGTTAACCGAATATCGGGAGGGAAATTTATATTTGAGGGCAGGGAGTATACTTTCCCTATAAACGAGCCTGAAACCGGCAGCCATCTTCACGGCGAACTTCATAAAAAGAAATTCATACTAAGCGAAAAGACCGAAAACAGCGCTGTATGCATTTATTCGTCAACCCGTGAAAGAATTGGTTTTCCGCATAGATACTCGATTGTTCTTAAATATGTTCTTGTGGAAAACGGACTTTTGATTACTACGGAAATAATTAATAATTCAAGCCTTAATATGCCGGTTATGTTAGGATTTCATACAACCTTTAACATACCGTTTTTAAAATGTTCCGATCCAAATAATATATTTGTTTCGGCCGAAGTCGGAGACGAAATTGAAAGAGACAGTAAAACCTATTTACCAACCGGCAAAATCATAAGGGACAGCAGGGTCAACAGACTTTTAAGTTCGGGTAAGTTTAAGCCTTGCAGTGAAAAAATAAGCTTGCACTATAAAGCAAGCAAAAGCGGTAAAATTATCATTACCGATACTGCGTACAATGCAAGTATAGTATACGAAAACGATTCAAAATTCGGGTGGCGGCTGTTTTACAACGGCAATGCGGACAGATATATTTGTCTTGAACCGCAAAACTGTATGGTAGATTGTAAAAACAGTGGTTTCTCCGATTCTTATACAGGGTTTGACTTCATAGAACCGTTTTCAAGAAAGGCTTATTTTTCTTCGATTAAGCTTAATATAAAATAATACTGTTTATAAAAAAATCACCGGAGAACTTACCGGTGATTTTTTATATTATGGCTTTAGCCGGTTGAGGACGGGACGTCCGAAACGAAGAACCACCCGCTATGCGGGTGTGCGTCAGTTATGTAGATACAGTCGGTCAAAATAAAAAAGTTATAGCGGAATACATAAGGAATCAGTTAGGAGAAGATTATGCAGCAGACCAAATTAGTATAAAAGAATTTACTGACCCGTTTACGTGTGACAGGAAAAAGTAGGCAAAAAAAGACAACCGCACGTGAGCGGTTGCCGGAGAATATAATGCGGTGCTAAATTTTCGAAACCCCTTTTAGGGGTCAAGCCGGTAATCACCCCTTATAGGGGTGGAGCAAACCACCGGTTGAACCGGTGGTTTTGACTGTAAGACCTTATTTGCACAATTCTTTTGCCATTTGCTTAATGCTTTCACGGTTAGCATCGGTAAGCGCCGATTTTACGGTAACGACAGTATCAAGATAGGAAATGTTTTTGGATTTTTCAAACATACCTTTCATTACTCTTGCGGCAGTGGGCGCCCACGAACCGTTTTCAATAAATCCAACGGTGCGGTTTTGATAATTACGCTCGGTTAAATGCTCTATAAACTCACGCATAAACGGGAAGATTTCTCCGTTATAGGTGGTTGTGGCAAGCACCAGCTTGCCGTAGCGGAACGCGTCCTCAACGGCTTCAGCCATATCACAGCGCGCAAGGTCGTTAAGCACAACCTTTTCACAGCCGGCGTCGGTAAGCTCCTTGCAAAGAAGCTCCGCGGCGGCTTTTGTGTTGCCGTATACAGAGGTATAGCATACAAGCACGCCCTCGCTCTCAACGCCGTAAGAGGACCAGATATTGTAAAGATTTAAGTAGTAGCCGAGATTTTCGTTAAGTATCGGACCGTGCAGGGGGCAAATTACGGATATGTCAAGCGCCGCCGCCTTTTTAAGCAAAGCCTGCGCCTGTACGCCGTATTTCCCCACTATTCCGAAATAATAACGCCTTGCTTCGCAAGCCCAATCCTCGTCCGCGTCAAGCACTCCGAATTTACCGAATGCGTCGGCAGAGAAAAGAACCTTGTCCTTGTTGTCGTATGTAACCATTACCTCGGGCCAGTGAACCATAGGAGCCAACACAAAGGTAAGTGAGTGAGAACCGAGGGAAAGGGTTTCTCCGTCCTTTACGGTAACTGTGTTTTTGCAAAGTCCGGGACCGAAAAAGGCGTCTATCATAGCAAAGGTTTTCACATTGCCGACTACCGCCGTTTCGGGATAAGCCTCAAGGAATTTTTCAATATTTGCCGAATGGTCGGGCTCCATATGCTGTACTACAAGGTAATCGGGCTTTCTGCCGTTTAAGGCTTCTTTCAAATTGGCAAGCCACTCCTCGCCGAAATTGCGGTCTACGGTATCCATAACCGCAATCTTTTCATCAATAATTACATATGAATTATAAGCCATACCGTTCGGTACATCGTATTGTCCCTCAAATAAATCTATTTCGCGGTCGTTTACGCCTATGTATTTAATATCCTTTGTTATATTCATTTTTTGCAGTCCTTTCTGTTTTTCGTTTTCTTTATGTTACCACAAGTAACCTTAGTTTTCAACTATCCGCCAGTAGTATTTTCGTGCCGATTGCGGAAAATCGTCAAGCACTCCGTGCTCGGGGTCATAAAAAATTCCGTCTCTGTACAAAGACCAGTGCCAGCATCTCGGCGTTTCAAGGCTTAATATGCAAATTTTCGGCAGCTCCGCTTTGCCTGACACCTCTTTTCGCTCCGTTTCGTATTTTATGCCGAGAGCGTCAAGAGCCTTGAACATATCCTTAAGCGTGGTTTCGCGTTCTGTGCCTGTAAGCCTTATTATTTCATCCACATTTTCGCCCGAAAGCATTGCAAGCACCGCCTGACCGCACTGGAGCGGCGTCGGTTCCTTAATATATTCCGTTTTTTTGCAAAGGGGCATAATTATCACCTATTCCTTATTGCCTACCGTTTTATAAATAATCGGGCGTTTCGGCGGTTTTTCGTTTCCGAAACGGTAAGCTGTCAAAAGCTCTGCTGCCGCTTCGTTAAGCCTTTCTTTTTTGCCGTAAACGGTCGCTATTCTGTCACCGCGGTTTACATAATCACCGTATTTTTTGTCAAGCACAATTCCGGCGGACGGGTCTATTTTGTCATCAAGCGTTTCTCTGCCCGCACCCGAGATTACCGCTGCTTTACCTATAAGTTCGCTGTCCATATGCGTGATATAGCCGCTTTCATGAGCGAAAACTTCCTTAGAACCGTCGGGAGCGGTAAAGCTGTGCTCGCCCGTAAGCAGCTTTTCGTCTCCGCCCTGTGCGGATACCGCATTTTTAAATATTTCAAATGCGCTGCCGTTTTTAAGCGCCGCTTTTGCCGCCTCAATACTCTCGGCTTCACTCTTTTTAAAGCTTTGTGAATACATCTGTGCCGCAAGCGCTATGCACAACTCTGTAAGGTCGTCGGGACCGTTTCCGCAAAGCACGCTTACCGCCTCTTTAACCTCAAGCGCATTGCCGACAGCAAAGCCGAGAGGTATATCCATATCCGTTATTAAGGCGCTTGTGTTACGACCCGCGCCTTTTCCGATTTCCACCATTTCACTGGCGAGAGCCTCGGCGTCCTCGGGCGTTTTCATAAAAGCGCCGCTTCCGCATTTTACATCAAGCACTATTGTTTCAGCCCCCGCGGCAAGCTTTTTGCTCATAATGCTTGAAGCTATCAGAGGTATGCTGTTCACGGTTGCCGTAACATCACGTATGGCGTAAAGGCGTTTGTCCGCAGGTGCAAAATTGCCGCTTTGCCCTACAACGCACATACCGTATTTTGCGGCATTTTCTTTGAATGAAGATATATTGAGCGAGGTTTTATAGCCTGTTACAGCCTCTAATTTATCAACCGTGCCGCCCGTAAAGCCAAGCCCTCTGCC
The DNA here is from genome assembly GCA_002451855.1 of Ruminococcaceae bacterium UBA6842. Taxonomy (GTDB): domain Bacteria; phylum Bacillota; class Clostridia; order Oscillospirales; family Acutalibacteraceae; genus UBA737. The sequence continues at coordinate 2,794 of DKDS01000110.1, read as the reverse complement.
CGACATCTTCGCCACCGTACATCCGAGCGCTGCCGCCAAAGGTGCTGCTATGAGCGTGGTCTTATCGCCTACGCCGCCGGTGCTGTGCTTATCCGCCGTGTGGGTGAGGGGCGAAAGGTCGAGCATATCTCCGCTTTTTGCCATAGAAAGGGTAAGGGACAGCGTTTCCCTCTTGCTCATTCCGTTTAATAATATTGCCATAAGCAGTGCGGAAATCTGATAATCGGGTATGCTTTTGTCGGTCACGCCCGAAACGAAAAATTCAATTTCGCCGTCCGTAAGCTCTTTCCTGTCGCGCTTTTTTTCTATTATATCGGTCATTCGCATAAATTGTCTCTCACAAAGCTTAACGGCAGTAATTCGCCTAATGTATGTGCTTCCGTTCGGCTGCCGTTGTAGGTGATGATTTCAAAATTCTTATCGCAGAATTCCGCAAGCGCCTGCCTGCAAATTCCGCACGGTGTGCAAAAATCGGTTAAGACGCCGTTTATACCGCCTACTATCGCTATTTTCACAAATTTTTTTGCCCCGCCGCTTACGGCGCAGGAAAGAGCGGCACGCTCCGCACAGATTCCGGCAGGGTAGGAGGCGTTTTCAATATTACAGCCCGTAAAGCACTGTCCGTCCGCCGAAAGCAGTGCCGCACCGACCTTAAAGCCCGAATAGGGCGCATAGGCGTTTTTCATTGCCGAAACAGCAATATTTATAAGCTCCGAATCAGTCATAATTTACCCTCCCGTTATTTAATATGATTATATCACACAAGCCGTTTTATGTAAATAAAAAAGCTTGACAAAAGAATACGGCTATGCTATAATGGTCAACTGTAAAGCTTATGACTTTACAGTGAGGTGGCTGTATGGGTAAAAATTTGCATATTTCCGCTTTGCTTGATGTTTACGGTGCTTTTCTCAGCGATAAGCAGCGTGAGCTTACGGATTATTATTATAACGATGACCTGTCGCTTGCCGAAATAGCCGAAAATGAGGGTATTACAAGGCAGGGCGTGCGTGACCTGATAAAACGGGCGGAGCAGACGCTTGTTTCACTTGAGGAAAAGTGTCGGTACTGCGAGCGGTTCAGTCGCTTAAAGGAGCTGTCCTCACGCCTTAAGGACGGGGATAATTCCGTCACAAATGAAATTACCGATATTATAGAGGAGTTGTAGATATGGCGTTTGATAATCTCTCGGATAAGCTTTCGGGTGTGTTTAAACGCCTGCGCTCCAAAGGAAAGCTCAGCGAATCCGATGTTAAGACCGCAATGCGCGAGGTGCGGTTGGCGTTGCTTGAAGCGGATGTAAACTACAAGGTCGCAAAGGACTTTACGAACACCGTTACCGAGAAGTGTATAGGCGCAAATGTTATGGAAAGCCTTACCGCTCCGCAAATGGTTGTTAAGATAGTTAAGGAAGAGCTTACTGCTCTTATGGGCAGTGAACAGGCAAGGCTTAAAACCTCAAACAAAATACCGACGGTTATTATGATGTGCGGTCTTCAGGGTTCGGGTAAAACCACCCATTCCGCAAAGCTTGCCAAGTATTTAAAGGCGCAGGGGCACAGACCGCTGCTTGTTGCGTGCGATATATACCGCCCTGCCGCTATCGAGCAGTTAAAGGTAGTAGGCAAAGCAGTTGATACGCCCGTTTTCGAAATGGGAACGGAAAAGCCCGAAATAATCGCAAAAAAAGCGGTAGATAAAGCGAGGGATTACGGATATGATTTTGTAATACTCGACACCGCGGGCCGTCTTCATATAGACGAGGCGCTTATGGATGAGCTTCGGCGTATAACCGAAACAATCGAGGTCAACGATATACTGCTCGTAATCGATTCAATGGTAGGTCAGGACGCCGTAAACATTGCAAAGGCGTTTAACGATATACTTGAGATAGACGGTGTTATTTTAACCAAGCTTGACGGCGATACAAGAGGCGGTGCCGCGCTTTCTGTAAGGGCGGTAACAGGCAAGCCGATAATGTTTGTCGGCGTGGGCGAGAAGCTTGATGAGCTTGATGAGTTTCATCCCGACCGTATGGCGTCAAGAATACTCGGAATGGGCGATGTACTGTCGCTTATCGAACGGGTAGAAAGCGAAATTGATCAGAAAAAGGCCGAGGAAGCGGCACGCAAGCTCAAGGAAAATAAATTTGATATGAATGATTTGCTTGCGCAGTTTCAGCAGATTAAAAAGATGGGTTCGCTTAAAAGCATCCTTTCAATGCTTCCGGGTATGGATAAGCAATTAAGGGATGTCGATATAGACGATCGTCAGATGCTGAGGATTGAAGCTATCATAAAATCAATGACCGCAAAGGAACGGGAAAAGCCGGATATTATAAACGCTTCAAGAAAGCGCCGTATCGCGGCAGGCTCCGGTATGAAGGTTGAGGATGTAAACAAGCTTCTCAATCAGTATGAACAAATGAGAAAAATGTTCAGGCAGATGAACACAAAGGGCGGCAAACGTAAAATGATGCGCGGTATGAAAATGCCGGGCGGTCCGGGTAATTTAGGTTTTTAAGAGTAATTCTTTTAAAAATATATATTTTTTATGGAGGTGTGTTACAGTGGCAGTAAAAATCAGACTTCGCCGTATGGGCGCAAAGAAGGCACCTTTCTACCGTGTTGTTGTTGCGGATTCAAAGTATCCCCGCGACGGCAGATTCATCGAGGAGATCGGCACTTATGATCTGCTCAAGACTCCCGCTGATGTGAAGATCGACGCAGACAAGGCAAAGCAGTGGATCGCCAACGGCGCACAGCCCACTGACACCGTTCGCGTCCTGCTGAAG
>DKDS01000014.1 GCA_002451855.1 Ruminococcaceae bacterium UBA6842 | reverse complement strand
CGTCTGCCCTGACTGCTTGTAACACGGTATCTTTGTCTGCGTCTTTTGCGATGGTCAAGGTGCCGCGGAGCTTGCCGTTGATCTGCATAACGATTTCCACGCAAGCATCGACAGTCTTACTTTCGTCGTAAGTCGGCCACGGGGAAAGCGAGAGCAGCGTTGTGTTGCCGAGGCTTTGGAAGATCTCCTCGGTGATGTGCGGTGCAAACGGGCAGAGCAGTTTCAAGAAGATTTCAAATTCCTCACGGGTGAGGGATCCGTTTTCATAAATCTCATTGGTCAACGTCATCAACGCCGCGATCGCAGTGTTGAATTTCATTGCCATAATGTCCTCGGATACCTTTTTGATGGTCTTGTGGAAGGAAACTTCCAACTTTGGGGAAACACCGTTGCCCTTGACCAGATCGGTCATGGCGGCTACGCGATCGATAAACCGTTTGCAGCCTTTGATGCTGGATTGCGACCACGGCGCGGCTTTTTCAAAGTCACCGATAAACATTTCATACAATCTGAGCGTATCTGCGCCGTACTGCGAGATAATCTCGTCCGGATTGATGACATTGCCGCGGGACTTGGACATTTTTTGCCCATCTTCCCCTAAGATCATGCCATGCGCGGTACGCTTCAAATACGGTTCCTTGCAGTGCAGAATGCCAAGGTCATACAAGAATTTTGCCCAGAAGCGGGAATACAGCAAATGAAGCGTTACATGTTCCATACCGCCGTTATACCAATCAACGGGAGTCCAGTATTTAAGGGCTTCCTTTGACGCAAGCTCCTTATCGTTGTGCGGATCGCAATAGCGGAGGAAATACCACGAAGAACCCGCCCACTGGGGCATTGTATCGGTCTCGCGGTGAGCGGGACCGCCGCAATGCGGACAGGTTGTGTTTACCCAGTCGGTCATTTTTGCGAGAGGAGATTCGCCGTTATCGGTAGGCTCATAGGAATCCACATTCGGAAGAACGAGCGGAAGCTCGCTTTCGGGTACGGGAACATAGCCGCACTTATCGCAGTGAACTATCGGAATCGGCTCGCCCCAATAGCGCTGACGGGAGAATACCCAGTCACGGAGCTTATAATTTGTCTTAACCTCGCCGAGGTTCTTTTCCTTAAGCCATTCTTGAATTGCTTTTTTAGCGTCCTCAACGCTCATACCGTCAAGGAAGCCTGAATTTACAAGCTTACCGGTTGCACATTCGGTATAGGGAGCCTTCTGTACATCCTCGCCGCCCGAAACTACCTCTATTATAGGCAATCCGAATTTCTTTGCGAATTCCCAGTCACGGGTATCGTGCGCGGGAACCGCCATAATAGCGCCCGTACCGTAGGAGATAAGAACATAATCCGAAATAAATATCGGAACCTCCTTACCGTTTACGGGGTTTATCGCCGTAACGCCCGCAAGCCTTACGCCGGTCTTATCCTTTGCAAGCTCGGTACGCTCAAAGTCGGACTTTTTGGCGGCTTCCTGCTTATAAGCCAAGACCTCGTCCATATTTTCAATTTTATCCGCCCACTTTGTAAGCAACGGATGCTCGGGCGACATAACCATATAGGTAACGCCGAAAAGCGTATCCGCACGGGTGGTGAAAACCTCAAAGGTATCGCCTATGTTGGTTGAGAACTTGACCTGCGTGCCGTAGGACTTTCCTATCCAGTTGCGCTGTTGGGTCTTAACTCTCTCGATAAAGTCCACATCGTTAAGACCGTCAAGCAGCTTTTCGGCATAGTCTGTTATTTTAAGCATCCACTGGCTTTTTTCCTTGTGAACAACCTCACTGCCGCAGCGCTCGCAATGGCCGTTTACAACCTCTTCGTTTGCAAGCACGCACTTACATGACGTACACCAGTTTACCGACATCTTTTTCTTGTAAGCAAGACCCTTTTTGTAAAGCTGAAGGAATATCCACTGCGTCCACTTATAATAAGACGGGTCGGTGGTGTTTATTTCCCTGCTCCAGTCAAAGGAAAAGCCCAACGATTTAAGCTGTCTTTTAAAATTGGCAATGTTGTTTTTTGTAACCTCTGCCGGATGAATATGGTTCTTTATAGCAAAATTTTCGGTAGGCAGACCGAAGGCGTCCCAACCCATAGGATAAAGGACATTATAGCCCTCAAGTCTCTTTTTGCGGCAGACAATGTCTATCGCCGTATAAGAACGGGGATGTCCCACATGAAGTCCCTGACCCGAAGGATACGGGAACTCTACAAGTCCGTAAAATTTCGGAAGCGAATAATCGTCCTTTGCGGCAAAGGTCTGCTTTTCGTCCCATATATCCTGCCACTTTTTTTCAATTTGCGCGTAATTATAATCTTTTGCCATTGTTAATCCCCCTCGGATTCTGTAAGCACTTCGCTTAAATCTATCTGTTCGCCGTCGCTCCACATTTTATCAAGGTCGTAAAACTCACGCTGGTCGCGGCTGAAAATATGAATTATAACCGTACCGTAATCAAGCACTATCCAACCTGTTGTTTTTCCTTCAATATGATGAACGGTGGCTCCCGCCTCGCTGAGCTTTTCCTCGGCCTCGTCGGCAAGCGCCCTAACATGCGTAGAACTTGTTGCGGTACACATTAAAAAGTAATCCGCAAGCACAGTCAGGTCAGACACCTTAACAGCATTTAGCTGACGTGCTTTCTTTTCGTTAAGCGCATTTGCCGCAATTTTTAAAATTTCAAAAGCTTCCATCTTGTGTTTCCCTTTCTAAAGCACCGCCTGATTATATGCGGCAACAGTGTCTGTATGAACGGCTTTCTGCAAATCCACTAAATCCTTTATTGAATACTGCAAAGCGTATATAAAAGCCTTTTCGAGCGAAATATCAACATATTCGCGTATTACATCAACATCCTCGTAATCACGGTCTGCCGATGTAAAATCCGCAAGATAAAGAATTTTCGCAAGCAGTGACATATCTGCCTTTGCCGTTGTATGGTAGCGTATCGCGTCTATGATTTCGGAATCGTTTATACCCAAAATATGCTCGACATAAGCGGCGCCCGACATAGCGTGCCACAGCTTTTTCGCGTTTTTTTCAACATCGGATAGAATTATACCAAAATCCTTAAATATTTTCAAGTGTTCTTCATCGGGAGCGTTTTTTGTAATATCGTGCAGAAGTCCCGCAAGATAAGCTTTTTCGGGATCGGCGCCGTACTTTACCGCCAAACGCTTCGCTTCGTCTGCCACGCACAGCGAATGATAATACCGTTTTTCGTTAAGGCGTTTTTTCAGTATCGCCAAAAGCGCGTCATAATCTGTTTTATTTTCCACCGTAAATCCTCCCGTCAACTATATATTCATAAACCCTTTCGGGCAAAAGGTCTTTCGATTTTTCTATATTATTTCTTATATATGACGACGAAACGGCAGGCACATCGTCATCGCAGACGGTTATTTTCATACCCATTTCGCCGTATTTTAAAACCGCCGCGTCAAATCCGTCCTTATCGGTTTCGGTTCGCCTGAACACGGTAAAAGGCACCGCCTTTAAAAGCTCCTCGAATTTATACCATTTATCGAACGATATTAACATATCTCCGCCGCAGACAAATGTGAAGCTGCGCTCGGGGTACTTCTGCTTTAAAAGCGTTACTGTATCGTAGCTGTAGCTTTTCCCCGTTCTTTCAAACTCTGCAAGGCAAAGCTTGGTTTTTTTAAGGGGCGAAATAAGCAGTCTGCACATATTTATGCGGTCCTCGTTGCTTGCGAGAAAATCGCAGACCTTATGCGGCGGTATCCTGTCGGGCATAAGCCATATTTCGTCAATTTCTTCCCGTTTTTCAAGCGCTTCAAGCATTTTTAGGTGGCCGATATGCGGCGGATTGAAGGTTCCGCCGAATAAAGCGGTATATCCCATTACTTCACCAGCTTTATTTGCTTGTTGTTAAGGCTTTCCCTGTAAAGCACAAAGCGTGAGCCTATTACCTGCACCACATCGGAGCCTGTTTTTTCGGCAATCAGCTCCGCCGCCTCTCTTGAAGAAACAGGGCTTGTCTCAAGCGTCCGCAGCTTTATAAGCTCCCTTGCCTCAAGCGCGTCGTCAACCTGCTTTACGGTATTTACCGTAACGCCTCCCTTTCCTATCTGAAAAATTGTTTCAAGTGAGTTGGCGAGTCCGCGAAGCTGCGCTCGCTGTCTGCTGTTTAACATTGCATTTCTCCGTTTAAATATATTTTTTTAATTCTTCTTTAAAGGCTCTAAGGGCATTTCCCCTGTGGCTTACCCTGTCCTTTTCCTCGGGCGTCATTTCCGCATAACAGCCGGCGTCGCATATAAACAAAGGGTCATAGCCGAAGCCGCCGTCCCCATGACATTCCTCTGCCACAAAGCCCTTACACTCGCCCCTTACGGTAAATTCCCTGCCGTCAGGAAAAACGCAGGCAATAGCCGAAACAAATGTAGCCGTTCTTTTTTCGCGCGGTACGCCGTCAAGCGCCGCCAAAAGCTTTTCGTTGTTTGACGCATATGAGGCGCCCATTCCCGAATAACGGGCGGAATAAAGTCCCGGTGCGCCGTCAAGAAAATCTACCGAAAGACCCGAATCGTCCGCAACGGTTATAAGCCCCGTCACCCTCAGTCCCGAATGAGCCTTTAAGAGAGCGTTTTCCTCATAGCTTGTACCCGTTTCATCAACCTCGGGCAACGGTTTATCAAGATCGTTTTCACTTAAAACCTCAAAGCCCATAGGCACAAGTATTCTTTCAAGCTCGGTTAATTTATGATGGTTTTTTGTCGCGATAAATACTCTCATTTAAAGCCCCTCAAAAATTCCTTCGGCAAATTCCTCCGCCGAGAACGGCTGGAGGTCGTCTATTCCCTCGCCCACACCGACAAATTTTACAGGGATACCGAGTTCGTTCCTTATAGCTATTATTATACCGCCTTTTGCGGTTCCGTCAAGCTTTGTCAAAACTATTCCGGTAATATCCGCAACATTTTTAAACTCTCTTGCCTGATTTACCGCATTTTGACCCGTAGCCGCGTCAAGAACAAGCAATGTTTCGACCGATGCGTCGGGCAATTCTCTTCCAATAACACGGTATATTTTCGCAAGCTCATCCATAAGGTTCTTTTTGTTATGAAGTCTGCCTGCGGTATCGCATATTATAACATCCGCGTTTTTTGATTTTGCGGAAGCAATGGTATCGAAAACAACCGAGGCAGGATCCGTTCCTTCAACGCTTTTAACCATTGTAACGCCCGCACGCTCCGCCCAAATTCCGAGCTGGTCGATTGCGGCGGCTCTGAAAGTATCGGCGGCGCCGAGAACTACCTTTTTGCCCTCGTTTTTAAGCCTTAAGGAAAGCTTGCCTATCGTGGTTGTCTTACCCACGCCGTTTACACCGATAACAAGAATAACCGACGGCTTTGTCTCAAGGCGCAGTCCCTCGTCCTCGCCCAACATTTCGGTAATGATTTCCTTCATTAAGCCCATAATTTCCGAGGGGTCGGTAATTCCCGTTTCCTTTATGCGTTTTCTCAGCTTATCGCATATTTCAGAGGAGGTCTGAACGCCGATATCGGACATAACAAGCGTTTCCTCAAGCTCTTCAAACAGCTCCTCATCTATTTTTGTGAAGCTGTTGATTATACCGTTTACTCCGCTTAAAACGGAATCCCTTGTTTTTTTAAGTCCCTCTTTAATCTTACTGAATAATCCCATTGCTATCCTGCCTTTAAAAAGAATTACGCGCCCTTTGTGAGAAGTGATTTTTCAAGCTCGGCGACATTAAGCTCCAAAAGCTTGGTAACGCCCTTTTCCTGCATTGTAACGCCGTAAAGCATATCCGCCGCCTCCATAGTGCCGCGTCTGTGGGTAACGCATATGAACTGCGTTGAAAAATCGGAGCGCTTCATATAATCCGCAAACCTGTCTACATTTATATCGTCAAGCGCGGTATCCACCTCGTCAAGGAAGCAGAAAGGCGGCGCGTTTACACGCATTATCGCAAAATAAATCGAGAGTGCTATAAGCGCCTTTTCGCCGCCCGAAAGTCCGTCAAGACTCGGAACATTTTTACCGGGAAGCTTTACATTAATATCAATTCCGCTTTCAAGCACATTTTCGGGGTCCGAAAGCGAAAGGCTTGCCTGACCGCCGCCGAAAAGCTCGGTAAAGGTCTTGGCAAAATTTTCATTAATTCTGGCAAAGCCCTCGGTGAATATATCCTGCATCTGATGTGTGAGCTGGTTTATAAGCTTATAAAGCTCCGCTCTTGTAGTTTCAACATCCTTTATCTGCGAAGACATAAATTCGTACCGCTCGCTTACTTCCTTGTATTCCTCGATAGCCGATACATTTACACTGCCGAGCCCTCTTATTTTGGATTTGATTTCGGCAAGCGTTTTTTTAGCGTCAGACGGCTTTTCTATGCGTATTCCGATTTTTTCGGCTTCGCTTCTTGTAAGCTGATACTCGTCATAAAGCTGTTTTATAACATCGTCGTATTCCTTGAGCATAACCTCCTTGCGTTCGGTAAGCCTTGCCAGCTCTCCGCCGATTTTTTCACGGGCGGCAGTCTGGTCACGCTCGCCCGAGCGCAGTTCCATACCGGTTTTTTCCGTTTGATTGCGTTTGGCAAGAAGTTCCTCAATATAGCCTTCGGTATCGGAGATTTTAGTCTTAAATGAGCCTATTGTTTCGTTAAGCTCCGCCGTTTTGTTATTAAGCTCACGGGTCTTAGCCTCGTGCTCCGCTATTTCCTTTTCGATTGCCGCCGTGCGTTCGGCACGGCTTTCGGTCATTGCCTTAAGGTCATCGGCGGACTTCATTACCGCCTCAATATCCTTTTGCAGCTCTATTACGGCAAGCTTAACGGCGGTAATTTCGTTTGCGGTGTCTTCCCTTTCCTTATTAAGACCGTCCCGTCCGCCTGTCATACTGTCTATTCTTTGCTGAACCGCCGTTTTTTGCGCGTCAAGCTCGGCTATTACCTTTGCGGCGGCGGCGGAAATCTCACGGAGATTTTTAAGCTTTTGCTCACCGTTTTCCTTTTCCTCTTTAAGCTGCTTTTGCTGAGCTTTTGCGCTCTCGGCAAGTCCGCTTATTCTTTTAAGCTCAGCCGCCGTGCGTATTTTATCCTCGTTTGAGTTGGAAATATCCGCCCTTTGCGCGGTAATATCCGCCTTAACCTCATTTACCGCCTCAAGAGCGCCGTTAAGCTGTTTTTCGGTCTCCTTGACCTTGCCGTCAAGCTTTTCGGCCTCCGCGTCGAGCGCTTTAATATCACTGCCGCGGCTTAAAAGACCTGCGTTTTTGGTAAGCGAACCGCCCGTAAGCGAGCCGCCGGGGTTTACCACCTGACCGTCAAGCGTCACGATTTTAACACGGTAACCGTATTTTTTCGCAATGCTCAAAGCACTGTCAATATCCTCCGCAACCACGACCGCGCCGAGCAGGTATTTTACAATTTCACGGTACTTAGGCTCCGCTGTCACAAGCTCGCTTGCGATACCCACAAAGCCTGCCATATCCTCAAAGCCGTGTTCCTTAAATTCACGCGACTTAATGGTAGCAACCGGCAAAAATGTCGCTCTGCCGCCCTTGCTTGATTTTAAATACGCAATGGCTCTTTTAGCGTCAGCCTCGGTTTCGGTAATAATATTCTGTATTGCCGCCGCCAATGCGGTCTCGACCGCAACGGAGTATTTTTTCTCAACCGTAATAAGCTTTGAAACCGGCCCGCAAATGCCACGTAAAAGTCCCTTGTCCGCTTCGCCCATAACCGCCTTTACGGAATGGCTGAAGCCGTCCATATTGTTCTCAAGCTCCTTTAATATCTGAATACGGCGGCGTTTTTCCTCTAAGTCAAGCCTTGCCGTATCAAGCTCGGCTTTAAGCTTTTCGGCGGCTTCTTCCTTTGATTTAAGCCTTAATTCATATCCCTTTACCGAATTGTTAAGGCTCACAAGCGTTTCCTCGATACCGTCAAGCAGTTTTTTGTTTTCGTCAAATTCCGAATTTAATGCCGCAATTTCCTTTTCACATTCAAGTATCTGATTTTCGGATGACGCGCATCTTGCCGTAATTTCTTCCGCGGTGCTGTCCGCCGTTACCATTTCAACCCGTTTGTCCGCGCTTTCGGAGGTAAGCCTGTTAAGGGTCTTCGCCTCGTTTTCAATATTTCTTGAAATGCTCTCACTGTCGGACAAAAGGGAATTAAGCTTGTTTTCAAGCTCCGCTTCCTTGTTTTCAAGCTCTGTTTTCTTAAATCTCTTTTCCTCAGCCGATTTGCGCTTTTCCTCAATCGCGGCATAAGCCTCAGCCGACGAAACGCCGAGCTGTTCCTTTTCCTCGTTAAGCTTTAATACTGATTTTTTATTATATTCAATATCGTTGTTTATAACCGTTATCGCGCTTTCGGTCTTAACAATTTCCGCTCCGAAATTCGAAATATTAAGGCGTTCTCCCTCAATATCCGAGGTAAGCTTTGCGAAATATGCGGTGTTTTCCTCAGCCTTGCGGTCAAATTCGGACAGCGCTTCGTCAATTTCACGGTAGGTAAGCTGTGCCGCCGCAATCTTGCTTTCCTGATTTCTGAGCGCTTCCTTTGAGTTTTCAAGCGTATAAAGCCAAAGTCCTATTTCAAGCTCCTTTTTGCTTTCGGACAGCTCTAAAAACTTCTGCGCCTTTCGGCTCTGTTCGGCAAGCGGTCCCACGCGAGCGCCCAGCTCATCCGCAATATCGTGAAGTCTCAGAAGATTGTCCTCCGCCGCTGTAAGCTTTCTTTCGGCTTCGGATTTTCTGTAACGGTATTTTGAAATACCTGCGGCTTCTTCAAAAATATCCCGTCTCTCGCCCGATTTTGAGCTTATTATCGTGTCGATTTTACCCTGACCTATCATTGAATAGCCGTCTCTGCCGAGTCCCGTATCCATAAACAGCTCGTGAATATCCTTAAGCCTTACGGAGACCCCGTTTATGGCATATTCGCTTTCGTGCGAGCGGTAGTAGCGGCGTGTTACCGCCACGGTGTCGTTATCGAAATTAAGGGTTCTGTCGGAATTGTCTATATTAAGTGTAACCTCGCAAAAACCGTGAGGACGGCGTGTTTCGGTTCCGCCGAAAATAACATCCTCCATCGACTGACCGCGAAGGCTTTTTGTGGACTGCTCTCCGAGCACCCAGCGGACGGCGTCGGAAATATTGCTTTTACCGCTCCCGTTAGGACCGACAACGGCGGTAACGCCCTTACCGAATTTAAGCACCGTTTTATCCGCAAAGGACTTAAAGCCCTGAATTTGTATTGAGGTTAAAAGCATATATTACACCGTCCTTTCTATTCTGTATTTAAGACCGCCCATGGCGCTGTCCGCTTTCACACGGCAGTCATACCCTAAGGACTTCAAATGCAGAAGATTGTTTCTGCCCTGTCCTATCATTTTGGAAACATCCGAAGTTCCTACGAATATCGTATAGCTGCCCTTTTCCTTTAGTTCCTTTAAAACATCGGTAAGCATTATTCTTGACTGGCAAAGCTCGCTGAACGCGGGGTGCCACGGCCCTGCAATATAAGCGTCCTCCTCTATTGAGTGAAGCCCGAGCCTTATTACCCGTATGCCCTCTTCCGTAAAGCGCGTATAAAGCTTTACCGCAAGGTTTACCGAATCGCCGAGCGACTGCGGTTTATATATTCCGTCCGCATAAAGCGCCGCAAGATCGGTGTCCTTTAATACGATAGTCGGATATATACGCACCGTTGCCGGCTTTAACGCTATAAGCTTTTCGGCGGTTTTAAGCGCTGAGGCGTCGTTATCGGCATAAAGCCCCGTCATCATTTGAAGCCCCAGCTCAAAGCCGTATTCTTTAATAAGCTTTGACGCCCTTGCGACATCGCCTGCCGTGTGACCCCTGTTATTCATTTTAAGCACACGGTCGTTCATACTCTGCGCGCCAAGCTCTACCGAGGTTACGCCGTATTGCTTTAAAAGACCGAGTATTTCATCGTCTATTGCGTCGGGGCGTGTGGAAATTCTTATTCCCTTTACCGTGCCGTCGTCCACATATTTTGCCGCCGCCTTTAAAAGGTCGGTCATATAAGAGCGGTTGATTGCGGTAAAGCTTCCGCCGAAAAAGGCAATTTCCGCGGTATCGGAGCTAAACTTTTTTCCCTTTACCGCTGCCTTTACGGCTTCATCCACATCCTCGGCACGGGGCGCCTTGTTTGCGCCCGTTATATACCGCTGATTGCAAAAGCTGCATTTATTCGGGCAGCCGATATGCGGAACGAATATCGAAATATTTGAGTGGGCAAGGCTCATATTTCCTCACCCATAAGCATAAGCGCCTCTTTAGCCGCCATCTGCTCCGCCCGTTTTTTGTTTTTGCCTGTTCCTCTGCCTATTACATTGGAATTAAGTCTTACCTCAACCGTAAATTCCTTATCGTGGTCGGGTCCGCTTTCCCCCGTAAGAATATAGCTTACCGCTTCCTCGGGATTGCGCTGTATTATCTCCTGAAGAGCGGTTTTATAATCCTTAAATACCTCGTCGTCGGTGTGCTGTAATTCACGCAGAACAAAGTTCATAACATGGCGCCTTGCAGGCTCCATTCCGCCGTCAAGGTAAATTGCCGCCAAGACCGCTTCAAAGGCGTCCGCAAGAATAGAGTCCCTCTCTCTTCCGCCANNTCACGCCCGCCGGTATTTTCCTCGCCCTTTCCGAGCATAAGATAATTGCCCAGCTCAAGCTCTCTTGAAAAGGCGCAGAGCGATTTTTCGCACACAAGCGACGCTCTGAGCTTTGTAAGCTCACCCTCGGGCATATTCGGATAGTGCTTGTAAATATAATCGGAAACCACTATCGAAAGTACCGAATCGCCCAAAAATTCAAGCCTTTCGTTTGAGGAAAAGCCGCTCCTTACCTCGTTTGCGTACGAGGAATGGGTAAGCGCATTTTTAAGCAGATTTATATTATTGAATTTATAACCTAATCTTTCCTCTAAGCCGTCCATAAATATCCTTCTTTTTAATATTACAATGAAGCCGAAATTTTTTCCACCACACCGGTTTCGGTGAATTTTATTGCCTGCTTTATCGCATTTTTAAGTGCCTTTGCGTCGGAAGATCCGTGCGCTTTGATAACCGTTCCGTTTACGCCCAGAAGCGGTGCGCCGCCGACCTCGGAGCTGTCCATCATCTTTTTAAGACCTCCGAGATCCTTTTTAACAACAAGCGCCGCCATTTTGTTCAGCGTACTCTTGTAAAAAACATTTTTAATAAGTCCGAAAAGCGTTGACGCAGAGCCTTCAATAAGCTTTAAGGCGATATTACCGGTAAAGCCGTCGGTTATTACGGCGTCGCACACGCCCTTCGGCATTTCACGGGATTCTATGTTGCCTACAAAATTTATCGGCGCAGCGGACATAAGCTTATAGGCTTCCCTTTGCAGCTCTCCGCCCTTTGTGTCCTCCGTTCCTATGTTCAAAAGACCTATTTTCGGGTTTTCCCGACCGTCAACATTCTTTAAATAAACATCAGCCATAACCGCAAACTGCAAAAGCATTTCGGGCCTGCAATCGGCGTTAGCCCCCATATCCATAAGCATATAGCTGCCCGATGGCGACGGTATAAGACCGGCAAGCGCGGGGCGTTTTACTCCCTTTATACGCTTTACTATAAGCGTGCCGCCTACGACAACCGCGCCCGTAGAGCCTGCGGAAACAAATGCGTCCGCGTTTCCCTCGGCAAGCTCCTTAAACGCAAGCGCCATAGAGCTGTTTTTGTGCGCTCTTGTAAGGGAAGTCGGCTCGTCGTGCATTGATATAACATCGTCTGTATCTACAATTTTAAGCTCACCCGAAAACTCAAGAGAATTTTCGTCAATTATCTTTCTTATAACGGTTTCCTTACCCGTAAGGGTTATTTCGGCGCCTGTTTCGGCAGAAGCCGCCGCCGCGCCCTTAACAATTTCAAGAGGGGCATTATCTCCGCCGAAAGCGTCAACTACAACACGCATTTTTATTCCTCCGTTTTAATATTATCGCAAAACCAGTCAAGCGAGCGCTTAGAAAGAGCGGCATATCTTTCACGCTTGTCCCTTATGTGGGGTTCAAGCGGCGGTAATATGCCGAAATTCGCTCCCATCGGCTGAAAATCCTTAACACTGCCGTCGCATATATAATTCAAAAGCGCGCCTATCATAGTAAATTCGGACAATACAAGCGGCTTTTCACCGTTTAAGCGTGCCGCCGCGTTTATTCCCGCAATTATTCCGCTTGCCGCGGACTCCATATAGCCCTCTACTCCCGAAAGCTGACCCGCAAAGAAAATATCGCCGTTTGTTTTAAGCGAAAGCTCTCTGTTTAAAAGCACGGGAGAATTAATGAAAGTATTGCGGTGCATAACGCCGTACCGCATAAATTCCGCATTTTGAAGACCGGGTATCATAGAAAATACACGCTTTTGCTCGGGGAACCTTAAATTTGTCTGAAAGCCGACAAGATTATAAAGCGTACCCGAGGAATTTTCTCGTCTTAGCTGTACCGCCGCCCACGGTCTGTGTCCCGTTCTCGGGTCACGAAGTCCCACGGGCTTTAAGGGACCGAACCTGATGGAATCCTCTCCCCGTTTTGCCAAGACCTCAACAGGCATACAGCCCTCGTACACCTTGGGTGCTTTATCAAAGCCGTGCACGGGTGCGGACTCGGCGTTTATAAGCTCGTTGTAAAATGCGGTGTATTCTTCCTTGTTCATAGGGCAGTTTATATAATCGTCTCCGCCCTTATCATATCGTGAAGCGCAAAACGCCCGGCTCATATCTATGCTTTCGGCAGTCACTATCGGTGCCGCCGCGTCAAAGAAGCTCAGGTTTCCGCTGTCACACAGCTTTCCTATTTTTTCCGCCAACGCTCCGTCCGTAAGCGGACCTGTGGCAATAACGGTTATTCCGTCCGTCGGTATATCGGTCACCGTCGTTTCCCTTACCGTAATATTTGGGTGGCTTTTAATTTTTTCCGTGATAAGTGAGGAAAACACATCTCTATCGACCGCAAGGGCGCCGCCTGCCGCAACAGCCGACCTATCCGCCGCCTCAAGACAAACAGAACCGAAACGGCGCATTTCCTCCTTTAAAAGACCTGCCGCAGAATCTATCCGCATTGCCTTAAGGGAATTTGAGCATACAAGCTCCGCCAGATTATCGCTTTTATGCGCCGGCGTTTTGTGTGACGGCTTCATTTCAAGCAATTCGACCTTTATCCCCCGTTTTGCTATCTGAAAGGCGGCCTCGCATCCGGCAAGTCCGCCGCCTATAACAGTGATTTTATTCATCCTTTTTACCGTCTGTTTTCTTCTTTCTTGTAGGGCAATCCGAATTCATACAGTATTTTCTGCCCCTTATTCCGCTTATAATATAGCTACCGCATTCGGGACACTTTTCACCCGTTGGTATTCCGGGGGCGGCAAAATCGCACTCGGGATAATTCGAACAGCCGTAAAATTTCTTGCCCTTTTTGGAAATCTTCTTTACAAGCTTACCGCCGCACTTAGGACAAGGCTCTTTTACCTCGTCTTCAGGCAGAGGCTTTGTGTTTTTACATTCGGGGTACCCGGGGCACGCAAGGAATTTGCCGAACCTGCCCGATTTAATAACCATTTTTCTGCCGCATTTATCGCAGACAATATCTGTCTCCACCACGGGAACCTTTACCTTTTTACCCTCAAGCGATGCTTCCGCCTTATCGTACAGCTTTTCAAAATCCTTGTAAAAATCCTTGATTGTGTCTATCCAACCAAGCTTGCCCGCACCTATTTCGTCAAGCTTTTTTTCAAGACCGGCGGTAAACTTAACATCCACGATTTTATCAAAATACTCAACAATAAGGTCGGATACAACCGTTCCGAGCCCTGTCGGCTTAAGGGATTTCTTTTCTCTCTCAATGTAATCTCTGCCCAAAATATTTGATATTATCGGAGCATAGGTCGAAGGTCTGCCGATACCGTTTTCATCAAGCGCCTTAATAAGCGTAGGCTCCGTATAACGGGCAGGCGGCTGTGTAAAGTGCTGATTGGGAGTAAGCTCCTTAAGCTTAAGGACATCCCCCTCTTTCATATCGGGGAGCGCCGCTCCGTCCTCGGATGCATCGTCACGACCCTCCTCGTAAAGCACGGTAAAGCCGTCGAATTTAACCGAATAGCCGCTCGCCTTAAACAGATAATCGCCCGCGGTTATATCGGCATTAACCGTATTCTGAACGCACACCGCCATCAAGGAGGCTATAAAGCGTTCCCAAATAAGCTTATAAAGCTTGTACTGCTCTGCCGTGAGCGATTCCTTAACCGATTCGGGAGTAATGTTGACCGAAGTCGGTCTTATCGCCTCGTGCGCGTCCTGTGCGCCGCTCTTTGTTTTAAAATAGCGGGGCTTAGCAGGCAGATAATCCTTACCGTATTTGCCCGAAATATATTTTTCGGCGGCGGCTCTTGCTTCCTCTGAAATACGAAGCGAATCGGTACGCATATAGGTTATAAGACCCGTTGTACCTATATTCGGCACATCAACGCCTTCATATAACTGCTGCGCTATACGCATAGTGCGCTGACCTGTAAACCCGAGCTTACGGGACGCCTCCTGTTGAAGGGTCGAGGTTATAAACGGTGGAGCCGGCTGTTTTTGCCTTGTTCCCTTTTTAAGCTTTGCAACCTTGTACTCGGCGTTATCAAGCTCACGGACAATTCTTTCCGCTTCTTCGCCATTCGGTATTATTTCTATTTTTTTGCCGTCGGCAAAGCCGTGAAGCTTGGCTGTAAAGCTTTTTCTGCCCGAAAGCAGCTTTGCGTCTACCGTCCAGTATTCCTCGGCAACAAATTTTTCAATTTCGCGTTCACGCTCAACTATAAGGCGGAGCGCAACGGTCTGCACACGGCCTGCGGACAGTCCGCTTTTTACCTTTTTCCATAAAAACGGACTTAACTTATAGCCCACAATTCGGTCAAGCACACGCCTCGCTTGCTGTGCGTCCACAAGGTCAAGATTTATTTTATGTGGCTTAGCAATACCTGCTTTGACACCGGATTCGGTAATTTCATTAAACGCTACGCGGTTTGCCTCGTTCATATCAAGCGCCAAAATCTGCGCCAAATGCCACGAAATAGCTTCTCCCTCTCTATCAGGGTCGGTTGCGAGCAGTACCTCGTCGCTGTTTGCCGCCGCATCCTTAAGCGACCTTATAAGCTCCTTTTTATCAGACATATTTATATACTGCGGCTTAAAATCGTGTTCTATATCCACGCCCATTTTTGACTTCGGCAAATCACGGATATGTCCCATAGAAGCCATAACCTCATAGCCGGAACCCAAATATTTCTTAATGCTCTTTACTTTTGTCGGTGACTCTACTATCAAAAGCTTAGACATATTTTACCTCCGTTGTTATTTGTTGATAAGCTCGTATCTTCCGCCGGGCGCCGAGCGTATTATAAGCTCGATTTCAAGCTCTGTAAGCGCTGAAATTATTTCCGACGGTTCAAGACCCGTGTCCTTTATTTCTTCAGGATAAAATTTATGCTTATCCAAATGATTATATACTATTTTTGCGTTTTTGGAAAGGGTTTCATTTGATAATTTTTTGTGAACCGATAAATCTTCGGTGTTTTTTTGTTCACTGCCGGTTCGTTCATATGCCCTTTTGATATTTATTTTATCGGGAAATTTCGGGATATATTCGTTAAAAATATCCGACATATCGTTAAGCGGTATTGCGCCGTCGTCTAAAAGCGCGTTTGAGCCGGCATAGGCTTTACTCCCGTCACCCGGAATAACAAATACATCCTTTCCCTGCTCCGCCGCATGGCGTGCCGTAATCAAAGCGCCGCTTTTACTGCCCGCCTCAATTACAACAGTGCAAAGCGCCAGACCAGAAAGTATCCTGTTTCTTACGGGAAAGGTATAGCGTGAAGCACGGTAATGCGGCGGATATTCGCTTATTAAACAGCCGTGAGACTCAACGAGATTTCTAAGCGGGCGGTTTTCGGGCAGATAATCGCTTAAAATTCCGCAGCCCATAACAAGAGCCGTATCTCCGCCTGCCTTGACTGACCCGTAATGTGCCGCACTGTCACAGCCGAGCGCACCTCCGCTTACAACGGTCATACCGGCTAACGCCACCCGTCTTGCAACGGAATATGCCGCAATTTTGCCCTTTTCCGTAACCTTTCTCGGTCCTACTATGCAAATTGCGGGAGTTCTGTCAAAATCGGGCAGTCTCCCCTTTACATATAAAACCACGGGTGCGTCCTCCAAAACCGAAAGACAGCGCGGGTATCTTTTATCCCCGAGCGGTATTATATCTATGCCGTTTGCTTTACATTCGGCGGCAATTTCATTAGCGTAATCGGGTCCCGCAGCATCAAGCCGTTTAAGCTCATTTGCGGTAAAAATTCCCGATTGTGCTCTTTTTTCGGCTGACGCCTTAAATATGTTCTTCGCATTGCCGAAGTATTCAAGCGCCTTTACAGCCCTTACATTGCCGGCGCCCATAGCGTTTGAAAGACTGATGTAATAGCTTATCATTTCATCATTTCCCAAATTGCTATTGCGGCGGCAGCGGCTGCGTTAAGCGACTCCGCACGCCCTGTCATAGGTATTGTAACGGCGGCATCGGCGGCGTTTTTCATTTCTTCTGTCAGTCCGTTTGCCTCATTGCCTATCACAACAACAGAGCCTTCTTTAAAATCACAGTCCGATATGCTTTCGGCGTCTCTGTCAACCACGCAGGCATAGGATTTAAGACCCGTATTTTTTATACCGTCCGCAAAGCTTTCAAAAATATATACGGGCATACGGAGCAGAGTACCCATAGACGCGCGCAAGGCCTTAGGAGAAAAGGGGTCGCACCCGTCGGAAGATAAAATTATACCGTCCGCACCGAGCGCCTCCGCCGTGCGGGATACCGCCCCGAGGTTAGACGGGTCGGCAACATTTTCAAGCGCAACATATTTCCCGTTTTTCTTAATTTTACCGCAGTCCTGTTTAATAATTTTGCAAACGGCAATTATTCCCTGCGGAGTTTTAGTGTCGCTTATTTTTTTAAAAAGCGAGTCGGGTATTTTATAGCACCCGTCCGCGGCGGAAGAAAATTTTTCAATATCCGCACTGTATTTTTCATATGCCGTATCAGAGATTATCAGTTTATCAAACCTGATTCCGTTTTCGTATGCGTCCTTGCATATTCTCAGTCCCTCAAGCACAAACATACCGTTTTCACGGCGTTTTTCCGCCGAATTCTGCAAGGAGGAAACAAGCTTGATAAGCGGATTTTCTCTGCTTGTAACAGCGTTAAAAGCCTTCATAAACATCCACCTAAAAAACACAAAGTCGCCCGAAGTTAAAAACCCCGGGCGAAAAAATTACTTTTCAAGAGCCTTATTGGCAGCTTTTACGAGAGTCGCAAAGCCGGCGGCGTCATTAACCGCAAGGTCTGCAAGCATTTTACGGTTTATCTGTATTCCTGCCTTGTTAAGACCGTTCATAAAGGTTGAATAATTCATACCGTTTATCTTAGCGGCAGCCGAAATACGGGTAATCCATAAACGGCGGAAATCACGCTTTTTCTGCCTGCGGCCGATATAAGCGTAATTGCCTGATTTCATAACAGCTTCTTTAGCTGTTTTAAAAAGCTTTGATTTAGCGCCGAAATAGCCCTTAGCAAGCTTTAAAGTCTTTTTTCTTCTTTTGCGTGTTGCCAACGCACCTTTAACTCGTGCCATATGTTATACCTCCACTTTAAAGTCGTTCCTTATTTATAAGGAATCATTTTCTTAACCTTTGCTACATTTGTTACATCCGCGGTAACTACCTTGCGAAGATTTCTCTTACGCTTGGTTGTTTTCTTGTTGAGAATGTGCGACTTGAAAGCGTGAGCACGCTTAACCTTACCGGTTTTAGTGAGCTTAAAGCGCTTCTTGGCGCCGCTGTGAGTTTTGATCTTAGGCATTGTAATTCCTCCCTAATTAAATTCAACTGCCGTTATTTACCCGATTTAGGGGCTAAAAACATCAGCATATTTCTGCCTTCCATTTTTGCCGGCTTTTCAACCGAGCCATGCTCTTCGCAATATTCCGCAAAGCGCCTCATAGTCTCAAGGCCGATTTCGGGATGGCCGAGCTCTCTGCCCCTGAAACGGATAGAAACCTTTACCTTATTGCCCTCGTCAAGAAAGCGCATAGCGTGTTTTCCTTTGGTTTCAAAGTCGTGAACATCAATACTTAAACCCAAACGAATTTCCTTAATCTCAACCGTTTTCTGATTTTTTCTGGCTTCCTTTTCACGCTTAGCCTGTTCAAAACGGTATTTTCCGTAATCCATTATCTTACAAACGGGCGGCTGAGCGTTAGGCGAAATGCAGACCAAATCAAGATCCGCCGCATATGCGGCTTCAAGCGCTTTGGCAACCGGCATTATGCCGAGCTGAGATCCATCCGAACCGATGGTACGGACCTCCTTGAATTTAATACTTTCGTTTACGAAAAGCTCTTTACTGCTGATGTTGATGCACCTCCAAATTTAGTATTGCAGCAAAACTGCATTTCTGCAATCAAACAAAAAGTGCGGACGAAATCCGTCCGCACATAAAAACGCCAAACAAAAATGTCTGAATTTTTATTGACCCTTCAGCCGTTGCCGACAGGGTGAGACGAAAACCGTACTGCTTCTTTGTAATACCGATTATACCACAAAAATTTATTTTGTCAAGTATTTTTTAAGCTCTTCCGTTTTATCCGTTTTTTCCCAAGTGAGCGGAATATCGGTTCTGCCCATATGGCCGTATGCGGAAAGTTCGCGGTAAATGGGTCTTTTAAGGTCAAGCTTGTCTATTATGGCGGACGGGCGCAGATCAAACACGCTCTTTACCGCCTCGGCGATTTTTTCGTCGTCATATTTGCCCGTACCGAAAGTATCTACCATAACCGAAACGGGGTGCGCCACGCCTATCGCATAGGCAAGCTGTACCTCGCACTTTTTCGCAAGACGCGCCGCAACAATATTCTTTGCGACATACCTTGCGGCATATGCGGCGCTGCGGTCAACCTTTGTCGGGTCCTTACCCGAAAACGCGCCGCCGCCGTGACGGGCAAAGCCGCCGTAGGTATCTACTATTATTTTTCTGCCCGTGAGTCCCGTATCGCCCTGCGGTCCGCCTACGACAAAGCGGCCGGTCGGGTTAATATAAACCTTTGTTTTTTCATCAAAAAGCTCTGACGGAACAGTTGGCTTTATTACCTTTTCAAGTATATCTTTTCTTAATATATCAAGGTCGGTATCGGCGCTGTGCTGTGAGGATACGACAACCGCCTCAATATGAACGGGCTTTCCGCCGTCATATTCAACAGTGACCTGAGTTTTTCCGTCGGGTCTTAAATACGGAAGCACGCCCTCCTTACGCACGGCGGTAAGCTTTCTTGCCATTTTGTGCGCAAGCGATATGGGAAGCGGCATAAGCTCGGGCGTGTCGTCGCAGGCGTAGCCGAACATCAT
>DKDS01000022.1:196-18821 GCA_002451855.1 Ruminococcaceae bacterium UBA6842 | reverse complement strand
ACCAACTGAGCTATACCCCTAAAAATAAAAAAACGCTTGTCTGGTGGACCATCACGGACTCGAACCGCGGACCGACCGGTTATGAGCCGGTTGCTCTAACCAACTGAGCTAATGGTCCGAACAAGCAAGATTTATTATAGCATAAAAATCCGATTTGTCAATAGTATAAATCAACTTTTCTTTCAAAATTTTTTAAAGGTTGATTATTATCGGCATTACACCGTTTTTTTCTATATCTATCACCGCATAGCTTGCTCTCCCGTCTCTGGGCTGCGAGCAGGAACCGGGGTTAACAATATATATACCGTCTTCATATAATATCCTTGAAACATGCGTATGACCGTAAAGAGCAATATCGCAATTTCTTTCCGCGGCGGCGTTTTTCAACCGCTCAATACCGTACTTTACCGAAAGCGTATGCCCGTGTGTATAAAGAATATTATGTCCTGCCGCATTCGCAACGCCGACAGGAGGATATTCGGAAAAAAAGTCACAGTTGCCCGATACGATATTGAATATTTTATTCGGATATTCATACCGCATATCTTCAATATCGGCTGTTATATCGCCTAAAAAGAAAATCATATCAGAATCAGGCTGTGCTTCAAGTATTTTGCGTATAACACTGCTGTTTCTGTGCGAATCCGAAATTACGGTAATTCTCATTTTGTCCACCTATTCTATTATATTTTGTATTCTCATAAAATTAAGAGTAGAAAAAAACGGAGGTATTGCTATGAATAATGAAAAAATCGATAAACAAAAGCTGTTAAAAGCACTGTTGGCGTCTTCCGGAGGTAAAATTAACCCAAACGCAATAAACGGCGCCGTAAACAACAACGATACCGGTGCGCTGTTAAACAGCCTGTCTGCAGAGGACCGTCAAAGAATAAACAGTGTTATGTCCGATAAAAAAAATCTTGAACAAACACTTAAAAGTCCGGAGGCGCAGGCAATACTCAAATCCATTCTAAAGGGCGGAGGAAAAAATGGATGATTTAAGCTCCAAGCTTACCGATATTCTGAACGACCCTGACAGTATGGAACGGGTGCGTCAAATGGCGGAGAGCATACTCGGCGGCTCGGAAGAGCCGTCTTCTCCGCCCCCTCCTCAGCCCGCGCTTCCCGATTTAGCCGATTTGGGCGGCGCCTTAGGCAGTGACGATTTAAGAACGATCGTGTCCGTAATATCAAAAATGAAAAGCTCCGGAAACGATACAAGAGTACAGCTTATTTATGCGCTTAAACCGCATCTCAGCGATGAACGCAAGGCACGGGCGGATACGGCAATAAAGCTTCTTAAGCTTCTTGATGTAATGCCGCTGATTAAGGAAAGCGGTCTTTTAAAGCTTTAAACGGAGGAGAATATGACCGAAAACGATTTTATGCGACAACAGCAGGCGGCGGTTGAGCGTATGCGTGAAATGAACGCAAGAGCCGCAAAAGCTCCCGGCGGTAACAAAATGCCGCCGGTACCGTCGTTCGTAAGAGTGCCGCCTCAAAGAAATAATCAAACCAAGGAAGAACCCGACAGTGCAAAAAACACCGAAAAGAAAATGCAAAAAGAACCTAACGGATTTTTCGGAACCGACATACCGTTTTTAGGCAAGCTTTTTAAGGACTCGGACAGCACGCTTATACTCGGTCTTTTGTTGATTTTGATGAGTGAAAAGGCTGATAAGAAGCTGTTATTTGCACTTGTTTACATATTGCTTTAAGTGCCGTAATTTTTGCAAAAATGTTGTTTATGTAAACTCGGACAACCTTAGGAGTTATCCAACTTATCCACCGTTATATTAACATTTTAAACACCAAAAAGGGAAAAAATCCCGATTTTCCGTTTCGTTTCGGTGGATAACTATGTTAATAAGTTGAATAATCCTTTATTCATAATAAAATGAATAAAAAATTTATGTAAAGCTTTCGAGCTTTTTCGACAATGCTATTTCCGCTTCATTTTCTTTAATTTTTCCTTAAGCCCATCGGTAATTCGCCTTGATTCGACAGCCTTCTGTATTGCCTTATTATAAGTAAAATCGTCAAGTGTACAGGTTTCCATAAACACAACCGTTTTTTCGGTTTGCTTTGCAAGCGCAGTTGCCGTAAGCCAAGCAACTCCCATCTTATAGTAGTAACCGTCATTTTTATATTTATCCGCAAGTATTAACACGGTATCTATGTATTCTTCGGTTAGGTAATAGGTCATCAACATTACGACGGCAATACGCATATAATATGTTTTTCCGCTTTCTAAAAAAGCAATCAGTCTTTCAAGAACGAAGGCTTTATTTTTTTCGCACTGCTTGAACGATTGGCACAATATGTCGCAGGTGCTCCAGTTATCTGTATGTTCCGCGGCTTTGCAAAAATACCGCCAAAGAACCTCAATATCCGCCTTTGTTTTACCGAGAACATAGGAGTATAAAAATAACATTTCCATACTTGAAAAATCGCACTCGTTTAAAAAGCTTTCCCCGTACCCGTCACGGCATATTTCATTTGCCAGCCTTTTAAGAGTCGGCAGTCTGACGCCGATAAGCGGATAATCCGATTCCTTTATAAGACCGAATGAAAAATCCCTGTATTTCTCTTCCGAATTTTCGGTGAGAAATTTTTTTATCTCCGTTATACACATTTTATCTACCTCACATACTATTGTATCATAATACAAAAGAAAAAAACATCTTTATTTTTTAACAAAAATGTAGTATTATATTATGGTGTGAGGTGCAGTATGAAAAGAACCAAAATTAAAGACAGAGTTTTACCCGATTATACAAGGGGCGAGGAAATATTTAATATGGTATCGCACATTGTCGGCGGCGCTTTCGGTATAGCGGCGCTTGCCACCTGTGTGGTAAAGGCATTTTTAAACGGCGACCCGTATCAGATTGTAAGCGCCTTTATTTACGGATTTTCAATGGTTTTGCTTTATACCATTTCAAGCGTTTATCACGGGCTTATACCCGAAACCGCAAAAAAGGTGATGCAGGTAATCGACCACTGTACGGTATTTATACTTATAGCCGGTACATATACCCCGGTTTCCCTGTGCTCACTTAGAACGCACAGCACTCCCTTAGGCTGGACGGTATTCGGAATCGTGTGGGGTGTTTCCGCGCTCGGAATAACGCTTAACGCAATAGATTTAAAGAAATACCGCGTATTTTCCGGAATATGCTATATAGCCCTCGGCTGGTGCATAGTCTTCACGGGCAAAACCGCAATAGACGCCATAGGCAAAACAGGCTTTTTATGGCTTCTTGCCGGCGGAATTTCGTATACGGTGGGCGCGGTGCTTTACGGGATTGCGGGAAGAAGCGTACACCGCTATATGCATTCGGTATTTCACATATTTGTGGTTATAGGAAGCATTTTACAGTATTTTTGCGTACTGTTATATATATTGGTTTAGGAGAATGAGATATGAAAGACTTTGTAATTGTAACTGATTCCTGCTGTGACCTTACGGACGCGCTTGCAAAAAAAGCGGAGCTTACCGTAATACCTATGGTACTGAATATTTCAGGCAACGAATACCATAATTACCTTGACGAAAGAGAGATAAGCTCAAAGGATTTTTACGCAAGACTGCGTTCCGGCGAAAACGCCTCCACCTCCGCTGTAAATATGGATGTTTTCACCGGCGTTTTTGAAGATATTTTAAAGCAGGGCAAGGATGTGCTGTATATCGGATTTTCTTCGGGGCTGAGCAGTACTTACCATGTAAGCACGCTTGTAGCCGAGGAGCTTTCAAAAAAATACCCCGACAGCAAAATTTACTGCGTTGACACCCTCGCCGCTTCTATGGGAGAGGGATTGCTCGTTTATCTTTCGGCGCTGCAAAAGCATGCGGGCAAAAGCATTGAGGAGGTCCGTGATTTTGCGGAAAACAATAAGCTTAAGCTCTGCCATTGGTTCACGGTTGACGATCTTAATCACCTGAAGCGCGGCGGAAGAGTTTCCGCAACCACCGCTTTTGTGGGTTCCCTGCTTAACATTAAGCCGATACTCCATGTCGACGATGAGGGTCACCTTATCAACGTAGGCAAGGTAAGAGGAAGAAAGCTGTCCATTGAGACTATATTTGAAAATATGAAAAAAAGCGCGATTGATCCGTCCGAACAGATTATTTTCATAAGCCACGGAGATTGCGAGGAAGACGCGCTTACGCTTAAGAAAATGGTAGAGAAAGAATTCCATCCGAAAGAAATCCATATCAACACAATAGGTCCGGTTATCGGCGCACATTCGGGACCGGGTACTCTCGCTCTGTTCTTCTTAGGCACACATCGGTAACAACTAAATATCAGAGAATTACAAACCGCCCAAAAAGCGGTTTGTTTTTTTGCTTGACAAATACCCCCATAGGGTATATAATCTATGCGGATACCGATAAAGCGTTATTCTCGGAATATGCTTTAAATTGGGTATAATACTTAAAAAGAAGGGAAACTGTTATGAAGGAAGAACGGTATAATATAAGCGGTATGTCCTGTGCCGCCTGCTCCTCTTCGGTGCAAAGGGTAGTATCAAAGCTTGACGGCGTTGAAAGCTGTGAGGTAAACCTTGTAACCGAAAAAATGACTGTGGTTTACGACGAAACAAAAACGGGTCCCGCAGACTTTAAAAAATCCGTAGAGCGCGCGGGCTTCGGAATCTCGCCCGAAACCGCCGAAAAGGAAGAAAAAAGTGAAGAGAAGCCTAAGGAAAAAAGCGATTTACCGATACTTATTGTTTCATCTGTGCTGTCGGCTGTACTGCTTTATGTATCTATGGGTCAAATGCTTGTAAAAAATCTGCCTGTTCCGTTTTTTATGAATATGAACAGCGACCCCGCCGGATTTGCCCTTACCCAGCTTTTGCTTTGCATACCGGTAATATATATGGGCAAAAGATTTTTTACAACCGGTATTCCCCTGCTTTTAAGAGGAAATCCTAATATGGATTCGCTTGTGGCAATAGGCGCCGGAGCGTCGTTTATTTACAGCGTCGTTATGACATACGCTATCCCCTATTATCACCATGCGGTTCATAATCTTTATTATGAAAGCGTTGCGGTGGTAATAACGCTCGTAGCGCTCGGCAAGCACCTTGAGCTCCGCAGTCAGAAAAAGACCGCCTCGGCAATTAAAAAGCTTATGGAATTAAGTCCCGATACCG
Organism: Ruminococcaceae bacterium UBA6842; assembly: GCA_002451855.1. Lineage (GTDB taxonomy): Bacteria > Bacillota > Clostridia > Oscillospirales > Acutalibacteraceae > UBA737. The sequence continues at coordinate 13,658 of DKDS01000022.1, read as the reverse complement.
CAGTGGTGCTCCGTGACGGCGAGGAAATTACGGTTCCCACAAAGGAAGTAAAGGTCGGGGAAATACTGGTGATAAAGCCCGGCGCCAAAATTCCGCTTGACGGAACGGTCACAGGGGGCTTCAGCAGTGCCGACGAATCAATGCTTACCGGTGAAAGCATACCGGTGGAAAAAACCGAGGGCAGCAGCGTCATAGGCGGCAGTATAAACCTTAACGGTGTTATTTACGCCAAGGTTACAAAGGTAGGAGAGGACACGGCGCTTGCGAAAATAATCAAGTTCGTAGAGGACGCTCAGAACAAGAAAGCTCCTATTTCAAAGACGGCAGACAAGGTCGCCGGCATTTTCGTTCCGGCGGTAATAATAATCGCGTTTCTTGCCGCCGCCGCATGGCTTATCTCAGGCAAGGAAATCTCCTTTGTTCTTAAGGTATTTACAGGCGTGCTCGTTATTGCCTGCCCGTGTGCGCTCGGTCTTGCAACGCCCACGGCAATTATGGTTGGTACGGGACTCGGCGCCGCAAACGGCATACTGATACGAAACGGCGAAATACTTGAAATAACCCACAAGGTAAAAGCGGTTATTTTTGATAAGACCGGCACTGTTACCGTAGGCAAGGCCGCCGTGACCGATGTTTGCGCCGATGATGCAAATAAGCTTTTATACTATGCGACTGCCGCAGAATCGGGTTCAGACCACCCGTTAGCCAAAGCGGTTACGGATTATGCGGCAGATAAGGGTCTTTCCCCCACCCGTCCCGAAGCACTTGAAAATGTATCGGGTAAAGGCTTGCGCTGTACGGTTGACGGAAAAGCAGTATTACTTGGAAATGCCGTGTTTTTAAAAGAAAGCGGTATAGATATTAAAAAATATGAGGAAAGCGGTAAAAGGCTTGCGGGCGAGGGTAAATCGCTTATATATGTTGCGGCGGATAACGATATTCTCGGCTTAATAGCCGTTGCGGACAGTGTGCGTGATACCTCTGCCTCGGCGTTTGACCGTCTTAAAAAGCTCGGTATTCACACGGTAATACTTTCGGGCGACAACAAGGCGTGCGCCGATTATATCGGCTCCTTAGTAGGCGCGGACGAGGTATATTCCGAGGTTCTGCCCGAGCAAAAAGCCGAAATTGTTTCCGAAATACGCAAAAAATACGGTACTGTTATGATGGTCGGCGACGGAATAAACGACGCCCCTGCTCTTTCCGAGGCCGATATAGGCTGTGCAATCGGCGGAGGGAGCGATATTGCAATCGAGGCGGCGGATATTGTTCTTATGAAGAGCGATCCCATAGATGTTCCGAGATCTATACGCCTAAGCCGTCTTACAATTACAAATATCAAGGAAAATTTGTTCTGGGCGTTTTGCTATAACACGGTTTGCATACCGATAGCCGCAGGTGTACTCTATCTGTTCGGCGGACCGCTTTTAAACCCGATGCTGGCAGGACTTGCAATGTCCTTAAGTTCTGTATTTGTAGTCAGCAACGCTTTAAGATTAAGGAGTAAAAAACTATGAGTGAATGTGAGTGCTGTAAAAAGCAAAAGCACCGCAGTGAGGCCGAATACCGTTCCCTTATAAACCGTCTCAACCGCATTGAGGGTCAGGTTCGCGGCGTTAAAAGTATGCTTGAAAACGAGGCCTACTGCACCGATATACTGATACAGGTATCGGCAATCGGAGCGGCGCTTAACGCATTTAACAAGGAACTGCTTTCAAACCACATACACACCTGTGTGGCTGAAAATATACGCAAGGGCGACGACAGTGTTATCGACGAGCTTGTCGCCACCCTGCAAAAGCTTATGAAATGAGGAAATGAAAATGGAAAGAAAAATCTCTGTACCAGATATGCACTGCGACGGTTGTGTAAGCCGCATTGAAAAAGCGCTTAAGGCCGAAAAGCTTGACTTCAGCGTATCGCTTGAAAACAAGACCGTTACGGTAAACGGCTGTGAAAACTGCCTTAAAACTGCGGTTGACACACTGAACGACCTCGGATTTACCCCGAGCGTAATTTAATCAAGAGAATAAAAAGCGGCAGGATTTGTTATCCTGCCGCTTTTTTACAGCTGTAAATATTTAATAAGGTTCGGTATCTGCGATTCGAAATTTACGCCCAACCTCGGGTCTGTATCCTCTTCCATAGTCTTTTTTATACAGGCGGCGGTAAAATTAACCGCTATCTGCGCCGCCGCTTTAAGGCTCCTGCCGTTCATAAGCGCCGCCGTTAAAGTGCTTGAAAAAATATCGCCCGTACCGTGATACATACGCCCGAGCCGTTCTGTGAAAACATACGATTTTTTCTCACCGTCATAAACCGCCGCGCCTATCCGTCTTTCATCATAATATACGCCGGTAAGAACTATCTTTGAATGAGTCTTCACATAAAGTCCCTCAAGCAATGCGTTTATATAATCCTCGCTGTACGGTCCTTCACGGAACCTTACGCCAAGCATAAGCGCCGCTTCGGTTATATTCGGGGTAATTATATCCGCGGCAGAGCAAAGCTTAAGCATATAATCGGCGTAACCGCCGTCAAAGCCCTTGTAAAGCCTGCCGTTATCAGCCATAACGGGGTCCGTAATTAACAGCGTATCACTGCCGCTTATAAGGCGCGCCGCCTCCATTACAAGATATATCTGCTCCTTAGAGCAAAGATAACCCGTATAAACCGCGTCAACCGTAATACCCTCGCTTTTCCAGTGGCACGCGGTCGGCACAATATCGGAGCTTAGGTCCCTCACCGTATAATCCTTAAAACCGCCCGTATGCGTGGACAGCACTGCAGTAGGAATAACAGCCGTTTCCACCCCTGCGGCGGAAATTATCGGCAGGGCAACCGTAAGCGAGCATCTGCCGAGACAGGAAATGTCATGTATAGCCGCTACCCTTTTTTGCGCCATTGTCAACCCTTCTTTTTAAGGCATATATCCTTTAATATACATTCTTCGCAGTGCGGATTTCTCGCTGTGCATACTTCACGACCGAAAAGCACCGTTCTGTGGCAAAAGGCGTTCGATTTATCGGGCTCTAACAGCTTACGCATTTCCTTTTCAACCACAAGCGGATTTTTGGAATCGGTAAGACCGAGCCTGCCGCAAATTCTTATAAAATGCGTATCTGTTACAACAGCGGGCTTACCGTAAATATCTCCGCAAACAAGGTTTGCCGTCTTTCTTCCCACACCCGGCAGGGTGGTAAGCTCTTCTATTGTATCGGGCACTCTGCCGCCGAAGCGTTCGGTAATCTGTTTGCCTATACCCACTAAATCCTTTGCCTTTGTTTTATAAAGTCCGCAGGTCTTAATCAGCTCTTCTACCCTTTTTACATCCGCCGCCGCCATACTTTCGGCATTCGGAAAAGCCTTAAACAATTCAGGCGTCACCATATTGACGCGCTTGTCCGTGCATTGCGCCGAAAGCCTTGTTGCTATAAGCAGCTGAAAGGCGTCCTTATATTCAAGCGAGCATATTGCGTCGGGATACAGCCTTTCAAGTCTTTCTACCGCAGCCGCCGTTCTTTCCTTTTTACGCATTTGCCGCCTCAAGCTTTAAGTCTCCCGGCTTTATAAGCTTAAGCTTTCTCATAGCCTCGGAAACGGCAAGGCTTATAGCCGCGGGAAGAATGAAGTGCATAACAAGTATTTCGATTATCGTAACTATCGGTGTAAAGCCTGCGGCAATCATACTGTCATACGACATAAACTGACCCACAAGTCCCGATGTACCCATACCCGAGCCCACGGGATTGCTTACCATTTTAAGAACCGCGGATGAAACAGGACCTAAAATTGCGCTTGAAATTATTGCTGGAAGCCAAATAAGCGGATTTCTTACAATATTGGGAACCTGAAGCATGGAAGTGCCGAGACCCTGAGCTATAAGTCCTCCGAATTTGTTTTCACGGTAGCTTATTACCGCAAAGCCTATCATATTGCAGCAGCAGCCTATTGTAGCCGCGCCTGCGGCAAGACCTGTAAGTCCCATAGAAATTCCTATTGCGGCGGATGAAATAGGCAGTGTAAGGATTATACCCATAAGCACCGAAACCACAATTCCGCCTATTATCGGGCTTTTATCTACATTGATATTAACGAGCTGACCTATAAACTTCATTGCCGCCGAAATATAGGGTCCCGCAAAATACCCTGCGGCAGCTCCGCTTAAAATACAGCAAACAGGTGTGACTATTATATCCACCTTTGTTTTGCCTGAAACCAAAGCGCCTATCTCTATTGCGATATACGCCGCTATAAACGCACCGAGAGGTTCGCCCGGAGCGCCTATTTTATAAGCCTCGTTCGCTATATTCGGAAAAGCGCCCACCATACCGGCAACAGCCGCCGCAACGGTTGTAAGCGGAGTTGATTTAAGCTTGCAGGCGACGCCGACGCCTATTCCCGCACCTGTTACGGTTTTAGCGACATTTCCCATTGCCGTAAGATATTCGCCTACAATATTGTTTCCCACCAATTTGCCTATCTGACAGATAATCGTTCCGATAATAAGCGTTGAAAAAAGTCCGTACGCCATTCCCGAAAGACCGTCTATAAACAAACGATTCAGAAATTTTTTCATTGTCCGTTCCCCCAATGGCTGCCGCACTACCGATAGCCCCGTTATTTTATATAAACTTATTATACAAAAAACCGTCTCTTTTCACTATGGCGTATATAACGATTTTTTATGACAATACTATTAGTAATTTTAGACAGAGTAGCTTAAACGGAGGCAGAACATTGAAAACAATAGCATTTTTTGACGCAAAATCATACGACAGAGAGAGCTTTGCGAATTTCAGAAACGACGAGCTTAACATACGATTTTTTGAAAACAAGCTTAATAAGGAAACCGTAAGTATGGCGGCGTGCTGTGACGGCGTATGCGCATTTGTAAACGATACAATCGACCGCGAGGTCATAGACAAGCTTGACGAATACGGAGTAAAAATAATAGCTATGCGCTGTGCCGGCTACAACAATGTTGATTTAAAGGCGGCGGCAGGAAGAATAAGGGTGGTAAGAGTTCCGGCATATTCGCCGTATGCCGTTGCCGAGCACGGTATGGGACTGCTTTTAACCCTTAACCGCAAAATTCACCGTGCATATATCAGAACCCGCGATCATAACTTTTCATTAGAGGGTCTTATAGGCTTCGATATGCACGGCAAGACCGTGGGAATTATAGGCACTGGAAAAATCGGGCGTTGCTTTGCCGATATTTGCGAGGGCTTCGGTATGAATATACTGGGCTTTGACCCGTACGAAAGTCCCGAATTTGCGGGAAAGTATGTAACGCTTGACGAGCTTTTGGAAAAAAGCGATATAATTTCGCTCCACTGCCCCCTGACCCGTGAAAACAAGCACCTTATATCCGACGAGACCATAAGCAAAATGAAAAAGGGCGTTTATATTATCAACACATCAAGAGGTCAGCTTATTGACACACAGGCGCTTAATAACGGACTTAAATCAGGGAAAATAGGCGCCGCGGGGCTTGATGTATATGAGGAGGAGACCTCGCTGTTCTTTGAGGATTTCTCCGACGAGGTAATAACCGACGACACCCTTTCAACTCTTATTGCAATGCCTAATGTAATTGTAAGCTCACATCAGGCATTTTTAACAAAAGAAGCTTTAAGCGCAATAGCCGAAACCACCGTTAAAAACTTCCTTGACTATTTTTCGGGCAACGAGCTTAAAAATGAAATATCGGTATAAAATTTTCTTGACAGATATATTTGTCTGTGGTAGAATTGCTTTTATATTCGAGGGAGTAGTGGCGCCTTTTGGGGGCGTTACAAGTCAACACACTGACTGTATGCTTTTACGGTCTGGCTTGTATTAAAGAACGAGACTCGGGTGCATTTCGGCGCCCGAGTCTTATTTTTTACCAAAATTTAAGGAGAATTTGTATGGGTATTTTTGAATTGTTTTTAATTGCGGTGGGTCTTTCAATGGACGCCTTTGCGGTTTCCGTATGTAAGGGGCTGTCTACACGGCAGCTTAAACCGAAGCATTATCTTATAATAGGCGCCTGGTTCGGCGGATTTCAGGCTTTAATGCCAACGATAGGCTATTTGTTAGGCTCAACCTTTGAAAAATACATAACACAGTACGACCACTGGATAGCCTTTGTTCTGCTTTCGTTTATCGGCGGCAATATGTTAAGAGAGGGCCTTTCAAAAGAAACCGAAGAAGCAAACAGCTCCTTCGGCTTCGGTACAATGGCAGTCCTTGCGACAGCTACAAGTATTGACGCGCTGGCAGTCGGCATAACCTTTGCCCTGCTGCCCGATGTCAACATAGTAGCGGCTGTTCTGTTTATAGGCACCATTACATTTATAATTTCGGGAATAGGTCTTAAGGTCGGAAATGTATTCGGTCTTAAATATAAGAACAAGGCCGAAATAGCCGGCGGACTTATTTTAATACTTATCGGTCTTAAAATACTGCTTGAGCATCTCGGAATACTGAATTTTTAAGGCACACTCACAGCGCGGCGAAAGCCGCGCTGCCTTTCTTTTTAAGCCAAAAATACAGGACAGCCGAAATTGCGAGCGTAAGAACCGCAAACGCCGCCATATATATAATATAGCCTAATTTATCGCCCGCAATAAAGAACAATACCCCGTATATAATCGGGTAGCTTATATTTACAAGAAGCGATAAGCCGACGCTTGCGCTCTGTTTTATCGGCGATATTTCACTCGTCCAGTTAAGATTCGGCAGCTTAACAGCCAAAAACAAGCCGAAAAGCGCGGAAAACAGTATGTAAAGCACGGAAATGAGCAATACAAGAACAAACTCCATTGCTGTGTACCGACATACAACAGCAGTGCATATAAAGGCAAATAAAAGCGGTATGCCCGTAAGCATAAGCTGAAGCTTAAGCTTTGCTTTAAGCACCTGCCACGGTCTTACGGGAAGCGACTGCAAAAGCCAAAGGCTTTTACCCTCAAGCGAAACCGACGGTGCGGTTATATCGTTCATTGAAGCAAAAAGGCACAAAAGCGCAGATACAACGATTGCGATAACGCCCGAATTTTCAGGCAGGATCTCATCTAAAAGCTCGACTATTCCCCTACCCTTAATAAGCACTGCCGCACCGCCTATAACAAGGAACAAAACACCCAAACCGCAGTTAAGCATATAGTTAGGGCTTGAAATAAACCGTGAATATTCTTTATGAAGAAGCGCATTTTCAACGCTTTTTTGCTTTACGGGAGAAGCCTTATACAGCTTTTTGGCGGTAGCTCCCGTTGCGGTGGCAACCTTTAAAAAGCTTGACGAAATCATACGCCACATAATTAAAAACAGCGCTATTACAACCGCGGCGACCAAAAGCATATCCTTAAAATCGCCTGCCGCCGAGTTTCCGAAAACATAAATCGGGTAAGCGGCGCCCTTAATTTTCTCGCCGTAGACCGCGGCGTTTTGTATAAGGTCCGTTATAACGCTTTGCGCTTTAAAATAAACAAAATAATATGCGCCGAAGAAAACAAGAGAAATAAACACCGTTATAAAGCTTTTGTTTTTAAGCTTTAAGCTTATTCTTGCGACCACGTATCCGAGCGCCGCCGAAAGCGTAAGCACAAAAACCGAAATAAGCGCAATAAAGAGTATACCGCACAAAACAGCGGCAGGCTTTGCGGACGCCGCAATCCAGTAAACTATAACCGCCGGCAGGAGCACAATGCCCGAATACATAAGCCCCATAAGATAGACGCCGAGCAAACGGGCAATCATAATCGCGTTTACGGGTATCGGCATTGAGAGGAGCAAATCGTTATCCTTTGAAAGATAAAGCCCCGCGTATGTATTGAAAACGCTTCCGAATACTCCTAAGAATATTGCTATAAGTCCCATAATCGCAAAATATAGCCAGTCAAGCCCGGCAGAGGACAACGCGCCGCACATTGACCACGAAAGCACGGTGAAAACACCGCCCAAGATACCTATCATAAGCAAAACAAACAGTACGATATACGCCGCCGTTGCCGCCTTAGAACGGGCCTTATTCTTTTTTGCGTCGTAATAATAGCTGCGGAAGATTTCCGTAAGCTGTTTTTTTAAGAGAATTTTTATCATTCTTCTCCCTCCAGCTCAAGGAATACCTGTTCAAGCGAATCGTCGCCCTTTACCTCCTCCATAGTTCCCGAACGGATAAGCTTGCCCGATTTTATTATCGCAACCTTATCGCAAAGCTTTTCGGCAACCTCAAGCACATGGGTCGAGAAGAATATGGCGCCGCCGTTATCGCACACCTCACGCATCATTTCTTTAAGCAAATGCGCGGCCTTCGGGTCAAGACCGACAAACGGTTCATCCATAATTATAAGCTTCGGGTCATGTATCCACGCCGCGATAATGGCAAGCTTTTGCTTCATACCGTGGGAATATGCGGCTATCGGCTGAGCCAAATCGCCCGTTATTTCAAAAAGGTCGGCATATTTTTTAATGCGCTCACTGCGCTCCGCGGCGGAAACGCCGAAAATATCCGCAATGAAATTAAGGTATTTTATTCCTGTCATATAATCGTACAGATCCGGATTATCGGGTATATACGCAGTAATCCTCTTACATTCAAGCGGCTGTGCTTTCACCGATTTTCCGTCTATGTGAATTTCACCCTCGTCAAACTGCAAAATACCCGCAACCGACTTTAAGGTTGTGGTTTTGCCGGCTCCGTTATGGCCTATAAAGCCGTAAATTTCACCCGGCATAATATGTAAGCTTAAATTATCTACCGCTTTTTTGTCCCCATAAATCTTAGTTAAATTATCGATTTTAAGCATTTTTCTCTCCCTTTATTACTTAATTTCCACACCGCCGAAAACGGCCGCCGCATTTACATAAAGCGTATGGCAGTTTTCCTGCGGCTTTCTGCCCGTATCGTCCGAAACTCCGCCGAACAACGAATTTGAGCACACCTTAATATTAACATTTTCCGGCGCAAAAATATCTATTCCGCCGAACACCGCTTTAGCGTCTATAACGCAGTCGTCCTCGATTACGGCGCCGCGAAGGTCACATTCCACGCCGCCGAACACCGCAGTAAGAGCGGTATACGAAAACTTTTCGCCCGTAAATTTAAGCTCACTTCCCGAAAATACCGCTGTGCCGCTTTGGTTCAGGTGATTTTGGGACTTAATTCGTTTTACCGCTTCGCCATCTCTGTATATTAAATTGGAAACAATTATTTTTATACCTGCAATGACGATTACAATAGGGATAAAAAGCTTCCATATGTAGGAAAATTTAAAAATTCCCTGACAGCAAAGCAACAAAATTATTCCGAGACACAGTCCCGCAAGATTTCCGAATTTGTCCCTCTCTGTAATAAGACCGATAGCGCACGGAACTATTATAAACAAAGTCCACCAACCGTCAAAAAACAAATTAATGTCAATTACATTCGTGCTGTTAAGCACCCAAATTACCCCGAGAGCAATCAAAGCCGCTCCCCATAAAATACCGTTAAGTTTTTTCATATTTTTTCCCCCTTGAGTTTTATTTTATAACATAACAGCTTCCGTGTCAAATTTCACTTCTTCATTCGCATAAGAAACACAAGCACGGCGGCAGTCAATGTGGCTAAAGCATACCCTGCCACCCACCATATATGCGGCGTAATGCTTCCGTAATTACCGTTCAAAACCGCCCTTTCAAGTTCCACCGCATGAACAAACGGCAGCATATAAGCAATTTTTTTAAACGCGCCGCCCACAAGGTCCAAATCGAACCATACGCCCGAAAGCCAAGCCGTTAAATTTGTAATCAAAGCGCCGCATATGCCGCCTGCCTGCTTAACAGTCAGCATACTGCCGAACAGAAGACCGAGCGCAATAAAGAAAACCGCAACGGGAATTATAAACACTACCGCCCAAATGACCGTAACTGTTAATTTAAGCCCCAAAAATGCGGCGGCTATGTAGCATATAACGCACTGCATTAAGGAAATCGGCAATATCGGTACGGCGTAACCGAAAATAAAATCCGCCGCCGTAAGCGGTGTTGTAAAAAGCCGTTCTGTAAGTGCGCTTTCCCTATCCTTTGCGATAAGCGTCGCCGAAAACAGTGTGATAAACGAAAGCCCGAAAACCGTTATTCCGGGTGTCAGAGACTTTATTTCAAACAGGTCTACGGGTATATTCGCCTGTATTGCGGAAAGCAAAAACAGTAAAATAAGAGGAAAACCCAGCCCGAATGAAAGCGTAACGGGGTCACGCAGTATCTCCTTTGATACTCTGCCCGAAAAAGCCGCAAGCTTCACCTGTTATTCCCCCTTTACAATGCTTATAAAAGCGTCTTCGAATTTATCCGTACCTGCGGATTTTTTAATCTCCTCGGGCATTCCGAGGCTGAGCAGTTTTCCGTTTTTCATTATACCCACACGGTCGGAGAGCGTTTCAGCCTCTTCCATATAATGAGTAGTCAGAATTATTGTTATTTTACCCTTGAGCGAACGGATAATATCCCAAAGCTCGCTCCTTGCTATAACATCAAGACCGAGGGTCGGTTCGTCCAAAAATAAAATCTGCGGTTCGCTTATAAGCGCCATTGCGATACTGAGCCGCCTTTGCCAGCCGCCCGAAAGCTTACCTGCTTTTTTTGCCGTTATCTCCTCAAATCCGAACAGCTTTATCAGCTCGTCGGTCTTATTGCGGCTCTTTTCTTTTGAAAAGCCGTGAACGCCGCACATAAGCATTAAATTTTCCCTTACATTAAGGTTAGGCGCAACCGCCGTTTCCTGCGGTGAAATTCCTATAATGCTTTTTACCGCGGCGGAATCGGAAACAATGCTTTTCCCGAGCAGCTCCGCATCCCCGTCCGTCGGCTTTACAAGGCAAGTAAGCATTTTAACCGTGGTTGTTTTGCCTGCTCCGTTTACGCCTAAGAGTGAAAAAAGCTCGCCCTTATGTATGCAAAGATCAAGCTTATTCACCGCCGTAATATCCTTATATTTTTTTGTAAGGTTTTTAATATTTACCGCTTCCATACAATATCTCCCCTATTATGAACCGAAACGGATTTTTAATCCGTTATACAAATCTGTAAGAGCGTTGCTTATAAACTCATCGTCCAAATTAAGATACGAGGTTGCCTCCATTGTTGCGATACCGTGAACAAACAGCCACATTTCAAGATGAAAACGATACGCCGTTTCCCTTGACATACCGGTGTTTTTAACTATTATATCGATAATCGGCGCTAATTCTTCCTTATTATCTGTAATTTCTTCCTCGGAGCGGTCACGCATAAAAAGAAGCTTGAAAAGCTCTTTGTTTTCCTTTGCGAAAAAGATATATCCCATTCCCGTTGCCTTATACGGCGGATATTTACCGCTTTTAATGTATCCGTTCAAAAATTCCTGATATTCACGGTCTGCCGCCTCAATTACCGCAAAGTGAAGTTCGTTCATATTTTCAAATATACTGAACAGCGGCTTTGAGGATGACCCGAGCCTTTCCGCAAGCGACCTTGCGGTCACAGCGGATATTCCCTTTTCCCTTGTAATCTCAAGGGCGGCGGCAACTATTTCCTCTTTTGTGAACATAAATTTTCTCGGCATAGCATACCTCCGTTTGTTAAGAAACATGTGTTGCGCTACATCTGTTGCTTATTATACGCCGAAAAAATAAATATGTCAAGACAGCAAAAACCGATAAACGCCAAAGCTGTTTATCGGTTTTAATTATACTTTTATGTTCCAAGCCCGTTGCCTTTAAAGGAAATCAGTTTTTTTATTACCTCGCCCGCAATAATCATTCCCACAACCGGAGGCACAAACGATGTACTTCCCGGTATCTGGCGGCGTTTTGAACAGCTCCTTTTTGTACCGGGAGGACAAACGCAGTTTCCTTTGCAGGTGTTTTCCGGTCCTTCAAGCGGAGTTAAGGGTATTTCCCTTGAATACACAACGGTTAAATGCTTTATTTTTCTTTTTTTAAGCTCGTTCCGCATTACCTTTGCAAGCGGACAAACCGAGGTTTTCGAAATATCCGCCACCTCAAAGGCGGTGGGGTCGGTTTTGTTGCCGGCGCCCATAGCGCTTATTATCGGCACTCCCGCCGCTTTTGCGTTTTCAATAAGCGTGAGCTTTCCCGTAACGGTATCTATCGCGTCTACAATGTAATCGTAAACCGACAAATCAAGCTGTTCCGCGGTATCGGGCATATAAAACATATTATGCTTATTTACCGTAATATCGTGATTTATCTGCTTTATCCGTTCCTCCGCCGCGTCCGTTTTGTATTTCCCCACCGTTTCGGTAGTTGCGTACAGCTGCCTGTTAATATTGGTAATACACACACGGTCGTCGTCTATTATATCAATAGTTCCCAAGCCGCTTCTTACAAGCGCCTCGGCAGTGTAGGAGCCTACTCCGCCGATTCCGAAAACCGCAACACGGGAAGCCTTTAAAATATCCATTTTTTCCTTGCCGAACAGCAATTCCGTTCTTGAAAACCTATTAAGCATACCATCTACTCCACAATTTTTTGCGCTATTATAATACACTTATTTCGCTTTAAAGTCAATATACACCCTATTACGAGTAAAAAATGTCAAATTCTGTAATTTTATAAGATTATAACACTTTTTTTGTTATAACGCTTGCATTTAACATATTTTAGTGGTAATATATGTAAAACAAACAACTTGGAGGTTGCGGGAAAAATGGGAAAAAAACTAAAAATTGTCATTGCGGATGATTCTACGGAATTAGGACAAAATTGCGCCAAAGCACTAAAAGGCTACGGTATGGATGTTTTGCTTTGCACAAAGGACGGACAAAGAGTGCTTGACACGGTAAAAAAAGAAAAACCTGATGTGATTTTGGCGGATGTTTTTATGCCTAATCTTGATATTTTGGGAGTACTTAACGGACTGAATGACATAAATTCAAAGGAACGGCCAATGGTAATGGCTATGTCAAGCTTTGACAACCAAAGGCTTGAAAAGGAAACACTTGACGCAGGCGCAAGCTACTATTTTTTAAAGCCGTTTGATATTAATACAATGGCTGAAAGAATTATACAGCTTTCGGGGTGGAAAAACGAAATATCGCCCGTTGTGGTAAAGGATAATGTGGTTACCGACCCCGAGCTTGAGCTTATGGTAACGGAAATTATACATCAGATAGGCGTTCCGGCGCATATTAAGGGTTATCATTATTTAAGGGAAGCAATAATACTCTCTGTTAAAAACAGCGACATACTGGGTTCTGTTACAAAGCTCCTGTATCCTACCGTGGCAAAAAACCACGGAACAACCTCCTCCCGTGTTGAACGAGCCATCCGACACGCAATAGAAGTTGCGTGGGACAGAGGCGATATAGATGTTTTAAATTCGTATTTCGGCTATACCATTCAAAACGACCGCGGAAAGCCGACAAACAGCGAATTTATAGCAATGATAAGCGATAAGCTGAGATTGCGGCTTAAAATAAGCTGATACA
>DKDS01000022.1:0-186 GCA_002451855.1 Ruminococcaceae bacterium UBA6842 | reverse complement strand
AGCTCCGAAGATGGATTTTATCCCTCTTCGGAGCTTTTCTTTTTTACTCAGCCGAATTAATACATTCCGCCTGCCTGTGCGGCAGCGGCAGCCGCGGCGTTTGCGGCAGCGGCGTCTTCCTTCTTGTCGGCAACAAGGCTCTCGGTTGTAAGAACCATTGAAGCTACGGAAGCCGCATTTTCAAGA
>DKDS01000106.1:2593-14068 GCA_002451855.1 Ruminococcaceae bacterium UBA6842 | reverse complement strand
TCGATACTTGCAAGCTTCCTCTATATCGCCTCGCAGGAATGGTGGCTCAGAGGTCTTGACAGCGGAACCTTTATGGGAATCAGCTCGCCGATATTCAGAAACGGCTTCCGTCTTGTTGTGTTCTCCGTAATCATTATGATATTCGTTCTTTTCTTCCGCAACGGTATTATGGGAGACAGGGAATTCAGCTCAGTCGGTATGTACAGGGCAATTAAAAATCTTCCCGTAAAAATAGCGGGTAAATTCAAAAAATCAAAAGCGGAGGTACGGGAATAATGGAAAGTGTACTTCGCTTGTGTGATATTACAATGCAGTTCGGCGGCGTTATCGCCGTAAATAACCTTTCTATGGAGGTAAACAAGGGCGAAATAGTGGCTCTTATCGGTCCTAACGGCGCAGGAAAAACAACGGCGTTTAATGCCATTACCGGCGTATATGAGCCGACAAACGGCGCAATTTACTATAAGGATAAGCTTGTTATTTCCAATAAACCGAGAGGTAAGATGAAAAAGCTGTATGCGGGAGAAAATAACGGAAAATATCACACCGTTATGAGCAAAACTCCCGATAAGCTTACTAAGCTCGGAATGGCAAGAACCTTTCAGAACATCAGGCTTTTTAAATCTATGACGGTTTTTGAGAATGTTCTTACCGCAAAGCATTTAAGAAGAAAATCGAATTTGTTTACCGCCACATTCCATCTAAATTATAAGGAAGAGGCAAGTATGCGTGCGGAAACGCTCGAATTACTTAAGCTTGTCGGACTTGAGGATGTAAAGGATGAGCTTGCCACAAGTCTTCCTTACGGAAAACAGCGTAAGCTTGAAATTGCCCGTGCGCTTGCCACAAAGCCGGAGCTTTTACTGCTTGACGAGCCCGCGGCAGGTATGAATCCGCAGGAAACAGAGGAGCTTACGGAATTTATACGCACTATAAGAGAAAAATTCGATATAACAATTTTGCTTATAGAGCATCATATGAATTTGGTTATGGATATTTCGGACCGAATATATGTTATAGATTTCGGTAAGGAAATCGCCGAGGGTACTCCCGCGGAAATTCAATCCAACCAAAGGGTTATCGACGCATATTTGGGGGTGACCGAGGAAGATGAGTAATATACTTGAAATTAAGGATCTCTCGGTAAATTTCGGGGGTATTAAAGCGGTTGACGGCATATCAATGCAGGTGCCCGAGGGTAAAATAATTACTCTTATCGGCGCAAACGGCGCAGGCAAATCAACAATTTTGCGTTCCGTTTCGGGAATCGTAAAGCCTCAGCACGGCGATATTGTTTTTGACGGCGAGAGCATTTTCGGCAAAACACCCGATGTAATAGTAAGCAAGGGCATTACCCTTGTTCCGGAGGGAAGAAGGGTTTTCCCGAATCTTACGGTTCTTGAAAATCTTAAAATCGGCGCGTATCTGCGTAAGGATAAGCTTGATGACGATATTGAGTATATCTATTCGCTTTTCCCACGGCTTAAGGAAAGAAACTGGCAGCTTGCGGGCACTCTTTCCGGCGGTGAACAGCAAATGCTGGCGGTCGGCCGCGCGCTTATGAGCAGACCTCGTCTTATAATGATGGACGAACCCTCTCTCGGTTTGGCTCCGCTTGTTGTTAAGGATATATTTGAAATAATAAAAACCATAAACAAAAGCGGTATAACGGTTCTTCTTAATGAGCAAAACGCAAATATGGCGCTTAAAATAGCCGATTTGGGTTATGTAATAGAAACGGGAAGAATTACCCTTACGGGAACGGGCGAGGAGCTTCTCGCAAACGAATCCGTTAAAGAAGCATATCTCGGAAAAAGTAAATAATTGTATAAGCCCTTCTTTTCGGCAAATAATAGCTGAAAAGAGGGCTTAATTTTTTTACACGGGAGATATGAGAATGAAAAGAGCAGGGAAAAGAACTATAATTTTCGAGAATAAACCGCATATTATAGGGTACGGCTCGGTTGTTGGCAAAAAGGAACACGAGGGTCCGCTTTCCGAGGAATTTGATTCATATACAATAGACAGCTTTTTCGGGGAAAAAAGCTTTGAAAAGGCGGAAAGCAAGCTTCAAAAAACCGCCGTACAGACGGCGCTTAACAGAGCGGGGCTTAATTATTCCGATGTTGACAATATATTCGCCGGCGACCTTTTAAATCAGTGCATAGGAAGCTCGTTCGGACTGCGTGAGTTCGGTATACCGTTTATCGGTCTTTACGGCGCCTGCTCCACAATGGCACTGTCGGCGGGACTGGCTTCTATATTTGTGGATTCGGGAGCGGCAAAAAGAGCTGTGGCGGTCACCTCATCGCATTTTTGCTCTGCCGAAAGGCAATACCGTTTTCCGCTCAATTACGGCTCACAGCGCACCCCTACCGCGCAGTGGACTGTAACAGGCTCGGGTGCGCTGGTACTTCAAAATGCCGAAAAGGGCATTTATATAAACTCCGTGACCTTCGGTGAAATTGAGGATTATAAAATTAAAGATGTGAATAATATGGGTGCGGCAATGGCGCCTGCGGCGGCAAGCACATTAATGCATTATTTTAATGATACGGGCACCTCGGCAGAGGATTACGATATAATTTATACGGGCGATCTCGGCTATGTCGGAACAAATCTTTTGTATGAGCTGCTTGACAGAGAGGGCATAGACATAAGGTGCCGCCATAACGATTGCGGACTTTTGATTTTTGACCGTGAAAAGCAGGATGTACACGCAGGCGGCTCGGGCTGCGGATGCAGCGCCAGTGTTTTATGCTCGTTTATTATGCACCGTTTTGAAGCGGGCGACTTCAATAATATTTTGTTTATGTCAACGGGCGCGCTTATGTCGCCGACCTCCTCATTTCAGGGTGAAAGCATACCCGGAATAGCGCATCTTCTTAATATCAAAAAGGATTAGACTATTGTATTACAAAAGAGCAATGCTCGGCGTAAAGCTCGGCGTTGCTCTGATATTTTTCCCCGATTTAAAAAATCAGTCGTTTTTCGGAATTTATACTTGACAATAAATACATAATAGCTTATAATATCAAGGTCGGTCAATTAAATATTTGCTGCTATGGCTCAGATGGTAGAGCACATCCTTGGTAAGGATGAGGTCACCGGTTCGATTCCGGTTAGCAGCTCCAGAATTGACAAGCCTATTCCGAGAGTTAAACGGAGTAGGTTTGTTTGTTTTTACGGTAATGTCCCGAAGAATATGTAAGAAGTATTTTTTGGGCTTGCCTAAAGTCGATATAACAAAACACGAGGTGAAAAAATGAATAAAGACACTGCTAAATCCTATACGGCGCTTATATCCTCTATGCTGATTTTCGGCACATTGGGGATATTCCGCAGATACATACCGCTTTCTTCCGCAATGCTTGCTCTTTTCAGAGGAGTTCTCGGAAGCGCTTTTTTGCTGATTTTGGTTTTTGTGAGGGGAGGTAAGCTGCAAAAGCTTAAATCTCGGACTGTATTTTTGTTGGCGGTAACAGGCGCGCTTATGGGCTTTAACTGGATGCTGCTTTTTGAGGCATATAACTATACCTCGGTTGCGGTGGCGACTATGTGTTACTATATGCAGCCGACCATCGTGATTTTGCTTTCTCCTTTTGTTTTCCGTGAAAAGCTTACATTCAAAAAGCTGATTTGCGCTTTTGCCGCAATCATCGGTATGGTCTTTGTGTCGGGGATTTTAAACGGAAACGGAATTAAAACGCGGGACATCAAGGGTATCCTCTTTGGACTTGGCGCCGCAGCGCTCTATTCCGCCGTTGTAATTCTTAATAAAAAGGTGGTCGTGGAGGATGTTTATGAAAAGTCCATTATCCAGCTTGCCGCCGCCGCAATTATTTTAATTCCGTATTTACTGCTGACAGAGGATATTACAAAAACATCGCTTAACGGAACCGCTGTCTGTATGGTGCTTCTTGTAGGTATCGTACATACGGGAATTGCGTATGCCTTGTACTTTGGCAGTATGAAAAATCTGAAAGCGCAGTCTATCGCCGTGATGAGCTATATTGATCCGGTTTTTGCGTTGCTCCTTTCCGCTGTTATTCTGCATGAAGGTCTGACAGTATACGGAGCAATCGGTGCGATACTTATTATCGGCTCTGCGTTCGTCAGCGAAATAGCAAGAAATTAAGCTTTGAGCAGTTAACCGCTTTAATATAATTTAATCGATTTAAAAGCTTCCTTTTAGTATATTAATATTTACAAATAAAAAAAATTCTTGTATAATGCTATTGTAAAGAGGAGGTATTTTATGAACGAAGAAAATAAAAACTATGTTGATGATACCGATTCATTAAAGGAAATTATAGAATTTCAAAACAATATGTTCAATCCGGGATACTATGTAGGTACGGGTAAAGTTCCGCCGACGGTTAAGGCAACGGGAAATGCACTGCCGCTTGCCGTTATGTATTTTATAGGGGCGATAATGTGGCTGTCGCTCGGGTTATATTTGTTTTTTTCTGATGCTGAGATAATCTTTTTGGATTTTATTAAGTCTGAACAGGCTGATAAGATTATTATCTTAATTCTAATGTCATTAGTTTCATTGTTTTTTGTCTACCTTGGGTTTATTTATCTCAAAAAGGCAAAAAAGTATTACAAAAGCAAGGCAAAAATGGAAAATGAAATAACGGACGAGACAGTACGGAATGAGCTTTGGCAACGAACCTGCCCGAAATGCGGAAAATCGCACGATATTGATTATCCGAAATGCCCGTACTGCAAATTCGATTATGTCGGTAAACAGCATTAATATATATAAAAGCTCCCGCACGTCAGTGTGGGAGCTTTGCTGTATTGCTTTGTTAATATTTTGATATAACTTTTGCAGCCTCTAACAATCCTACCGTCTCAATATGTGAGGTGCGGGGGAACATATCGACAGGAGTATATTCACGAAGTATATACCCGTTTTCGCCGAACAGCTTTGCGTCTCTCGCAAATGTTGCGGGGTCGCAGGATACATAAACCACCCGTTCGGGCTTGAATTTTTCCGTGATAACGGAAATAAGCTCGGCGGAACAGCCTTTCCTCGGTGGGTCTACTATAATAACATCGGGCGTAATTCCGTTTTCTGCCAACCGCTCCGCCGCATAAGAGGCGTCCGAACACAAAAATTCCGCGTTTTCTATACCGTTAAGCCTTGCGTTGAATTTTGCGTCCTCAACTGCCTCGGGCACAATTTCCACACCGATAATTTTTTCGGCTTTATCCGCCATTGAAAGACCGATAGTACCTGCGCCGCAATAAAGGTCGAGTACGGTTTTACCCTGCGGCTCGGCATATTCCGCGGCTTTTTTATAAAGCCTTTCGGCGGTCGCGCGGTTCACCTGATAAAAGGAAAGGGGAGAAAGCCTAACCTTAACGCCGCAGAGTATATCGGTAATATAAGGCGAGCCGAAGAGAGTAACGCACTTTTTGCCGAGTATTACATTTGTTTTTTCATGGTTTATATTTATCTGTACGCTTTTAAGGCGGTCTCGGCATAATTCCTTTAAGCGGTCAATAAGCTCGTCCGCAAATGGAAGAGACTTACCGTTTATCACAAGACATACCATTATTTCATCTGTTTTTTCGGCAAGGCGTATGTATATATGCCGCAGCAGTCCCGTATGAGCTTCTTCGTTGTAAATGCCGATACGGTTTTTAATCGCCCATTCGGAGCAAAGGGCTGTGATTTTATCAAAAATTTCGGGCTCAAGAGGGCAGGAGTCGCATTTTACTATTCTGTGGGAATGGAATGCGTAAAAGCCCGGATAGCCGTCGGGAGAGACAGGATACTGCGCCTTATTGCGGTAGTGATTTTGCGTTTCGGACGGTATCAAACTTTCAGGCGGCATATTTATTCCGCCTATCCGTTTTACGGCGTCATAGACCTTTAAAGCCTTTATTCTGCACTCCTCCTCATAGCTTATATGTCGGTAAACACATCCGCCGCACTGATTAAAGGAGGGACAGTCGTTTTCCGTCCTTGAGGGGGAGGGGGTTAATATTTCTATTATTTTGCCGTAAGCATAGCTCTTTTTGACCTTAAGTATTTTAACTCTAAGCACATCGCCCGCGGCGGCAGACGGCACAAATACCGCAACCGAGTCCGCACGGCCTATTCCGCTGCCCTCGGAGGTATAACCGGTTATTTCAATAATATATTCGTCGTTTTTTTGCATACGGCACCCCAAAACACTTTTACATAATTGAATGTTGCACAAACCGAGCAATTTCTTTTGTGCAATAGATAAAAATTCGCAAAAAATTCATTATTTGGTCAAATTTTGCTTGACAAACACGAATTTTGCGGTAAAATATAGTTACACTTTGATTTTGCTTAAAAGCGGCAGGGTAATAATCCTGTCGTTTTTTGACCTAAATAACGGAGCCGAAAGGCTCCGTTATTTCTTTATTTATCAAGCCTGCACATATCCGCAAGGCTTTCACGCTCGACCGCAACATAATCCCTTTCGGAATTAAGCATTACAACGGGCGGACGGCCGACACGGTTGTAATTCGACGCCATTGAGTAATTGTACGCTCCTGTGGTAAGGACTGCCAGAATTTCACCCCGTACAGGTCTCGGCATTTTGAAGTTCTCGCCTATAAGGTCGCCCGATTCGCAGCATCTGCCCGCGACATCCGCCGTAAAATCTGGTTTATCGCTTGCCCTTGACGCCAAAATTACCGTATATGGGGATTCGTACAGCGCAAATCTCGGGTTATCGGTCATTCCGCCGTCTACCGAGACATAGTTTTTATATCCCCGTATTTCCTTTACGCCGCCTACCGTGTAAAGCGTCATTCCCGAATCGGCAACAAGGCTTCTGCCCGGCTCCATAAGAATTTTCGGAACGGGAATACCAAGCTCTTTGCACTGTCGGTCAAGAATTTCCCCGACCTCGCGGATTCGTTTTTCATAATCTATTTCGGGGTCGTTTTCAGTATATCTTACTCCGCAGCCGCCGCCCAAATTAAGCATTTCGGGGGTGTATCCCGTTTTTTCGGCGGTATCCTCTATAAATCCGAGCATTATTTCCGAGGCTGTGCCGAACGGCTCCGACTCAAAAATCTGCGAACCGATATGGCAGTGGTAACCGCAGAGCTTAATGTTTTTAAGGCTTAAAGCCGCATCGACCGCTTCGAGCGCCTGACCTGTCTCTATCGCTATGCCGAATTTTGACTCCACCGAGCCTGTCGATATTTTTTTGTGTGTATGCGGGTCAATACCGGGCGTAACTCGGAGAAGAATTTTCTGTTTAACGCCCTTTTCACCCGCAATTTTGTCAAGCGCTGCCAATTCGTCCAAGTTATCGACAACAAAGTAACCGACTTTATTATCTATTGCAAAGGCAATATCGGCGTCCGTTTTGTTGTTGCCGTGAAAAAAGCTTTTTTCCATCGGAAAGCCTGCCGATACCGCAGTGTAGATTTCACCCGGCGAGACGACATCAATATCAATTCCCTCATCAGCCATTATGCGGTATATTTGCTTACAGCAAAATGCCTTGCTTGCAAATTCGGGAACGGAGCCCGACGGAAAATATTTATTCATCGCGTTTTTATATTCACGCACACGGGCTCTTATTTTATCCTCGTTCATAAGGTAAAGCGGAGTGCCGTATTTCTCGGCAAGCTCTACCGTATCATATCCCGCAAGGGTAAGGTGTCCCTTTTCATTTACCGAAACATCACTGTATAACATAAGTCATTCTCCTAAAGCAGTGCGTCGAATCTCCTTGCGGCTTCAAGCGTTGATTCACGGCTTCCGAATGAGGTGAGCCTGAAATAACCCTCTCCCGAGTCACCGAAGCCGGCACCGGGGGTTCCGACGATTTGCGCATTATTGAGTAAGTAATCAAAAAATTCCCAAGACGACATACCGCCCGGGCACTTAAGCCATAAATAGGGCGAGTTTTCGCCGCCGGTATATTCGATTCCCTTTGCTTTAAGGACTTCGCCTATAATACGGGCGTTTTCCATATAGTAGCTTATTGCTTTGCGGCATTCCGAAAGTCCTTCTTCGGAAAGAGCCGCTTCCGCGGCGCGCTGAATAACATAAGGCACGCCGTTGAATTTTGTCGCCTGTCTTCTTGCCCAAAGGTAGGAAAGCTTGTTTTCTCCCACGGTAAGCTCGTCGGGGAAAACGCTCCAAGCGCACCTTGTGCCAGTGAAGCCTGCGGTTTTCGAAAAGCTGCATATTTCCACGGTGCAGCTTTTGGCGCCCTCAACCTCATAAACAGAGTGCGGATAATCGCCGCTTATAAAGGCTTCGTATGCGGAGTCGAAAATAATAAGCGAGCCTGTTTTTACTGCAAAATCAACCCATTTTTTAATTCCTGCCTTTGTGTATACGGCGCCCGTCGGATTGTTGGGTGAGCAGAGGTAGATAACATAAGGCTTTTCCGCAATACCGTCGGGCATAGGCAAAAATCCGTTTTCACTGTTTCCCTTTAAGAATGTAACCTTTCTGCCGCTCATTATATTGCTGTCAAGATAAACGGGATAAACGGGATCGGGTATTAAAATTTCGTTGTCGCCGAGAATGTCCACAATATTGCCGACATCGCTTTTAGCTCCGTCCGAAACATAAATTTCCTCTGCCGAAAGCTCCACGGGTATTCTTTTGTAGTAATCGGCTATCGCTTCACGGAGAAAATCGTAACCGTATTCGGGGGCATAGCCTCTGAAGGTTTCGGCATTGCCCATTTCGTCGGCGGCTTTCTTCATTGCGTTAACAACAACTTGGGAAAGGGGCAGGGTAACATCTCCTATACCGAGCCGCACGATTTCAGCATTCGGATGTGCCGCGGAGTAAGCGCTTACTCTTTTTGCAATTTCCGAGAATAAGTAGTTCTTTTTAACATTGAAATAGTTTTCGTTGATTTTGATATTAAGGCTCATAATAATACACTCCGTCATATACTTTTTCTGCCGCGCCCCGCATATATATATGAGAATCGTCGGCATATTTTATCATAAGGCAACCGCATTTAAGGTGAACGGTTATTTCCTCGTTTTTCTTACAATATCCGTTAAGCACAGCCGCCACAGCCGCGGCGCACGCTCCGGTTCCGCAGGCAAAGGTCTCGCCGCTACCGCGCTCCCAAACGCGCATTTCAAGATTATTTCCGTCGATAACACGGATAAACTCGGTGTTGACCTGTTCGGGGAAGATTGGGTTAAATTCAAATTTCGGACCGATTTTTTCAAGTTCAAGCTCCTTTACGGAGTCGCAAAAGACCACCGCGTGGGGGTTGCCCATTGAAACTGCTGTGATTTTATACTCCGTTTTGTCTATCAAAATCGGTTCGTTTATTACGGTTTCTTTGCTCCATACGATAGGAATAAGCGAGGCTTTGAGCACAGGCTCGCCCATATCCACCGTAATGGTCTCGGCTTTGCCGTTTTTTTCACTTATACTGAGCGTTTTTATACCGCTTAGGGTTTCAACCGTAACGGTCGGCTTGTGCGCGATTCCCGTATCGTAAATGTACTTTCCTACGCACCTTATTCCGTTGCCGCACATTTTTCCCTCGCTTCCGTCGAGGTTGAACATACGCATTTTAGCGTCAGCCTTGTCGGACGGGCAGATAAGAATTACGCCGTCGCTTCCGACGCTTGTTCTTCTCGGTGACATTATTTTCGCAAGGTAAGACGGGTTGTCTACCGGCTGCTTAAAGCAGTCAATGTAAATGTAATCGTTCCCGATACCGTGCATTTTGGTGAATTTAATTTCTTTCATTATTTTCGCCGTCCTTATACTTTAATGCCGCACTTACGCATTTCATTCAAAAGAATTTCCTTGTGTGCGTCTTCCATTTGTGTAAGCGGCATTCTCAGGTAGTTTTCGCAAAATCCCATAGCGGACATTGCGGCTTTTACGGGTATAGGATTAACCTCGCTGAAAAGCGCTTTTATAAGCGGCAGATATTTAAGCTGTAATTCCGCGGCGCCCTTTGTGTCGCCGTCAAGCATTTTTCTGCACATAAGCGCGGTTTCCGCGGGAAGCAGATTTGAAAGAACCGAAATACAGCCCTTGCCGCCGAGCGACATAATCGGTACGGTCTGGTCGTCGTTGCCCGAATAAATATTGATGCTGTCCTTACAGAGCTGTGCGGTTTCGGCTACTGCCGAAATATTGCCGTTTGCCTCTTTAATACCGTTGATATTGGGGTGCTTCGCAAGCTCTGCCACGGTCTCGGGCAGTAAATTTACGCCTGTTCTTGACGGTACATTATATAGTATGACGGGAACTGTGGCTTTGTCTGCTATTGCGGAATACATTTTTACAAGTCCCTTTTGGGTTGCCTTGTTATAATACGGGGTAACTGCAAGTACGCCGTCAACCCCTGCCTCGCAGGAGAACTCGGTAAGCTCTAAGGCATACGCCGTATCGTTAGAGCCGGTGCCCGCTATTACGGGGGCACGACCGTCCGCGCATTTTACCGCAAATTCGATTGCCTTGCGGTGCTCCTCGTCCGTAAGCGTAGAGGACTCGCCGGTCGTTCCGCAGACAACAAGCGCATTGACGCCCTCGTCTATCTGCCAATTAATAAGTCTTTCAAAGGCAGCGTAATCAATACCGTCCGGGGTGAGGGGAGTTATAAGCGCCGTTGCGGCGCCTTCAAATACAGGTTTTTTCATTTTGCTTTCTTTCCCTTCAAAGAAAATAAAAAAATAGCCGATTGCTCGGCTATCAAAAACAAGTTAAGCGCAAAACGCCTTTTCTTCTTTTCGATAGCTCTCCGCAAAAGCGACAGTAACACGGATATTATTCCGAATTACCAGAGCGGACGCCCGCCGGCGTACCGTCTTCGGCGACAGTTCCTTTCGCTCCGCCTATCGTCCCGCCGGACTTAACACGAAGAAGCTACTATTAACAAATCGCACCTCTATCTTATACTAAGAATTTACCACACTTTTATATATTTGTCAAGTAAAAACGGCAATTTAAAAGTAATTGACTTCTACTCTGTTATGAGTTAAAATTATCAGTTGAAAGGAAGATAACCATGCTTGCAAATTATCATACGCATACCCCTCGCTGTCACCATGCCGTAGGCAGTGAGCGTGAGTATATTGAAAACGCCATAAAGTCGGGAATCAAGATATTAGGCTTTTCCGACCATTCACCGCAGTTTTACAAAAACGGGTTTGTTTCGGGAATGAGAATGAGCGTGAACGAAGCGCCGGGCTATATTGAGTGCATAAAAAAGCTTGCCGATGAATATAAAGATGATATACAGATTTTTGCGGGCTTTGAGGCGGAGTATTTTCCCGATATTTTTTACAGTCTGCAAAAGCTTTGCAGGGATTACGGAGCCGATTATCTGATAATGGGTCAGCATTTTCTTGATGATGAAAGCGTCGGTATGTATGTAGGCTCGCCTTTTTCGGAGCCTGAGCTTTTGCACCGCTATGTGGATCAGGTTATCGAGGGCATTTCAAGCGGAAGCTTCAGCTATATCGCGCATC
>DKDS01000106.1:0-2539 GCA_002451855.1 Ruminococcaceae bacterium UBA6842 | reverse complement strand
AATGACGAGACTTTGCGTTTACGCAAAAAGAATGGGTATACCGCTTGAGGTAAATATGATGGGGCTTGCGGGCAACAGGCATTATCCGTCAAGGCGTTTTTTTAATATTGCCGCAAGCGTGGGCAATGATATTGTTATAGGGTGTGACGCTCATAATCCGGCAGTCCTGCTTGATACCGATATGCATAAAAAAACCTTGGAATATGTAAAGAGCTTCGGCGTTGAACCAATCGGCACCACAGAGCTTAAAAAAATATAATTATTGACAAAATCGGCTTTATGATTTAAAATGTACGGTGTGGCGGTGTGCCATTAAAAAAGAGCCGTTACAGTTTAAAATGAAGCGCCGGGACCGTACTTTGGCATAGCGGTTGACGAGGATGGGGAGCATCGAAATATTCGGCGGATGTCCCACGGCAGGCATGTCGTAAACAGGCGTTTAAAAACCGGAAGTAATTTCGGAACAGAGGCGTCTTGCTATGTCAATAATATTTTTATACGGTATGTATGAAAGGTCCCTTTGACCGAACAGACGGATAATGTACCCGTCTTTTTCGGCGTGCTTAAAAAACAGCGCCTTTCTGCATATCGCGGAAAGGTGTATTTTTATGTGCGGAATTGTTGGATTTACGGGAAAAACTCAGGCGGCAGGCTTTTTGCTTGAAGGTCTTGAAAGACTTGAGTACCGCGGCTATGACTCTGCCGGTATAGCGGTGCTTGAAAACGGCGGTATTCACATTGAAAAGACCACGGAAAGAATAAGGAACCTTATTGAAAAGACCGATAACGGCAGTACGGTCAACGGAACTATCGGAATAGGTCATACCCGTTGGGCTACACACGGTGCGCCCTGCACCAAAAACGCGCATCCCCATATAAGCTCGGACGGTAAGTTCGCGGTTGTTCACAACGGCATAATCGAAAACTATATGGCTTTAAGGGATTCTCTTAAAGCAGACGGCGTTGAATTTGCAAGCGAGACGGATTCAGAGGTAGTTCCGCAGCTGCTCGCAAAGTTCTATAAGGGCGATTTGTTCGAGGCTGTGTCAAAAACCGTAGCACAGCTTGAAGGCTCCTACGCATTGGGTATTATATGCACGGACTGCCCCGATACGCTTATTGCGGTAAGAAAATTCAGTCCGCTTATAATCGGTCTTTCAAAGGACGCCAATTATATAGCTTCCGATGTTACCGCTATTGTTTCCCATACAAGAGATATACTTTATATTGAGGACGGCGAGATAGCCGTGCTTACTCCGGACGGCGTTAAGCTGTATGATTCGGATAAAAACGAGCTTCACCGCTCCGCCGCCGTTATTAACTGGGATGTCGCCGCTGCCGAAAAGGGCGGTTACGACCATTTTATGATGAAGGAAATAATGGAACAGCCGAATGCGGTCAAGCAAACCATAGAAAGCCGCATTAAGGGCAGGGAAATAGTATTTGAGGGCTTAAAGCTTACCGAGGAAAAGCTTAAAACAATAAACCGAATAGAAATTGTTGCGTGCGGTTCCGCTTATCACGCCGGAATGGTCGGTAAATATGTATTTGAGGAAATGCTCAGAATACCTACAAGTATAGACTACGCAAGCGAATACCGTTACCGCAATCCTATTGTAGATGATAAAACGCTTACTATAATAATAAGTCAGTCAGGCGAAACGGCAGATACCTTGGCGGCTCTTAAAGAAGCAAAAAAGCGAGGCTCTCATACGCTTTCGATAGTAAATGTAGTCGGAAGCTCCATAGCAAACGCATCCGATGATGTTATTTATACATGGGCAGGTCCCGAAATCGCGGTTGCCACCACAAAGGGCTATACTACTCAGCTTTCCGTAATTTATCTTATTGCGGTCTGGGCGGCGCGTATATTAAAGACAATGGACAGCGACCGTGTAGAAAAAATATTTGACGATATTTGCCGCTTGCCCGAGCTTATAGAAAAGGTAATACTTTCAGAACCTAAAATCAAGGAAATGGCAAAGCACTGCGGAGATCCGAAATCCTTGTTCTTTATAGGAAGAAATATCGATTATGCGGTATCGCTTGAAGCATCGCTTAAATTAAAGGAAATTTCCTATATTCATTCGGAGGCATATGCAGCCGGTGAACTGAAGCACGGAACCATCAGCCTGATTGAACAGGGAACGCTGGTAATCGGTGTTTTGACCCAGAGTGAACTATATGAGAAGACCATAAGCAATATGCTGGAGTGCAAGAGCCGGGGGGCATATCTTATGGGTCTGACTACTTACGGCAACTATGAGATCGAAGATCAGGTGAGCTTCGCCGTTTATGTGCCGAAAGTGGATGAGCATTTCATGGCCAGCCTTGCGGTGATACCTTTACAACTGTTAGGGTATTATGTCAGTGTGGCAAAGGGCCTGGATGTCGATAAGCCCAGGAATCTGGCGAAGAGTGTTACGGTGGAATAAAATTATAGAGTAGCTATATAAGAGGTAATGGAAATCCCCCATCGAAGGTAACTTCGATGGGGGATTTGGGTAACTCTATTAAATTTGATTTGATATGCTGTAAA
>DKDS01000045.1:23862-41960 GCA_002451855.1 Ruminococcaceae bacterium UBA6842 | reverse complement strand
TGCTCACAAAAAGATTTTTTCGTCATTGTGTAATACTTGCAGCCACAGGCTTCGGTTCCGTAATGAAAAATCACGATTTTTTCATCGGTGTCAGCGTCGGGGACAACCGCCACAACATAAATATACCTGCCGTCATACCGTCTGTAAAATCCGGCAAATATTCTCCTGTTCCGTTGCCTGCCCATACGCTCACCTCTTAATGATTCTGTGAAAGTATTTTATCATATTCTCGGAAACTTTACAATGTCTTTACCAATTATGAAATTCAGTAGAAGAATTCCTTTTGCCATACTGTATTTTATTATGATTCCAACACCGGTGTGTATTCGTACACTTCCATCATCAGCCGAGCCGCCAACCGAAATCCAGTTGTGAACGCCTGCAGTTCATGTTTATCAGAAATCTCTGCTTCCGCATTTTCGAACTGCTCAAGCAGGCCTTTTTGGTGTTCTGTGAGAGCAGCTCTGAGATTTTTTTCGTGCCGTATGGCATTTTCGGTTAATTCACTGTTATTGCCGCCGTTCCATAAAGCGTGTTCATGCGGATGTATGCTGCCATAATAAAGTTTTTCAAGTATATTCACGATTTTCACCTCTTTCCAAGCCAAACACCATACCACAATCGGTGTCATAAGTCCAGCACTTTTTTGGAAGAGTTTTAAATACCGGATTTCTCCTATATTTATCAGGATATTTATAAAAATCCTGTAAACCTCATTAGTTAAAATTGCAAAATAAGATAGAGTTCTTATTTTTATAAATCTTCGTTTTTTAGTGTGTGAAAAGCCGTGTGCTGCTGCACATAGGGCTTGGCAAAAATATTGTGCGGCAGCATACTGTAAAGCCTCAATGCCCAAAAAACCATATTCATTTAATTCAAAAACAATATAAAAATTTTGCATTAAAGTATTCAATATGCACAATGCGCAAACTGCGCAGTTGACAGTTTGCACTAAAATGTTTTATAATATTGTCAAATCAAAAAAGCAAATTTGAAACAGACAATGGCGCCTGATAATAAAAAGGTGCGGTTGTCTGCTTTTTTATATTATAAAAGAAACGGAGCGATAAAAATGAACGAAAATTCAACTGAAATAATGCTTAAAAACATCGGTATGGAATACGATAACGGCGTTACGGCGCTTACAAATGTAAGCATTGATATTAAAAAGGGAGAATTTATATCGCTCTTGGGTCCGTCAGGCTGCGGCAAAACTACACTTTTAAGAATAATTGCCGATTTGCTGAAGCCGACAAGCGGCGAGGTCACCGTAGGCGGTGAAACACCTGAGGCTGCACGCCTTAAAAGGAAATACGGAATTGTTTTTCAAAGCCCTGTGCTTTATGACTGGCGAACCGTTAAGAAAAATGTAATTTTGCCGATGGAGATATTAAAGGTTCCGAAATCTGACAGAGAGGAACGGGCAATGCAAATGCTTGAGCTCGTCGGGCTTAAGGATTTTGCGGACCGTTATCCGAAGCAGTTATCGGGCGGTATGCAACAGCGAGTGGGAATTGCAAGAGCACTTGCGATTCAGCCGGAAATACTTTTAATGGACGAGCCTTTTTCGGCACTTGACGAATTTACCCGTGAAAAGCTGCATGAGGATCTTCTGCGAATTTGGAGAAAAACAAATAAAACAATAGTATTTGTAACGCATAATATAGCTGAATCTGTATTTCTTTCGGACAGAGTTTGTGTTTTGTCACCGCATCCGGGCAGACTTTCGGCGGTGATTGATATTGATTTGCCGAGACCCAGAACGGCAGAGATAAAAGACACGGCGGAGTTTACCGATTATGTCGCGAAAATCAGAGGAAGCTTTGAGGGAGTGTAAAAAATGAAAACCCTTAAAAAAATCTACAACGCAAAATGGTTTATGCCGATTTTGTGGACGCTTATTATTATAGCGATTTGGGAACTGTTTGCTACGGTTGTGGAATTTACCGAGCGTTCACCCGAAAACTTTTTACCGCACATCGGCGGAATAATAAACTCGGTAATATCCGCAGAAAAAATTAACGGAACACAGACTGCGATAGGTATGGTGCTGCAAAATGCGGGAGCAACGCTTTCCCGTGCCGGTATAGGTTTTGCCGTAGGAACGGCGCTCGGTTTTATATTGGCACTCTTGATGAGCCTATTTGATACGATTGAGAAAATTGCTTTTCCGTACCTTATGCTTATTCAAATGATACCGGTTTTAGGTTTGGCGCCTATCATATTGGCGCTTACCGGCGATATTGCAAAAAGTCGGATTGTTATCGCCGCGATATTGACCTTTTATCCGGTGGCGGCAAATACACTTGCGGGATTCAAATCGGTACAAAAGGAAAAGCACGAGCTTATGTATTCATATGCGGCAGGTGTAGGGCAGTTTTATTTTAAAACTATGTTTCCTGCCTGTTTGCCGTACTTTTTTACAGGGCTTAAAATAGCGGCTCCCATGGCAATTACCGCATCTATACTTGTTGATACCTTACAGGGCGGCGTGGGACTCGGATGTCTGTTATCTCAGTCTCTTAAAGGAGCTATGACAAGATATGTTTTTTGGCAGATCATAGTGCTGAGCGCTGTGATAGGCGTTTTGAGCTTTGTTATTATCGGATTTATAGAAAAGCTTATCTGCCGTCACAGAGAGTAAGGAGGGAACAAGAATGGTAAAAATGAAATTGCCTGCTAAACCGCCGCACAGCGGCGTTAAAGCAGTAATTTATCCTGCGGCGTTCGGCGTTTTAATTATAGCCCTGTGGCAGGCCGGAATATTACACAGACTGCTTAATACAAGCACGGTTATATTGCCGGTGCCGACTAAGATTATTGAGATTATAAACGATAACGGTACGGCGATTTGGCAGAACACCAAAATCACGCTTTCAGTTATAATACCGGGGCTTATAATCGGTTCTGTAATAGGTTACATACTTTCGGTCTTGGCTTGCTTTTCGCCGCGCTTCGGCGGTACGGGACTGACTGTTATTGCGGCGGTAAGTGCCGTGCCGATAGTTGCTTTATCGGCAGTTATGCTCCAGTGGACAAGGAGAGTGAGCACCGATGTATCGGTAAGGAGCTATGTAATGAAACTGCTTATAGTAATTATTGTAAGTATAGCTTCTATGACGCTTAACGCATACAGAGGACTTACGGAGTTGCCGCCTTTTTCGCTTGATCTTATGAAATCCTATGCGGCAAAAAAGTTCACGGTGCTTTTTAAGTTAAGGGCGCCTAACAGCATACCATTTGTGTTTACTTCGCTTAAGGTGAGCGTTCCGGCAAGCGTTATGGCGGCATTGGTGAGTGAATACTTTGCTGAAAAGGTCTGCGGTGTAGGCAGAATGATAAGAGAAAACATTTTAAAGGCACAGTATTCCACAGCTTGGGCTTATATAGCCGTTGCGTGTATTATAGGCATTGTTTTATTCGCCGCTTTATCGGCGGCAGAAAATTTGGTAACAAAAAAGCGGCGCTGAGCTTTTTTATTATATAAATTGCATATATTGGAGGTAATTGAAATGAAAATGAGAAAATTTGCAGCGATTGCTTTATCGGCTTTACTTACGCTTTCCTTTGCGGGATGCGGAAGTAAGGGTAAGGAAGTCTCGTCCGGAGCCGATATGACAGACGAGGAAAGAATTGTTTCCGCAGCGAAGGCGGGAATGGTAGGAAACTGGGGACTCGGCAACGAGTATGAAATTCAGGCGTTGCTTGCAAAGTACGGACAGCCTACCGATTATGTAAGTATGGATTTTACCATGGACCAGTTTGATACCGACGCTATTACTTTGGCATCGGCTATGACATATAACGAGCTCGGTCTTGTTAAAAACGATTATGACGGCGGCTACGGCTACGGCGACACTGTCGGCACGATAGACATGAACGATCAGGGCGTCGCAATGCTTGAGGATATGATTTTCTGTACCAAGGATTTTGCGGCAAAAAATCCCAACACGGTACGCGCATTTGTTTCGGCTTCTCTTAAAGGGTGGGAATACGCATGTGAACACCCTGACGAGGCGGCGGAAATAGTTTACAAAGCAGGTTCCTCGGTTTCTTCGGCTCATCAGGCTTATATGGCAAAAGAGGTTGTAAAGCTTGTTCAGACAGATACTAAGGGAAATACCGTTACAGATTACGGACATATGGACGATGAAGCATTACAGCAAACGCTTGACCTTGCGAAGAAATACATAAAGCTTGACGATAGCACGGCTTCCGCAAAGCTTTCGAGCCTTACGCTTGATGACATAAGAAACGCCTCGTTCCTTACAGGCGACCTCGGAGCCCCCGAAAAAAAGAATGTTTCAATTCAGCTTAAATGGCTGCCGCAGGCGCAGTTTATGGGCTATTATGTTGCAAAGGTTAAAGGCTATTACGATGAAGTTGGACTTAATGTTACTATCACCCCCGGCGGCGGAGATATCGGCGAAACAACGGCGGTTGCAGGCGGCACGGTTGATTTCGGTGTAACGTGGGTTTCAAACCTTATCACCGCAAATGCCGGCGGAATGGACCTTGTTGATGTGGCACAAATATATCAGCGTTCCGGTCTTGTACTGGTTTACAAAAAGTAAGATATTTGGGTTAACACGGTGAAAACCGTGCTAACCCAAGGAGTTCAACGAAAGGATATGGTTTTATGGATCTGCTTATTAAAAACGGAACGGTCGTTACGGATTCCGAAATGTTTAAGGCGGATATTGCGGTAAAGGACGGCAAGATTATCGCTGTTGCTGGAAATATTGAACCCGAAGGCGGCACGGAAATCGTAAATGCGGAAGGAAAGCTTGTACTCCCCGGTGCTATTGACGCACACACGCACCTTGCAATGCCGTTCGGCGGGACAATATCGTCCGACGATTATTTTGCCGGCACAAGGGCTGCCGCCTGCGGCGGTACCACAACGGTATTTGATTTTGTTTTGCAGGATTTCGGCGAAACAATGGTTGAAGCGGTTAAACGCCGTGACAAGCTTTGCAAGCCGGTGGCGGCAGTTGATTACGCTTACCATGTTGCGATTAAAGATGTAAGCGGAGATCTCATCAATTCAATAGACGAGGCTGTCGAATACGGAGTTCCCTCCTTCAAGGTGTTTATGGTATACGATTTCGGCGTTAAGGACGGTGTTTTCTATCAGGTGCTTGAAAAGGCTAAAAGCGCAGGCGCACTCATTGAGGTTCATGCAGAGAACAACGAAATGGTCAATATGTTTACAAAAAAATTCCTTTCCGAAGGCAAGACAAGTGCATGGTATCATTACCTTTCAAGACCTGAATTTGTTGAAGCCGAGGCGGACGAACGGGCAATCCAGTGGGCAAAATCGCTTAACGCTCCGCTTTACATCGTTCATCTTGCGAACAAACAGGGTGTTGAGGCAGTGACGAAAGCCCGTGACGAAGGCTATGAGATATACGCCGAGACCTGTCCGCAGTATCTTGAATTCACCTGTGATGTGTATAAACGGGAGGACGGCAGAAACTTTGTATGCTCGCCGCCTATGAAGGGTGAGGAAAGCCGAAAAGCCCTGTGGCAGGCAATAAAGAGGGGCGACATTGCAACAATAGCGACCGACCACTGCCCGTTCCAATCCTACGAAAAGGATTGGGGAAAGGATGATTTTTCAAAAATTCCCAACGGTTGCGCAGGGATTGAAAATATGTATCCGTATATGCTTTCGGCGGCAAACAAGGGTGAAATAAGTTTCCCGAAGGCAGTTGAGCTGTGTGCGGCAAATCCGGCAAAAATATTCGGATGTAAAAACAAAGGCTCGCTTGCGGTAGGTAAGGATGCGGATATTGTAATTTACGATCCTACCCTTGATTTCACTATAACAAACGATAAAATGCATTCCGACTGTGACCACACAATTTGGGAGGGTGTAAAGCTTAAGGGCTATCCCGAAAAGACCTATTCAAGAGGACGCCTTGTATTTGATAAAGGCGAATTTAAAGGCGAAAAAGGCTGGGGCAAATTTGTCAAATGCTCGCTTAAATAATTTAACCTCTACATTTTGTTTTAAGAAGGTGAAACAATGCTTGATATAAATAAAGAAGCCGCAAGATGTCTTTTATGCGCCGATGGCGTTTGCGACAAAGCGTGCAAAAACGGATATAAACCGGCTGAAATGATACGCTCCGTTTTTTTTGAAAACAGCGAAAACGCCGCAACCCTTGTTAATAAGTTGGTTTGCAGTAACTGTCGGGGAGACTGCGAAAGCGCCTGTATACATTATGACGAGCCCATAAGAATCAGAAAAATGGTTAAAATGCTGCCCGAATGCAAAAAAACAGAATTGAAGGATTTATCCATAGATTTTTTGGGAGTTCATTTTGAAAATCCGTTTATTCTTTCTTCCTCGATCGTTGCCGGCAGCTATGAAATGTGCGCCAGCGCATTCAAAGCCGGCTGGGCGGGTGCGGCGTTTAAAACAATAGGCTTTTTAAAGCCTCGTGAGGTTTCTCCGAGATTTGATGTTTTAAACAAGGAAAGCACACCGTTTATCGGCTTTAAAAACTTAGAGCAGATTTCCGACCATGATTTAAGCGAAAATTTAAAGGATTTAAAACGGCTTAAAGAAGAGTTTCCGAATAAGGTTATAGTAGCGTCGATTATGGGAAGGGACGAAAAGGAATGGACGAGATTGGCCGAACTTGTAACCGAAGCTAAGGCTGATATTATCGAATGCAATTTCAGCTGTCCTCAAATGTGCGGCAAGGGGCTTGGCTCCGATGTCGGACAAGACCCGGAGCTTGTGGCTCGGTATACGGCGGCGGTAAAAAGAGGCACAAACTTGCCGGTGCTTGCAAAAATGACGCCTAACATCGGGCATATGGAAATACCGGCAATAGCCGCGGTAAGAGCAGGAGCGGACGGAATTGCGGCAATAAACACGGTCAAAAGTATAACGGGACTGACTTTAGACTGCAAAAAACCGAGAATGGATGTATCGGGCGAAAGCGCCGTTTCGGGTTATTCCGGGAAAGCCGTTAAACCGATTGCGCTCAGGTTTATAAGCGATATGAAGCACAACGCCGAATTGAAGGATATACCGATAAGCGGTATGGGCGGAATTGAGACTTGGCACGATGCGGCGGAGTTTATGGCGCTCGGCTGCGGAAGTGTTCAGGTAACCACAGCGGTTATGCAGTACGGATACCGTATCATAGACGATTTATTGAGCGGCTTATCACTTTTCCTTTCCGAAAACGGTTATGAAAAGCTTTCTGATTTTGTCGGTACAGCGCTTGGTGAAATAGTTTCCGCCGATAAGCTTGACCGCAACAGTATCGTTTATCCTTCCTTCAACAAAAGTAAATGTGTGGGCTGCGGAAGATGTATGATTTCCTGTCACGACGCGGGGCATCAAGCTCTGACGCTTAGCGATGAAACGCTTAAGCCAAGGCTTGACCCGAGAAAATGTGTCGGCTGTCAGCTGTGCGCGCTTGTATGTCCTCTCGGATGTATAGGTCAGTCAAAAAGAATGGAGCTAAAGGCAAGCGGATATTAAAAATGTGGGGTGACGCAAAATGGCGATAACCATGCTGAAGCTTTGCGAGGACGCAAAGTCAAAATACGATATGGAGCTTGTTGCGGGCAAAAACGGTATAGAAAACACCGTCAGATGGGTTCATATGGTGGAGGACAGAGAGGTCCCCGACTTTCTGCACGGCGGCGAGCTTATCTTTACAACGGGTATAGGCCATATCGAAAGTGACGACCGTATGCTTGAGTTTACCCGTAATCTTTATGCGCACGGCGCCGCAGGGGTTGTGTTCAATATAGGACCGTATATCAAAAGAATACCGCCCGATGTTATAAGCTTTGCAAACGAAAACGATTTTCCGGTTTTCACCTTGCCGTGGAAGGTACATATAATTGATATTTCTTATGATTTTTGCGGCAGAATAATTGAAAACGAAAAAGCGGAAATGAGTCTTATGCAGGCGTTTAAAAATCTTATTTTCGCACCCGAAAAGGAAGAGGAATACTTGCCCGCAATGCAAAAGAACGGCTTTAACGCCGCAGAGCGTTACAGAGTATTTGCCATTACATTTTACGGTGCCGACGGCAAGGAAATAACATC
Organism: Ruminococcaceae bacterium UBA6842; assembly: GCA_002451855.1. Classification (GTDB taxonomy): domain Bacteria; phylum Bacillota; class Clostridia; order Oscillospirales; family Acutalibacteraceae; genus UBA737. Next base: position 33,877 of record DKDS01000045.1, on the reverse strand, counting down.
GCCGCTCTATTCAAAAAACAAGATGCTGTTATGGTGTATTTTTGCAAGATCTGATTCGCCGGCGGCAATGTTTATATATACCTCACGCCTTATTGTTGTAAAACAACGGTGTCCGGAGCATTGCGTTGAACGAATACTTGCGGCGCTTGAAAAGGCTTTCAGGCAAAGCAAAACAAGCTATAAAATAGGCATTTCGGACGATGGGGCAGGTTATCTTTCCGTACCTTATCTTTATAAACATTCGAATGCTGCGCTTGTTACGGCAAAATACGAAGGCTCTGCGGCGACAAGATATGACGATATAGGCGTAAACCGTCTTATACTTGCGGTTGAGGATAAAGCCGTATTAGAAACTTACGCAAATGAGATTCTGAGCGCGATTATTCGTTATGACGAGGAAAATAACACCGACTGCACCGAGCTTTTAAAGCTTTATATAGAGTGCGATTGCAGTGTTAACGCAGTGGCGGAGAAAAGCGGAGTTCACCGAAATACCGTAAACAACCGCATAAAACAAATAAGGGACCTTTTGGGCAGTACGCTTACCGAAAAGAAAAAGGCTGAGCTTGTATTGGCATTTAAAATTAAAGATTTAATTAAGTTTATTTAACGGAGGCAATTTAAAATGGATGCAAAAACTATTGTAGAATATCATAAAAAGTATAATTTACAGTCTTGGTCAAAGCAGGCGGCAATTAACCCGCTTCCCATTAAGGACGCCGAGGGTATATATTTGTATGACTTTGACGGCAACAGATATACCGATATGTCAAGCCAGCTTGTAAACCTTAATGTGGGGCATAAAAACCGTCAGATAATTGACGCCATACGGGAGCAGGCGGAAAAATACTGTTACATAGCGCCGTCTTACGCAAGCGAGCCGAGAAGCACCTTAGCCAAAATGATAGTTGACCTAATGCCTGATAATATGGCAAAGGTGTTCTTTACAAACGGCGGAGCGGACGCAAACGAAAATGCGGTAAAAATCGCCCGTATGTATACCGGCCGTCACAAAATATTTTCAAGATACAGAAGCTACCACGGCTCAACCTACGGTGCCGGCAATCTTACGGGAGAGCCGAGGCGTTATCCGCTTGAACCGGGTGCTCCGGGTTTTGTAAAGTTCTTTGACCCTTATGTTTACAGAGAAAAAATTAAGTTTGATTCCGAAAAGGCAGCAGCGGATTATTATGTTGCAAAACTCAGGGAACAGGTTATTTACGAAGGACCCGACAGCGTAGCCGCAATAGTTGTGGAAACCATTACGGGTTCTAACGGCGTAATCATTCCGCCCGAAGGGTATTTAAAGGGCGTCCGCGCTATTTGCGACGAGTTCGGCATTATGATGATCTGCGACGAGGTTATGGCAGGCTGGGGCAGAACAGGCAAAATGTTTGCGTTCGAAAATTTCGGTGTTAAGCCTGATATTGTTTCCTTTGCAAAGGGCGTTACCTGTGGTTATGTTCAGCTTGGCGGCGTTTGCGTGTCAAAGGATATAGCGGCATTTTTCGATGACCACCTGTTATCCTGCGGACTTACCTACAGCGGTCATCCGCTTGCCTGTGCTGCCGGCGTTGCATGCTTAAATTATTATAAAGACGCAAACATTCTTGAAAATGTCAATAAATCGGGTAAGGCTTTGGGCGAATGCCTTGAAGAAATGAAAAAAACACACCCGAGCGTCGGCGATGTACGGTATATCGGTCTTTTCTCGGCGGTAGAGCTTGTAAAGGATAAGGAAACAAGAGAACCCCTTGTTCCTTACGGAAAAGACCCCGACGGAATTATGGGCAAGCTTATTGGCGAGCTTAAAAAGCGAGGATTTATGACCTATTCGCACGAGAATATGATTATAGTAGCACCTCCGCTTATTATAACAACCGAGCAGATTAAGGAAGAACTTAAAAAGCTTGACGAGGTGCTCTATATTGCGGATGAAATTATAGGTAAGAGGTGACGGATATGTCAGGCGGACATTACGATAACATAAAAAACGCAAATCTGTTTGATTGCCTGAGCATATCGCAAACCCGTATAGTGCCGTCAAATTTAAGAAATGTACCCGCCGGATATTCGGAAGTGCCGCTTGTGTTTCATTTAAAGCCCGAAACGGTAAAAAAGCTTACCTTTAAGGTGCCTTGGGGCGGTGTTGTGTACGGGTTTATAAATTCTGCCCATGGACTTCGGGAAAAGCTGGGACTTAGCTCAAATATAACGGATGTTGCAATTTCAGATTGGGACGGCAGGTTTATGCTCATATTTGAGACCGAAAATGAAACGGACTCAGTTGCTTTTAATGTTGAAGAGAAAGATGTTATAAAGCTTTTAAACGAATGCCGCAGACCGACAGAAATGTAGAAGGGATGAACAACTTATGTATAAATGCAGTGAAGAACGAATGAAGGATAAAATAGAAACCTTTTCAAAATACGGCGATGCCGGCCACGGCGGAATAACAAGATATTCGCTGTCGGATGCGGCAATTAAGGCCCGTAACGAATTTGTAAAGCGGATGACTGCGATAGGAGCAACTATTGAAACAGATGATGTTGCGAATATGTACGCAACAATTCCGGGCTCTGATCCTGAAGCTAAACGGATAGTAATGGCGTCGCATGTAGACTCGGTTAAAAATGGCGGTAATTACGACGGCATACTGGGGGTTATGTCCGCTATGGAGGTGCTTGAAACCGTAGTTGAACAGAATATACCGCATAAGCACCCCCTTACCGCAATGATATGGACAAACGAGGAAGGCTCACTTTATCCGCCTGCTATGATGTGTTCGGGCATTGTTTGCTACGATTATCTACCGGAAGATATTAGGCAAAAGTTTAAATACGAGGATATGCTTGCAACCAAAAGTATGTCAGACCCAACAAAAACATTCGGTGAGGCGCTTGATAAATCGGGTTTTAGGGGAGAGCGGAAGAACCGCATTTCTCCCGAAAAATATCAGTATATGTTTGAAACACACATAGAGCAAGGCCCTATCCTTGAGGATAACAATAAGGATATCGGCGTTGTAGACTGCGTTCTCGGTATGTTTAACTACCGTGTAAAATTCTACGGTCAAACCGTTCACGCCGGCACCTTCCCGATGCCGAAGCGCCGTGACGCTTTGTATGCCGCTTCAAAAGCACTCTGCTATCTTCACGAGGAGATAGATAAGCTTGCAATCCCGGAGCTTGTTTATACCACCGGCGAGATTGTCTGCCACCCCTGTGTGCATACTTGTGTGCCGGACTATGTTGACTTTTCGATAGATGTCCGTCACAAAGACCCCGATGCGCTCGCTAAAGTGCTTGCGGTAGTAAAAAGCTGCGGCGAAAAGGAATGGGCAGGATGCAAATGTGAGGTCACAAAGGCTTGGAACAGAGATACCGTTTACTGGGATAAAAGGCTTGTCGGCTATGTTGAGGAGTCGGCAACCGAATGCGGCATACCGCATATGTCAATTCATTCGGGTGCCGGTCACGATGCGCAGTTCGCCTCATATATGTTGCCAACAACTATGATCTTTGTTCAGTCTAAGGACGGACTTTCCCATTGTGAGCCAGAGTTTTCCTCGGTCAGGCACTGCACCGAGGGAGCAACGGTAATGCTGGGAGCCGTGCTTAAAGCGGATAAAGATTGATTTGAAAAAATGCCTCTCCCGTGTTAGAATTACAGGAGAGGCTATTTGATGAACGAGGGTGAAACTTATGTCACGGGAATTTTTTATACCGAAGAAAATAATTTCTGGAAACGGCGCGCTTGATGCTGTCGGCACAGTTATTAAAAAATACGGCAAAAAGGCGCTTATAGTCACGGGCAAAAATGTCCGAGGTCTTGAGTGCTTTTCGGCTCTTTGCAAAATGCTTGAAGATAACGGTTTGTTATACACCGTATTTGACGGAATAACAGGCGAACCCGACGATACGATGATAGCGGCAGGCGCTAAGAAATATAGGGGTGAAGATTGTGATTTTCTTATTGCGATAGGCGGTGGTAGTCCTATAGACTCTATGAAAGCCATCGCAGTAAATGTTTCGGGTGAAAAGGAAATATGCGATTATTACGGTGAGGTAATTGATATTAAATTGCCAAAAATGATAGCGATACCCACGACTGCCGGAACAGGCTCGGAGGCTACGCAGTTTACCGTTATAACCGACACCAAAAGAAACATAAAAATGCTTCTAAAGGGAGCGGTCTTAGTGCCTGATGTTGCGGTGGTAGACGGCAGCTTCGGCATTTCCGCTCCGAAGTCTGTAACAGCGTCAACCGGACTTGACGCGCTTACTCACGCCATAGAGGCGTATACCTCCCGCCGTGCTCAGCCGCTTACCGACAGTGTTTGTATATCTGCCGTAAAACGGTTATTTAAATATCTTCCTGTTGCATATGCAAACGGAAACGATTTGACGGCGCGAAACGAAACGGCAATCGCCGCGCTTGAAGCAGGTATCGCTATTAACAATTCCTCCGTAACCGTTGTTCACGGAATGAGCCGTCCGATAGGCGCGCTTTACCATGTGCCGCACGGACTTTCAAACGCAATGCTGTTGTATAAGTGTATGTCCTTTGCGCTTGACGGGGCTGTCACCCGTTTTGCGAGCTTGGGCAGAGCAATAAATGCGGCTGACTGTAAGGCAGACGACAAAACTGCCGCGACGGCTTTTTTGGATGCAATCGGTGATATTTGCAAAAAGCTTAAAGTACCCTCGCTTGCCGAGTATGGCATAGTTAAGGAGGATTTTTTCGGCAATATAGAAAAAATGGCAGATGACGCGCTTGCAAGCGGAAGCCCCGCAAATACGGCAAAAGAGGTTACCAAGGCGGATATTATAAACATTTATAAATCGTTGTTTTCTTAATATCGGTTTGGAATTAACAACCTTTCACCGAGGCAGCGTTACCATCAGGTTCTAATGGTATCAATACCGTGCAGGTTCAACTCCTGTTATCCGCACCAAAAACGGCAGGTATCTAAGGATACTTGCCGTTTTTACTTTTTCACTCTTAATCAAGCAAATGAAATGATGCTTGAGCCGCATATATCCTTTGGTGACATTGCTTTTTTTAAAAATTTATGCTATTATACAAAACGGTGATTTCAAATGATGAAGGTATGTATAATAACAGGCGCAAGCTCCGGAATAGGCAGAGCTGCCGCCGAAAATATGTTAAAACTCGGATACAGGGTATACGGTATTTCCCGTCACGGCGGCGACATTGACGGCGTGGCAGGTCTGTGCGCCGATGTAACCGACGAGCAAGAGATTGTCAAAGCCGTTAATACGGTTATGGCGGAAGGCGGCCGCATTGATGTGTTGATAAACAACGCAGGCTTCGGCATATCGGGAGCTGCCGAATTTACAGAGACCGAAGAAGCCGAACGGCAGTTTAATGTTAATTTTTTCGGGGCGGTCAGAATGTGCAGGGCGGTGCTGCCGATTATGCGAAAGCAGGGCTTCGGGCGCATTGTAAACATAGGTTCGGTTGCCGGCGATATTGCCATTCCTTTTCAGAGCTTTTATTCCGCCGCCAAAGCGGCGCTCTGTTCCTACACGCTGGCGCTTATTAATGAGGTGCGTGAATTTAATATAACCGCGGTTTGCATTGAGCCGGGCGACATTCGCACCGGTTTTACTGCGGCAAGGCATAAAAACACCTGTGGAGACGATATTTATAACGGAAGAATTTCACGCTCGGTGGAAAAAATGGAAAAGGACGAGCAAACCGGCATGTCGCCCGAGGCTGCCGGAAAATACATAGCCAAGATTGCTTCAAAGCAATCAAGCAAACCGGTTTTAATTATAGGTGCGCAGTATAAAGCCGTGGGACTTTTAAAAAAGCTTTTGCCGCTCTCCCTTACCAACCGCATAGTCGGCGCTATTTATGCAAAGTAATGCTTTAATCAAAATGCCCGAAAAAGGGCGGTGAAAATCGGATATGCGGATATTATCAGCTCAAAGCCGTTGCTTATACGGTTTTGAGCGTTTTTTGCTTGTTTGGGGCGATATCATACCTCGGTGGTCCTGTCGGTCATATTGTTTTTTTACAGCTCTGATTTTGGTGTGGGCTCGTACACCTCCGACATCAGCCGTGCCGCCAACCGAAACCCGTTTGTAAACGCTTGCAATTCGTGCCTGTCGGAAATTTCCGCGTCAGCCTTTTCGAACTGTTCGAGCAGGGACTTTTGCCGTTCTGTAAGGGCGGTGCGCAGTTCTTTTTCAAGACGGACTGCATTTTCTATTAATTCGCTGTTATCACTGCCGTTCAGAAAGCTGTGTTCGTTCGGGTGGATATTGCCGTAATAAAGATTTTCAAGTATACTCACTGTTTATATTCCTTTCCAAGTCAAATAACATATTTGTTGCATTTTTAATAGCTTGTATTTACAGACTATATTCTACATCATATATGATGTAATGTCAATACATAATTTATGATGTATGATATAATCGTTTAGTATACCGAAAAGGAGTATAAAAGCTATGAAAAAATATAATGAAATAATAAAAGATTTAAGAGAAGACAGAGAACCGAAACTAAATCAAAAGGAAGTTGCAAAAATTTTGGGAACGACACAGCAATATTACAGTGAGTATGAAAACGGTAAGCGCCCTCTGCCGATAGAACACTTAAAAACCTTATGTACCTTTTATAATGTTTCCGCCGATTATATTTTAGGACTGCCTGAAAATATGCCTTTTCCGAAGCGTTAAAAACCACAACAGCGGAAATTTTGGGTTTTTACGCAAAAATTGTCGAAAAAGCTTGCATATATGCAAAATAAATGCTACAATAGTTAAGCAAATAAAAAAGCTAAATGAAGTATGCAGGAAATTACGGAATGTAAATATACACATCCGTTCCCGAAGGAGTAACACTCTCAGGTGTCGCAAAAAGCGATGAAACTGTATGCGGATAGCTCTCCGGAGAAGTCCTGTTCAGGATGCCGAAGGTGCAAGGCGCAAGCCAATCTCTCAGGCAAAAGGACGGAGTAAAACTGATTACATATGCCCCTTTGGGCTTATTTCAGCGTACAGTTCGGAGTTAAACGGTAACCGTTTAGCTCTTTTTGTTTGCGTAAAAAAGCTTTAGGGGGAATTTTAATGTGGGAGTCGTTTATTGAAACGGTAACCAAAGTAAACGATTGGGTAAACGGCGTTGTATGGGGCTGGCCGATGATTGTAATGATACTCGGTACGGGCATACTGCTTACCGTTCGCACAAAGGTGCTTCAGGTAAGAAAATTCGGGGAGTCGCTCAGCTCCACAATCGTACCTGTGGTAAAGGGCATAGGAAAAAAACAGGGGAAAAGGGATAAAAATTCCGTTTCGCAGTTCGAGGCGTTTTCCGCCGCAATATCAGGCACTGTCGGCACGGGTAACATTATCGGCGTAACCTCCGCTATTCTTACGGGAGGTCCGGGTGCCGTAATGTGGATGTGGATATCGGCGTTTGTCGGTATGGTTACAAACTATTCCGAAAATGTTTTGGGTCTTTATTACCGCCGTAAGGAAAAGGACGGAAGCTTCAGCGGCGGCGCGTTTTATTACATTGCATACGGTTTAAAGCAAAACTGGCTGGGACTTCTTGCGGCTGTTTTCTGTCTGCTTGCGGCAACCGGTATGAGCGGTGTGCAGACCAACAAGATAACAGGCTCGTTTATATCCGTTCTGAACACGGATGAAACATGGGTAAAGCTCCTTATAGGCTCTGTTGTAGCGCTCTTTGCCGCTGTTGTAATTATCGGCGGAATAAAGCGCATAGGCAGAATAGCGTCTATGCTGGTTCCGTTTATGTCGGTGCTGTTTATAGTAATGTCTTTTATTATAATCGGTAAAAATATCGGAGCGGTTCCCGAAACCTTCCGCCTTATATTTTCGAGCGCGTTTTCCGCAAAGGCGGTTGCGGGCGGTGTCGGCGGATTTGCTTTCTCGCAAATAATCAAAAAGGGTCTTGCAAGAGGTGTTTTCTCAAATGAAGCAGGTCTCGGCTCTTCCGTTATAGCGCACTCTGCGTCCGAAACAAGAGAGCCTGTAAAGCAGGGGCTTTGGGGAATTTTCGAGGTATTTTTCGATACATTCGTAATCTGCACGCTTACCGCTCTTGTGGTTCTCACCACCAACATAGGAAACGGCTCTTACGAAAACGGCTCGTTTTTCGGTACAACAAATGCCGCGGGCGAGTTTGTGGGCGCTTCGGATTCGGCAACCTCTTTGTCGGCGTTTTCTTCAAACCTCGGTACATTCGGAACGGTCACATTCCTTATAATTCTGCCGCTGTTTGCGTTTACCACGATACTTGCGTGGTCCTATTACGGCGAAAAGGCAATGGATTTTTGCTTCCGCAATACTTCGGAAAAATCAAGAAAAACCGCGACTATGATTTTTAAGGTGGCGTCTATTCTGCTTATCGTTTTCTCGTCTCTTATCGGCTCGGATTTGATTTGGGCGCTTGACGATACCTTTAACGGTCTTATGGCGCTGCCGAACCTGATTGCGCTTGTGTTACTGTCGGGTCAGGTTGCGAGGATAACCAAAAACTATTTTGACCGTAAAAAGGGCAAGGATGTAGAGCCGATGCTTTCGGCTTACCCCGAGCAAAACGAGGAATTCAAGGCGCATATTTCGAACGAAGATTAATAATATCTATAATAAACGGGCTATGTTTTAGGACATAACCCGTTTTTTCATATATTCAATGTATCCAGATATTTGCAGGCGGCTGTTGCGGCAACCGCACCGTCCGAAACCGCGGTTGTAAGCTGGCGGAGCTGCTTTGTACGGCAATCACCTGCCGCAAAAACGCCTTCTGTCTGTGTTTTGCAGTCCTCGCCCGCTTCTATAAATCCGTATTCGTCAAGCTTTACAATGTCTTTAAACGCTTCGTTCTGCGGAATCTGACCTATCGCCGTAAACAAGGCGGAGATTTTTAATTCCTCCGTTTCCCCGGTTTCGGTGTTTTCAAGAGTTACGGAGGAAAGCGAGCCTTCGCCGTTGAGCGAGGTTATTATGCGGTTAAGCTTGTAAAAAACATTGCTTTTTTCCTTTAGCTTTCGCACTTCTGCGTCAGCCGCTCTGAAGCTTGCTCGCCTGTGAATTACGGTTACGCTTTTGCATATGTCCGATAAAAACAAGGCGTCCTCCACCGCGGTGTTTCCTCCGCCGTAAACGGCGGCATCCTTGTTTTTAAAAAACGCTCCGTCGCACACGGCGCAGTAGGATATGCCTTTTCCCGTAAATTTTTCCTCGTTTTCAAGACCGAGTTTTCTGTGCTTCATTCCGGCGGCTATTATAACGGCAAGGCATTTATGCTCGCCCGAATCGGTCGTTACCGTTTTAAGCTTTCCCTCGCTTTTCACCGAAAGCGCCGTTTCAAACGAGGTTTCGGCACCCGCCGCGGCGGCTTGCGACAAAAGCCTGTCCGACAGATCAAGTCCGCTTATGCTTTTAAAGCCGGGATAATTTTCAACCTCGGGCGAATAGGAAATCTGTCCCCCGAAGGAGGTGTTTTCAAGCAAAAGCACCGTCTTTCCGGCTCTTGCGGAATAAATCGCCGCTGTGAGCCCCGCGGCTCCTCCGCCTATAATTATTATATCGTAAATTTTGTTTTCCGTAGTATCTCATCTCCCGAAAATATAAGAGCTTGCGTTTCTCCGCCTGTATTTTACCACAAAATTCGCGGCGTTACAACAAAATCGGATTTTAAAGCAGTTTGCACTTGATTATCTTTTCACAATGCCTTATAATATATACTGTATAGGGGGGGACCGCAGATGAATCTTGATAAAATAATCGCGGTTCGCACCGGTAAAACGGTGTATAAGGATTCCGACCGTGTTATTAAGGTATTCGACAGCGACTATTCAAAAACCGATATTCTGAACGAGGCTTTAAATCAAGCTCGTGCCGAGGAAGCGGGGCTTAGTGTTCCGAAGCTCTACGGAATTGAAAAGGAAGACGGCAAATGGGCGATAGTAAGCGAATATATAAGCGGAAAAACCGTGGCTGAAATAATT
>DKDS01000045.1:23537-23839 GCA_002451855.1 Ruminococcaceae bacterium UBA6842 | reverse complement strand
ATAATAATTGCGGAAAATCCCGATAAGGTCAATGAGATAATAAAAAGATTTGCTGAAATTCAGATTAAATTACAAAAAAACGGCTCTTTGCCTTTTCCGAGACTAAAGGATAAGGTTGAACGCAGAATAAAACATTCGGATGTTGATGACAAAACAAGAGCAAGGCTTCTTGAAACGCTTTCGGACTTTCCCGAGGGGCACTGTCTTTGCCACTGCGATTTCAGTCCTACAAATGTTATTATAGACAAAAACGGCAATCCTGCCGTGATTGATTGGTCGCACGCCGCAATAGGCGCCGCCGA
>DKDS01000045.1:8713-23484 GCA_002451855.1 Ruminococcaceae bacterium UBA6842 | reverse complement strand
ATATTTATTTATTGATAAAAAAACAGCCGAAAAGTACCTTGATTTTTACTGTGAATGTGCAGGAAAAAGCAAGGAAAGTATATTAAAACTCATACCGATTATGGCGGCGGCAAAGTCCGTAAGTCGGTATGCTTCTGAACGCAGCTTTCTGCTCGGATTAGCAGTTATATAATATTTTAACGGAGGAAAAAATATGAAGGTAACGGTATGTATCGGAAGCTCTTGCCATCTTAAGGGCTCAAGACAGGTGGTTGAGGCTTTGCAGGGGCTTATAGCCGACAACGATTTAAAAAACAGCGTTGAGCTCGGCGGAACCTTCTGTATGGGCAACTGCCAGCAGGGGGTATGCGTAACGGTGGACGGCGAGCTTTATTCCGTATCGCCCGAAACAGTGGGTGAATTTTTCGAAAGCAATGTTTTAAGCAAACTGAAATAACCTTTATTAAGGATTGTATTTATTATGTCAGAGTTTTTAAAGCTGAAAAAATCTAACTGTAAAAACTGTTATAAATGCATCAGACACTGTCCTGTCAAGTCTATCCGTTTTTCGGGAAATCAGGCGCATATAGTCGGTAACGAATGTATATTGTGCGGTCAGTGCTTTGTTGTCTGTCCGCAGGACGCCAAGGAAATTGCGGGTGAGACCGAAAAGGTGCAGGTGCTTATTAATTCGGGCGCGCCTGTTATCGCAAGCGTTGCGCCGTCCTTTATAGCAAATTACGACGGCGTGGGTTTTTCGGCTCTCAAGGCGGCTCTTAAAAAGCTCGGCTTTGCCGATGCGGAGGAAACCGCCGTCGGCGCTACAATAGTAAAACGGGAATATGAGAGACTGCTTAAGGAAGAACACAGGAAAATTCTCATTTCGTCCTGCTGTCACTCGGTAAATCTTCTTATACAGAAGTATTATCCGTCGTGTCTGCCTTACCTTGCCGATGTTTTGTCGCCTATGCAAGCGCATTGCGAGGATATAAAGAGAAGAATTCCCGAAGCCAAAACGGTGTTTATCGGTCCTTGCGTTGCCAAAAAGGACGAGGCAGGCTACTATACCGGCATTACCGACGCGGCGCTCACCTTTGAGGAGCTTACGGAATGGTTTGAGTCTGCCGGAATTAAGCCCGAAAAGGAGCTTGACAAAAACGACGAAAGTCTTGCGAGATTTTTCCCGACCACGGGCGGTATTCTTAAAACCATGCAGAAAAATATGCTTCCCGATTACACCTACATAGCAATTGACGGCGTTGAAAACTGTATGGCGGCGCTCCACGACATAGAGGAGGGCAGTATAGAAAACTGCTTTATAGAAATGTCGGCGTGCGCAGGCAGCTGTATCGGCGGACCCGTAATGGAAAAATACCACCGTATGCCGGTAAGGGATTATGCGGCGGTTGCGGACTATGCCGGAAAGAGAGACTTTAAGGTAGAGCAGCCGAACGAGCTTACGCTCCGTAAAACCCTTGAGTTTATAGGAAGAAAGCTGCCCTATCCGTCGGAGAGCGAGATAAGAGAAACGCTTAAGCGTATGGGCAAGCCGAGAAAAGAAGACGAGCTTAACTGCGGCTCCTGCGGGTATAATACCTGCCGTGAAAAGGCGGTTGCTATAATACAGGGCAAGGCGGAGGCTTCAATGTGTCTGCCGTTTCTTAAGGAAAGGGCGGAAAACTTCTCCGATAATATCATCAATAACACGCCTAACGGTATTGTTGTGCTTAACGATAAGTACGAGGTACAGCAGATAAACCGAGCGGCGCTGAAATTAATGAATATTCCGAGAGAGTCGGATGTTATGGGCGAGCCCATAATAAGAATTCTCGACCCGAAGCCCTTTATGGATGTTCAGCGCACGGGAAAGGCTATAAGGGACAACAAGGTATATCTTGCCGAATACGACCGATATGTTGAGCAGACGATAGTGCTTGACAAGGAGTACAAGGCGCTTATATGCATTATGCGTGATGTTTCCGATGAGGAAATTCAGCGCCAGCGCAAGGAAGAGCTTAGCCGCCAGACGGTTGAAACAGCCGACAAGGTCGTTGATAAACAAATGCGCATAGTTCAGGAAATAGCCTCGCTCTTGGGCGAGACTGCCGCCGAGACCAAAATAGCGCTTACAAAGCTTAAGGAGTCGATAAACGATGAATAAGCTTTGCGCGGATATAGGTTACAGAAGTATTTTTCACGACGGCGAGGAGCTTTGCGGCGACCATGTCGATGTAATAGAGCAGGAGGATGGCTCTACCGTTGTTGTTTTGGCGGACGGGCTCGGCAGCGGAGTAAAGGCAAGCATACTTTCTACTCTTACCTCAAAAATAATATCCACAATGATTGCCGCGGGGCTGTCGCTTGAGGACTGTGTGCAGACAATAGCCGCAACACTGCCCGTTTGCTCCGAAAGGCATGTGGCGTATTCAACCTTTACCATTATGCGTATTGTGGACAGCAATGAGGCGGAGCTTATACAGTACGATAATCCGTCGGTTATACTTTTGCGCGACGGCGAGGAATACGATTACCCGAAAACCGAGCTTAATATTGAGGGCAAGAAAATTTTTCAGTCCCGAATAAGGCTTTGTGAAAACGATGTCTTTGTTCTGATGAGCGACGGCTGTCCTCACGCCGGAATAGGGACGGAATATAATTTCGGTTGGCAGAGAGAGGATATTGCTGAGTTTATGAAGACCTTTTATTCGGTCGGTTACACGGCAAAAACCCTTTCGACAATACTGATAGACGAGTGCAACCGTCTTTACGGCGGAAAGCCCGGCGACGACGCTACCGCCTGCGTTGTAAGAATACGCAGGCGTGAGCCTATGAATTTGCTTTTCGGTCCTCCCTCAAACAGGGATGACTGCGATAAGATGATGTCGCTTTTCTTCTCAAAAGAGGGGAAGCACATAATATGCGGCGGCACTACCTCCACGATTGCCGCAAGGTATCTCGGCAAGCCTTTAAAGCCGAAGCTTGAATTTATAGATAAGGATGTTCCCCCTATCGCGGAAATCGAGGGCGTTGACCTTGTTACAGAGGGCGTTATAACCATAAACAAGGTGCTTTCGTACGCTAAGGATTATCTTAACGACAACGAATCCTATTCGCAATGGGGAGTGAAAAGAGACGGCGCTTCGCTTATATGCCGTCTGCTTTTTGAGGAAGCGACCGATATAAACTTTTTCGTGGGCAGGGCGATAAACCCCGCTCACCAAAATCCGGATCTTCCGATTAATTTCAATATTAAAATGCAGCTTGTTACCGAGCTATCCGATTGCTTGAAAAAAATGGGCAAACGGATAAAGGTCAGCTACTTTTAATTTATATATTATTTCGCCGCAGGGGAATAAGCGGCAGTAAGGAGCAAAGTTTTGAGAAAATTCGATACCAAGGTACAGCATTTGAAATACAAGGTTCTCCGTGAGGTGGCACGGGAAGCCTGGAACGGAACTCTTACCGAGAATATGATTGATATTCCGAAAAGAATTGTTCCCGGAAACGAGCCCACAATGCGTTGCTGTGTTTACAAGGAGCGCGCTATTTTAGGCGAGCGTATTAAAATCGCAATGGGCGGCGACAAGGAAAACCCGAATGTTATCGAGGTTATAGAAATAGCCTGCGACGAGTGTCCGATGGGCGGCTACGATGTTACCGAGGCCTGCCGCGGATGTCTTGCTCACCGCTGCGAGGACGTTTGCAGAAGAGGGGCTATTTCTTTTGATAATCAGCAGAAGGCGCATATCGATAAAACAAAGTGCGTGGAATGCGGACAGTGCGCTAAGGTCTGCCCGTACAGCGCTATACTTAATTTCAAGCGCCCGTGTATGATAGCCTGTAAGGTAAACGCCATTTCAATGACCGAAACCAAGGCGGCTTGCATAGACAACAACAAGTGCATCTCCTGCGGAGCGTGCGTTTATCAGTGTCCGTTCGGCGCCATTACCGATAAATCGTTTATACTTGACGCCGTTGAAATGCTTAAAAATAACAGTGAGCACAAGGTTTACGCGGTTGTTGCCCCCTCAATCTCAAGCCAGTTTACATACGCAAAGCTCGGACAGGTAGTATCGGGTATAAAGGCGCTCGGCTTCCATACGGTGGTTGAGGCGGCTCTCGGCGCGGATATGGTGGCCTATGCCGAGTCAAAGGAGCTTGCCGAAAAAGGCTTCCTTACAAGCTCCTGCTGTCCGGCATTTGTAAGCTATATCAAGAGCCAGTTCCCCGAGCTTGAGGAATTTGTTTCGCACAACCTCTCTCCGGCGGCTACTATTTCAAAATACATAAAGGAGCAGGAGCCTGACGCCAAGATTGTATTTATAGGACCCTGCACGGCTAAGAAAATGGAGTTCCAAAAGGAAGAGGTAAGACCGTACATAGACTGCGTTATTACCTTTGAGGAATTGCAGGCTTTGTTTGACAGCCGCGACCTTGAAATCACCGAAATGGAGGAGGGCGTGCTTGATAACGCTTCCTACTTCGGAAGAATATTCGCACGCTGCGGCGGACTTTCGGACGCTGTTGCCGAGGCGTTAAAGGAGCAGGGTATAACCGATTTTGAGCTTAAGGGAGTTTCCTGCGACGGTATCGAGCAGTGCAAGGTTGCCTTGCTTAAGGCAAAGCGCAAGCTGTCTGACGCTAACTTTATTGAGGGTATGGCGTGTATAGGCGGCTGTATCGGCGGCGCAGGATGTCTTACTCACGGCGAGAAGAATAAGCTTCAGGTTGATAAATACGGTATGGAGGCGCACGAAAAAACCATAACCGACGCAATCAGCCAGCTTGCAAAGGTAAAATAATTTCATTTATACCGACCGCGGTTTTTCCGCGGTCGGTTTTTCGTGCCGTAAAATTAACAAAATGGTTATAAATATCGTGTTCGCCGTGCTTGAAAAAAGCGCGCTTATATAGTATAATAAATTGATTAGTGTATAAAGGAGCAGTATGATTGACTAAGGCAGTTTTGAATATAGAAGCTTACGCCGAGCAAAACGCTTATGCCGACCGTGTAAAAACACTGGCGCTTAAAAAATACGGCAAACAGCCGGCGGCGTGCGTTGTAACCTTCGGGTGTCAGCAAAATGTAAGCGATTCGGAGCGGCTTAAGGGTATGCTTGTTAATATGGGCTATTCTCTTACCGAAAACGAGGAGGAAGCGCAGTTTATCATTTTCAATACCTGTGCCGTCCGTGAGCACGCTGAGGACAGGGTTTACGGCAATGTGGGAGCGACAAAGGCGCTGAAACGCAAAAATCCCGATATTATCGTGGCGGTCTGCGGCTGTATGGCGCAAAGGCAGAGTGTTGCCGATAAAATCAAACAAAGCTATCCGTATGTCGATATGGTTTTGGGCACGCAGGTACAGCACAGATTACCCGAGTTTATATACAGGCGGCTGTCGGGCTCGGGCAGAATTTTTGATTTGACACTTGAAAACGGCGAAATCCCCGAGGGCGTTCCGATAAAAAGGGACGGAACCTTTAAGGGCTGGCTGCCGATTATGTACGGCTGTAATAATTTCTGTACATACTGTATAGTGCCGTATGTCAGGGGCAGGGAGCGCTCAAGAGAGCCGGAGCAGATAATAAACGAGGCAAAGCAGATGATAGCCTCCGGCTGTAAGGATATTACGCTTTTGGGGCAAAATGTCAATTCCTACGGCAAGGGCGAGGAACACGGGCTTAACTTTTCGGGATTGCTGAGAAAAATCAATGAGCTTGACGGCGATTTCAGGATACGCTTTATGACCTCGCACCCGAGGGACTGCACAAAGGAGCTTATAGATACTATGCGCGACTGCGAAAAGGTAAGCAGTCATCTGCATTTGCCGTTCCAAAGCGGAAGCGACAGGATACTTAAATTAATGAACCGCCATTACGACAGAAAAAGGTATCTTGAGCTTGTAAGCTACGCTAAGGAGCAAATACCCGATCTGTCGCTTACAACGGATATTATAGTTGGCTTCCCCGGAGAAACCTATGAGGACTTTAAGGAAACCATAAGCCTTGTAAGGCAGGTTGAGTTTTCATCGCTTTTCACATTTATATACTCCCCGAGAGAGGGAACGCCCGCGGCGGTGATGGACGATCCCGTATCACGGGAGGAAAAGGGCAAGTGGTTTTCCGAGCTTTTAAAGCTTCAAGAGGAAATAGCGGCGAAAAACGAGCCTCGGCTTGTGGGCAGGACCTACCGTGTTCTTTGCGACAGCGTCGGAAGCGAGGAAGGCTGTATGTCGGGGCGAAATTCCGGCACAGCGGTAATTGAGTTCCCGGGCGGTAGGGATCTGCTCGGCAGCTTTGTTACGGTTAAAACAGAAGAATACACAGGCACATTAAAAGGTAAAATTATTTGAGAGGAAAAGAATTATGAATGTTATTGAACAGGCGAGAGAATTAGGAAAAGCAATACAGAAGGACGAGCGTTTTATACGCTACGCAAAGACGAGACTTGCAAATGACGATAATAAGGAGCTGCAGGATTCGATAGGTCAGTTCAACCTTACCCGTATGGAGCTTGACAGAGAGGTAGGCTCTGACAATAAGGACGAGGTTAAGGTTATGGAGCTTAACGAAAAGCTCCGCAAGATATACAGCGAGATTATGTCTTCACCGGCAATGACCGAATACAATACTGCCAAGGCTGAGCTTGACACAATGGTAAACGAGGTCAATGTGATTATTTCAAAGAGTATTGACGGCGAAGACCCCGAGACCTGCGATACTACCTCAGGCTGTACGGGCAGCTGTTCGACCTGCGGCGGATGCCACTAAACGGAATTTAAAATTTTGCGGAAGCGGGGAAGTTAAATGGCTGAGATGTCTCCTATGATTAAGCAGTATCTTGATATTAAGTCGCAGAATGATGACAGTATACTGTTTTTCCGAGTAGGCGACTTTTACGAGATGTTTTTCGACGACGCTAAAACGGCGTCGGACGAGCTTGATTTGGTTTTGACCGGCAAGGATTGCGGACAGGAAGAAAGAGCGCCTATGTGCGGTGTGCCGTACCACAGCTGTGAAGCGTATATAGCGCGGCTTGTCGAAAAGGGACACAAGGTCGCGATCTGCGAGCAGGTTGAGGACCCCGCAACGGCGAAATCTCTTGTAAAGCGTGATGTTATAAGGGTTATTACGCCCGGAACCGTAATCGAGGACGCCATGCTTGAGGAGGGCAGGAACAATTACCTTGCCGCCGTTGCCGTTAAGGAAACGGGCATAGGGCTTTGCTTTACGGATGCGTCCACAGGTGAATGTCATGTAACCGAGGTTCCGTCAGACAATATCGAATCGGGCGTATGCGACGAGCTGATGCGCTTTTCTCCCAAAGAGGTTTTGGTAAACGAAGCGCTTAAAACGGTCTCCCTGCCGCTTTGGGACTTTTTAGCCAAAAATCTCGGTGCCACCGTTACGGTAAGAACCGAGCGCAGCTTTGACACAAAATATACCGAGCCGATATATTCGGGCAATTTCGGAGTATCGGAGCTTGAGGGGCTCGGAATTGAAAGGGGCGGCGCCAAGGCGTCCGCTTTCGGCGCGGTAATAGAATATCTCTACGAAACCGGCAAAAGCACGGATATTTCGGTAAACAAAATTGATGTTTATTCGGACAAGCAGTTTATGCGCCTTGATATGACGGCAATACGCAACCTTGAAATTACCGAAACTATGCGTTCAAAATCCAAAAAAGGCTCTCTTTTGTGGGTGCTTGACAAAACAAGGACCGCAATGGGAAAGCGCCTTATGCGCTCGTGGATGGAAAAACCGCTTTTGAATATCACGCAGATAAATCTTAGGCAAAATGCCGTTGAAGAGCTTTGCGGCGACACGGTTTTAAGAGGCGAGCTTTCGGAGGGGCTTTCGGGCGTCCGTGATGTTGAGCGTATTATAACCAAAACGGTTTACGGTACCGCTTCTCCTAAGGACCTGTTGGCAATTTCCGCAACCGCGCACAGATTTCCCATAATTAAGGGTCTGCTTGCAAGCGCAAACTGCAAGCTGCTTAAAGAAATATATAACGATATAGATACTCTTGAGGATATTTCGGCGCTTATAGATTCCGCAATAAGCGAGAACGCACCGCTGACTGTAAGAGACGGAAATATTATCAAGGACGGATATAACGAAGAGGTTGACCGTCTCAGAAACGATATGAAGCACGGCACCGGCTTTATAGACGAAATTGAAGCGAGAGAAAGAGAACGCACCGGAATTAAGAATTTAAGGGTGCGCTACAATAAGGTTTTCGGGTACTATATAGAGGTCACAAACTCATTTCTTGATAAGGTGCCCGAGGATTACATAAGAAAGCAGACGCTTACTAACTGCGAGCGGTTTATAACCGAGGAGCTTAAGGGCATTGAAAAGCGTGTCCTTACCGCAAAGGACCGTATTGTACAGATAGAATACGAGTTGTTTGACGGCGTGAGAAAAAGGGCGGCGGCGGAGCTTAAACGCTTCCAGCAGACTGCCTCGGCAATAGCCAAAATAGATGTTTTGCGTTCGCTTGCGGAGGTTTCGGTAAATAACCGATATGTAAGACCGCTTGTAAACGATACGGGCACGGTAAGAATAATCGCCGGCAGACACCCTGTGGTCGAGCAGGTTATAAGCACGCCGTTTGTCGCTAACGACACCCTGCTTGATATGCAGGATGACCGCTGTGCCGTGATTACCGGTCCTAATATGGCAGGCAAATCAACATATATGCGTCAGGTGGCTATAATCGTGCTTATGGCGCAAACAGGTTGCTTTGTTCCGGCGCAGTCTGCCGAAATAGGTATCGTGGACGCAATATTTACAAGAGTCGGCGCGTCGGACGACCTTGCGGCAGGCAAATCCACCTTTATGGTTGAAATGAGCGAGGTTGCCGATATACTTAAAAACGCAACAAAGAAAAGTCTGCTTATTCTCGACGAGATAGGCAGGGGAACCTCCACCTTTGACGGTATGTCGATAGCCCGTGCCGTGCTTGAATATGTGAACGATAAGAAGAAGCTCGGCGCAAAGGCGCTTTTTGCGACCCATTATCACGAGCTTACCGAAATGGAAAATGAGCTTTCGGGAATTAAGAATTACAACATCGCCGTAAAAAAACGGGGCGACGATATAACATTTTTAAGAAAGATAGTAAGGGGCGGAGCCGACGACAGCTACGGTATAGAAGTGGCAAAATTAAGCGGCATACCGAACGAGGTCATACAGCGCGCAAAGCAGATACTTAAAAAGACCGAATCGGAAGGAATAGTTACTTACAAGACCGCCGCTCCCGCGGAAATGCAGCTGCCTATTGAAATGCAGCAGGCAGAGGAAATAATGGACGAGCTTAAAACGCTTGATGTAAATACGCTTACCCCGATAGAGGCAATGCAAATTCTTTTTGATTTTGCCAATAAAGCAAAATCAATATGATGAAAGGACGGTGTGAAAATGCCTAAAATAAATGTACTCCCGAAACAGGTGGCGGAGCTTATAGCCGCAGGTGAGGTGGTGGAACGCCCTGCTTCCGTTATAAAGGAGCTTGTTGAAAATTCCATAGACGCAAACGCCCGTAACATAACCGTGGAAATACAGCGCGGCGGTATATCCTATATCAGAATTACGGATGACGGGTGCGGTATAGCGCATGAGGATGTCCCGAAGGCATTTTTGCGCCATGCCACAAGTAAAATTTCTTCGGGTGTAGATTTAAACTCTATTTCTACATTAGGCTTCAGGGGCGAGGCGCTTGCGGCTGTCTCCTCCGTTTCAAGGGCGGAGCTTTTTACAAAGCCGCACGGAGAAGCTTTCGGAACTCATTATAAAATAGAGGGCGGTACGGAGACCCTTTGCGAGGAAACGGGCTGTCCCGACGGTACAACAATAATAATACGGGATATTTTTTACAACACCCCCGCACGAATGAAATTCCTTAAAAAGGATGTTTCCGAGGCAAATGCGGCGGCGGCTGTGGTAGACCGAATTGCGCTTTCGCATCCGGAAATTGCCTTTAAGCTTATAAGAGACGGCAAACAAACGCTTAACACCTCGGGCGACGGCAAGGTAAACGGAACCGTATACAGCGTTTTGGGGCGTGAATTTTCGGGTACGCTTATTCCCGTTAAGGGCACGCTTGACAGAATAGAGGTAGAGGGGCTTACCTGCAAGCCGGTTTCTTGCAGACCCACAAGAAATTATCAGTTTGTATTTTTGAACGGAAGACTTGTCCGTTCGGGAACCGTCACGGCGGCGGCGGAGCAGGCATACAAAAACAGCGCGATGATAGGAAAATTTCCCGGGTTTGTGCTGTATCTTACCGTTCCGTTTGACACGGTGGATGTAAATGTCCATCCGGCCAAAACCGAGGTTCGCTTTTCGGACGAACGCCGTATTTTCGACGCGGTCTATTCTGCGGTTAAAAACGCGCTTTCATCGGGGGATACAAGACCCGAGGTGAAATTAAAGCCGCCGGTATTCAATCCGTTTGAACGGCTTAAAAAGGAAGAGTATACCCAACAGCCGATAGAAAAGCCGACAGTTGCGGAGAGGATATACGGTACAGATTTACATAATAACACGAAGCATATACTCAGAGACGACAGCATACCGTCCTTTGTAAACAACTACTCAACAGTGGGTCCTCACGGCGAAAAGGTTGAAGCCGCCACGGAACCGCAGTATACACCGGCTCCCGTATATACGCCCGAGCCGCAGATTAAAGAGAAAACAACGGTTGACATAACAAAAGAGGAAGAAACCGAAAGACCTGAAATAACGGTGATAGGCGAAGCCTTTTCAACCTACATAATAGTGCAGATGGGCAGCAGTATTTTTATGATAGACAAGCACGCCGCCCACGAGCGTATAATATTCAACGATTTAAAAAAGCGCAATACCGTATCGCCGCAGGCACTGCTTACGCCCGTAACCGTAATGCTCGACCCGCAGGAATACGGGGCGGTCATTTCGAACATACCGCTTTTGGCGGAAATAGGCTTTGAGACAGAGGATTTCGGAAATTCATCGGTACGGGTTTTCACGGTTCCGTCCTCACTTACAAGGGAGGATGTCGAGGGGCTTTTAAGCGAGCTTGCGGGCAAGCTTCTTAAAAATTCCGCCGCCGAGGTAGAAAGGCTTGAGGATATATACCATACCGTCGCCTGCCGAAGCGCGATAAAAGCAGGGAATAAGCTCTCACCGCTTGAAATGAAAAAATTAGCCGAAAGGGTGCTTTATTCGGACGATATTATGTACTGCCCGCACGGCAGACCCGTAGCCTTTGAAATTAAAAGGCGTGAGCTTGAAAAGCAGTTCGGGCGTATACAATGAGCGGAATTAAAACTGTATTTATAGTAGGTCCGACAGCCTCGGGCAAAACGGACCTCGGAATAAAGCTTGCAAAGCGGCTTAACGGAGAAATAGTATCCGCCGACTCAATGCAGATATATAAAAATATTTCCATAGCCTCGGCTGTGCCGAGTGAAGAGGAGAAGGACGGCATAAAGCATTATTTGCTTGAATTTTTGGAGCCCGAATGCGAGTTCTCGGTTGCGGATTATGTATGTCTTGCGAGGAACGCCGTAAAGGAAATAAACAATATAGGGAAATTACCGATAGTTGTGGGCGGCACGGGGCTTTATATAAATTCGCTTGCGGATAATATAGCCTTTACCGATGAACCTGAAAACAGCGCGGTACGGGAGGAGCTTTCAAAGCTGTTTTGCGAGGTCGGCGGCGAAAAAATGCTTGAAAAGCTTGCCGAAATCGATCCGCGCGCGGCTGAAAAGCTGCACCCGAGCGATAAAAAGAGAATTATAAGGGCGTTTGAGGTGTATCGCCTTACAGGAAAGACCATAACCGAGCAAAAGGAAATTTCAAGAACCGGCGATAAAATAATAGACCCCTGCATTATAGGGATTACCTATCGGGACAGGGAAAAGCTTTACGAAAGAATAAACCGACGGGTTGATATAATGCTTGAAAACGGGCTTGAACAGGAGGCAAGGCAGGCTTATCAAAGAGCCTGCGGCGGAGCGTTTCAGGCAATAGGGCATAAAGAGCTTTTCGGGTATTTTAAGGGTGACTGTACGCTTGAAGAGGCGGCCGGCAGCCTTAAAATGCAGACACGCAGATACGCAAAACGCCAGCTTACGTGGTTTAATAAGGATAAGAGAATACATTGGCTTTATGCCGATGAAGAAAATGATATACCTGCCGCCGCCGAAAGGACGGTAAAGGAATTTTTAGAAAGGGAGGACGCCGATTGAAAGGGTCAAAAATACTTAAGGTATTTGCGGTAATACTGATTTCCGTTTTTGCGATACATCAGATAGTCTCTTCGGTCTATAAGCCGATAAAGACCGAATCGGCAAGCTTCTCAACCGTTGCGGACGGACTTGATGTTACGGGTCTTGTTATAAGAAACGAAACGCTTGTCAGATATTCCGCGGGCGGAGTAATGCACTTCATCACGGGGGACGGGAGCCGTGCGCCCAAGGACGGCGTTATAGCAAATATATACGACAGCGAATCCGCGTCCATTACGCTCAGCCGTATTGATTCGGCAAACAAAAAAATAGCCGATTTAGAGGAAATGCTGAGCTATAACGATTTGGAGGCGGCTGACCTTGACGTTATAAACAACAAGGTAAAGCAAAGCTTAAACAAGCTTGTGGTAAGCGGTGCAGACGGCAATTTCGAGAAGATTTCCGACTGCTCGGAAAACCTGCTTTCGGCGCTTAACCGCAGACAGGCGGCGCTGGGTGAAACGGCGGATTTTTCACAGCAGTTATCTGCGCTTAAAACGGAGCTTTCGGGTCTTTCGTCCTCTCTGCCGTCGCCTAAGGATACCATAAAGGCGGAAATTTCGGGGTATTTTGTATCAAAGACCGACGGATATGAGAATATACTTAAATGCGACAGCCTTGACAGCATAACTCCCGAATACCTAAAGGGAATAAAGCCCGAAGAGGTAGGCTCGGATGTTGTGGGAAAGCTTGTTTCGGATTACGAGTGGTATATAGCGGCGGTTGTGCCGATAAACGATTCCCTTAATTATAAAGATGGCGACGAGCTTACTATATATACCTCTGTAAAATCCTTTCCGAAGCTTCCCGTGACCGTTAAGAAGATAAACATTTCATCGGACTCATCTTCAGCGGTAGTGCTTTTTTCGTGTAATGATATGAACAGCGAATTAGCCTCTATGCGTTCCGCTCCTATGACGGTTGTTAAAAAAGAATACAGCGGACTTAAAATACCCAAAAGCGCACTACGCATTGTAGACTCAAAAAGGGGCGTATATGTTCTTACGGGTATGCAGGTAAAGTTTGTGGAGGTAAACATTATATACTCCGCGGATAATTATATGCTGTGCGAAAAACAGACCGATGACGAAAAATCGCTCAGACTGTACGACGATGTTATAGTAAAGGGGAAAAATCTTTATGATGGAAAAATTGTCAGCTGAAGAATTTAACAGGAATTATAAGGATGTTATGGGTCGTCTTTATGCTGCGGCGGAAAAATCGGGCAGAAGTGCCGAGGATATAACCCTGCTTGCCGCCACCAAAACGGTTGACGCCGATACCGTAAATTACGCAATAAAAAGGGGCATAACCCATATCGGTGAAAACAGAGTGCAGGAGCTGCTTTCTAAATATTCGCTCTTAAGCCCCGTTCACAGTCACTTTATCGGACATCTCCAAACCAATAAGGTTAAGGATATTATCGATAAGGTAGAAATGATAGAATCGGTTGATTCAATAAGACTTGCAGAGGAAATATCAAAGCAGGCAGGCAAGCGAGGGATTGTTATGGATGTTCTCGCCGAAATCAATATAGGCGGCGAACAGTCGAAATCGGGGTTTGCGCCGGAGGATGCAGAAAACGCCGTCAGAGAAATGGCAAAATTACCCAATATACGCATAAAGGGGCTTATGTGTATACCGCCTGTGGCAAATATGCCGGAAGAAGCCCGAAAATATTTCCGTAAAATGTATAAACTGTTTCTTGACATAGGAGCCAAAAACATAGATAATAGTTGTATGAGCGTTTTGTCGATGGGAATGTCCGGCGATTTTGATATTGCCGTCAGCGAGGGCGCCAATCTGGTAAGAGTGGGAACCTCGCTTTTCGGAAAGCGCAATTATAATTAAAATAAAAAGGAGCTTAAAAAATGGGACTTTTGGATAGCATAAAAAATATTATGAGCATACCCGATGAGGACGATTTTGACGAGGAGATAGAGGATGTAGAGGAAGAAAAGCCGGCAGATAAGCCGAGACATACCTCCTCATACGAACAGCCTCAGACAAGGCGTGAAGCTGCTCCCAGAGTAGTAGGCGGCGGAAAATCCAAGACCGTAAGCTTTAATCATTCCCAAATGCAGGTTGTTCTTGTAAAGCCCGACAGGTTCGAGGATGTAACCTCAATAGCCGACCATCTTAACGCAAAGAAAACCGTTGTACTTAACCTTGAAGCGGCAAACCGTGATGTTTCACGCAGAATTATAGATTTCTTAAGCGGTGTTGCTTACGCAAACGGCGGAAATATCCGCAAGGTTGCAAACAGTACATTTATAATTGTTCCAACGGATGTTGATGTTATGGGCGAGCTTATGCTCGACGATTTTGACGAGAACAAAGCATACTTTTAATGGATAATGATTTGCTTGAGGCAAGACTGCGTGATACCGCGGAAATTTGCGAAAGAACATCAAGACCTAAGTTTTTAGGCTTTCTGACCCGTGACGAAAGGGCGGCGGCAGAGCATATTTTAAAAAGTACCGACTGTCACACCGAATATTTCGGCGGG
>DKDS01000045.1:0-8696 GCA_002451855.1 Ruminococcaceae bacterium UBA6842 | reverse complement strand
AAAGGGTGTTTTTGGGCTGTTTCCCGTATGCGTCCTCAAAATACGGCTTTCCCGTAACCGCAATCACCTTTTGCTTCAGAAAAAACGATACGCTCTCCCACAGGGATTTTTTAGGCGCGCTTATGTCGCTCGGCATAGGGCGTGAAACCGTGGGGGATATATTGACAGAGCCCGGAAGAGCGGTTGTGTTTGTCGCCGATGAAATAAAAAAGTTTGTTATTACGCAGATAAGCAAAATAGGCAATGTGGGCGTAACCGTTAAAGAGGGGTACGACCTGCCGCTGCCCGAGGGCGACAGATTGGCTGAATTTTCGGCAACCGCGGCGTCTGACAGGTTGGATTGCGTAATTGCCGCTGTTTGCGGAGTTTCAAGGGCAAAGGCTTGCGAAAAAATAGAAAGCGGTGCGGTAACGGTCAATTCCGCGCCTGCCTTAAAGCAGACCAAAACCGTTTGCGGCGGCGATGTAATTTCGGTCAGGGGCAGCGGAAGATTTATTTTGGACTCCCTTGAGGACAGGACTAAAAAGAACAGATTAATAATAAAATATAAAAGATATGTTTAGGAGGAATTAAAATGCTGTCAGCTGCTGAAATAAGAAATGTAAAATTCACCAAGGCCATGGGCGGTTATAAGCAGGAGGAAGTCGATGTTTTACTCGACAGAATAGAAACCGACTATAACCAGTTTGACCGTGTTATTAAGGAATACAAGGCGAAAATCGAGTCGATGAACGCTGAAATGGAAAGCCTTAAAAATTCTCAGAACAGTATTCAGAATGTGCTTTTGAGCGCGCAAAAGCTTGCAGATCAGATAGTAGACGAGGCAAAGCAGAAGAGCGCTGAAATTATCAACAACGCTCAATCAAATATAGAGGTTATCACCGCAAGGGAAAAGGAGCTTGCGACTGCCTTTGACATAAAGGCGAACGAGCGCAAGGCAAAGCTTGAAAAAGAGCTTGCGGATATGGTGAAAACCGCGGAAATTAAGGCGGACAGCATAAAGGCGGCGTCTGAGGACAGCGTTGCAAGACAGCAGATGCTTTACGATAAGGTTAAAATGGAAATGTCGGCCTTTAAGGCGGCGGTTTCCGCAAAGTATAAGGAGCATCTTGAAATGCTCAGAGCCTTGCCCGATACGGCTCCTATGGATCCGAAGCATATGGCTGAGGTTATCTCCGCCGCGGTTGATAAGGCACCCTCTGCCGAGAGCTTTATTGAGGACGCCGAGGTTAAAAACAATGTTAAACCCGAAGTGAAGCCGGAGCCTGCGGAGGAGAAGTCTGCCGACGAGGGCTTTAAGGTTGCGGACGAACCCGAGGAACAGGAAGAAGAATAAACCGGAGGTGTCGGTTTGGTTATATATATAGCCGCGGTTTTAAGCGGTCTTGCGGTTTTGGGACTGGACCAGTATACAAAATATCTTGTTTCAACTAATTTTGTTTTAGGAGAAACACGAGCGTTTATTAACGGTTTTATTGAGCTTAGCTATATTCATAATACAGGCGCCGCTTGGGGTATGCTTTCGGGTAAAAGGTATATACTTATTGCGGTTACGCTTGCGGTAATGGCAGTGTGTATAGCGCTGTTTGTAAAATACGCTAAGGGAAGCCGACTTATGCTCTGGGCGCTGACGCTTGTGCTGTCTGGCGGTGCGGGCAATATGATAGACCGTGTTTTCAGAGACGGCAAGGTTGTGGATTTTCTGCATTTCGAATTTTTCCCGTCCTTTCCCGTGTTCAACATCGCGGACTGCGCGATAGTGGTGGGAGCGGTGCTTTTGGCGCTTTATTTCATTATTGATATTGCCGCCGAAAAAAAGGAAAAAACCGATGAATAAAATCGAAACGGTTTGCGAGACCGACGGCGAGACCCGAATAGATGTCTTTGCCGCAGGCGCCGCAGGTGTTACCCGTTCAAGGGCGGCGGCGCTCGTTTCTGAGGGGCTTGTGTCGGTAAACGGCAAAACGGTCTCCAAAAGCTGTAAGATAAAAAAAGGCGATACGGTTTCAATAACCGTGTCCGACCCCAAGGAATACGATATTGTTCCCGAAAATATACCGCTTGATATAGCTTATGAGGACGAAGACCTTTTGGTTGTCAACAAGCCTAAGGGTATGGTGGTTCATCCGGCGGCGGGGAATTACAGCGGAACGCTTGTAAACGCCCTTATGTTTCATTGCGGAAGCAGTCTTTCGGGTATTAACGGGGTTATGCGCCCCGGTATAGTACACCGTATAGATAAAAACACAAGCGGACTTTTAATGGTGGCTAAAAACGATCTGGCGCATACGGGTCTTGCCGCTCAGATAAAGGCGCACTCGTTTATGCGTGAGTACGAGGCGGTTGTGTACGGCAATATCAAGGACGATGAGGGGACGGTGAACGCCCCGATCGGCAGACATCCGATAAAACGCAAGCAAATGGCGGTAGTAAACGGCGGCAGAGACGCCGTTACGCATTACAGAGTGATAGAACGGCTTGACGGCTTTACACATATAGGAGTAAGACTTGAAACGGGCAGAACCCATCAGATAAGGGTTCATATGGCTTATATAGGCCACCCCGTCGCGGGGGACGAGGTGTACGGTCCCAAAAAGGTTATAACCGAGCTTGGCGGACAGTGTCTGCACGCTAAAAAAATCGGTTTTATACATCCTCGGACGGGTGAATATATGGAATTTGATTCTCCGCTGCCCGATTATTTTAAAAAATTTTTGCAAAGGTTGAAATGAAATGGGTCTCTTTTCCGGCTGCCTTTTGGCGTGCGATATTGACGGAACACTGCTTATAAACGGAATTATCAATCCCCGTAATATAGAAAAGATAGAGTATTTTATGAACGAGGGCGGCGGCTTTTCACTTTCAACCGGAAGAACCGTAGGGGCTGTGGGTCCTGTGTTAAGCAAGCTTAAAAGGGTTTCGCCGTCCATAGTGTCTAACGGCTGTATGATATACGACTATGAAAACAAAAAGGTGCTGGACGAGCTTTATGTGCCGAAAAGCGATTATTTTATAGTAAAAAAGGTTCTTGATATGGGACTAAATGTGGGTATAGAGGTACATTCGGGCGATAAGGTTCTTACCGTCTTCAGAAATGCGGAAACAGATATACACCAAGAATACGAATGGCTTGAAAGCATTACCGTAAGCTTCGAGGAAGCGTCCCGTTATAAGTGGAATAAGGTAGTAATGATGTTTGAAGAAGAGGAAACGCTTAGTGCTGTTAAGGAAATGATTGCGGGCGAGGAAACCCAAGCTTCATTTGTTGATACCTCTGCGGTAATTGCGGGTAAAAGGCGAAGATATTACGAGCAGTTCCCAAAGGGCGTTTCAAAGGCTTCGGCACTTGATAAGCTTATTCAAATACTTAATATTAAAAAAGGCGGTCTTTTCGCGATAGGCGATTATTATAATGACCTTGAAATGATAAAAAAAGCAGATATCAGCGCTGTTCCGGCAGGCACGCCCGAGGATATTGAAATGTATGCCGACTATAAGGCGTGCAGCTGTGAGGACGGCGCGGTAGCTGATTTTATAGACTATCTGTCAAAAAAGAAAGGAATGATTTAATGGACGCTGCGGAAAAAAAACAACTTGAAATAACCGCTTGCAAGATCAGGATGGGAATTATAGAGGGGGTACACAGCGCAAAGTCGGGTCATCCGGGCGGCTCGCTTTCAATAGCGGAAATACTTACCTATCTGTATTTCAAGGCTATGAATATAGACCCCGAAAACCCTAAAAAGGCTGACAGAGACCGCTTTGTACTTTCAAAGGGCCATGCCGCTCCGGCGCTCTATTCCGCTCTTGCATACAGAGGTTATTTCGATGTAGAGCTTCTTAAAACCCTGCGCCATATAGGCAGTATATTGCAGGGACATCCCGATATGAAGCATATCCCCGGCGTCGATATGTCAACCGGCTCACTCGGTCAGGGTATCTCCGCCGCAGTCGGTATGGCGCTTTCCGCTAAGCATTTCGGGGATAATTATAAGGTTTACACCGTTTTGGGCGACGGTGAAATCGAGGAAGGGCAGGTTTGGGAGGCCGCTATGTTTGCGGGCAACAAAAAGCTTTCAAATCTCACCGCTTTTATAGATTATAACAATCTCCAGATTGACGGAACGATTGAAGAAGTAAACTCCGCCGCTCCTATCGATAAAAAATTCGAGGCGTTCAAGTGGCATACAATCACAATAGACGGCAATGATTTTGAACAGATAGAAGCCGCTCTTAAAGAAGCAGAGACCGTGGATAAGCCGGTTGCGATAATCGCAAAGACGGTTAAGGGCAAGGGCGTTTCGTATATGGAAAACGCGGTGAACTGGCACGGCGCCGCACCGAACGACGAATTGTACGAGCAGGCAATGAAAGAGCTTAACGAAGCCTTGGCGGCGCTTATTAAGGAGTGATTAAAATGGCAGAGATAAAAAATGTAGCAACCCGTGTAGGCTATGGCGAGGCACTTGTTGAGCTTGGTAAAGAAAGAGACGATTTCTTGGTTCTCGACGCCGACCTTGCGGCGGCAACACAGACCGGAATGTTTAAAAAGGCTTTTCCCGAAAGATTTTACGACTGCGGTATCGCGGAAGCAAATATGATGTCGATAGCGGCAGGCATTGCGGCTACGGGGAAAAAGGTAATTTGCAGCTCCTTTGCGATGTTTGCGGCAGGCAGAGCCTTTGAGCAGGTGAGGAACTCTATCGGTTATCCGCACCTTAATGTAATAATAGGCGCAACGCACGCAGGTATATCCGTCGGTGAGGACGGCGCTACCCACCAGTGCTGTGAGGATATAGCGCTTATGCGTACGATACCGGGAATGACAATTATCAATCCGGCGGACGCAACCGAGGCTAAAAAGGCGGTAAGGGCGGCTTTGGAGCTTGACGGACCCGTTTATATGCGCTTCGGCAGACTTGCCGTACCGGTTATTTTCGGCGATGATTATAGCTTTGAAATCGGCAAGGGAGTTCAGCTTAAGGACGGCAGCGATGTTACCGTTATAGCCACCGGTCTTATGGTAAACGAGGCTCTCGGGGCTTACGAGCTTCTTAAGAATGAGGGTATCAATGCCCGAATTATCAATATGCATACAATAAAACCGCTTGATAAGGAGATTGTTCTTAAAGCGGCAAAGGAAACGGGCGCAATAGTCACTGCCGAGGAGCATTCGGTTATCGGCGGACTCGGAAGCGCGGTAAGCGAGACCGTGTGCGAGGAATATCCCGTTCCCGTTGTAAAGCTCGGCGTGTACGATACCTTCGGTCATTCGGGACCTGCCGTAAAGCTGCTTGACGAGTTCGGCTTGCGTGCGGTTAATATAGCGGAGAAAGCTAAAAAGGCTATCGAATTAAAAAATAAATAAGCTTTTAAGGGGACGAGAAACCGCCCCCTTATTTTAATATGATTTTAAAGTTGTTTAAATAGTTTTCGGTGTGCTGTTCCGCCATATCGCGGAGCAGCTTTTCGCATTTTTTAAGCTCGGCTTCGGAAAACTCGCTTTCAAATTCTTTCTTTTTAAATTTGTATGCCTTTAAAAGTAAGTACGAATTTTTAAGCTCCTCAAGCGACCAACAGATTTCATCGAAATTTTCTTCATATAACATAATTAACACCTCGAAAATCATTATACAATAGCTTTAAGTAAATATTGTGATTTGGTCAATAATTGAACCCCAATAATAATGATTTAACACTTCGCAAAAGACAACATAATATATTATTGAGCACCGAAAAATTATTTGATTAATTAACAGCAATAAAGGCAAAAATATAATTAGCCTGGCGGACAAAACCGTCACTCATAAATATTTGCGGAGTGTGAAACAGTAATGAATATTAAGCGAGGAGAAATATATTATGCCGATTTAAGTCCGGTTGTAGGTTCCGAGCAGGGCGGCGTCCGTCCCGTACTTATAATTCAGAATGATGTCGGCAATAAATACAGTCCCACGGTTATCGCCGCCGCAATAACCAGCCAACGGGACAAGACCAAGCTGCCCACGCACATTTCGGTCAATGCCGACGGCTGTGGGCTTGCAAAGGACTCGATTGTCCTGCTTGAACAGGTAAGAACGATTGACAAACAGCGCCTCAAGGAAAAAATGGGAACGCTTGACACAGGCTCTATGGGGCTTGTGGATAAGGCGCTTTCGGTAAGCTTCGGGCTCGGCGGTACTATGTAATTAAAATACGCTCACACCAATAGGTGTGAGCGTATTTTTTATTCTCTTATTCTTTTTAAGGCGCCCTTTTCAAGCCTTGATACCTGCGCCTGCGATATGCCGATTTCCTCTGATACCTCCATTTGGGTTTTGCCCTGCATAAATCTAAGCGACAGTATGTGCTTTTCTCTCTCATTAAGGTTTTTTATTGATTCCTTAAGCGATATTTCATCAAGCCAGTTGCGGTCGTCGTTATTATCGCCGATTTGGTCAAGTACATATATAGTATCTCCGCCGTCCGAATAAACGGGGTCATAAAGAGATACGGGGCTCACTATGCTTTCAAGCGCAATAACAACATCCTCAACGGGCAGGTCAAGCTCCTTTGCTATTTCGCTTACGGTAGGCTCGCTCTGCTTTTGGACGGAAAGCTTTTCCTTTGCCTGCATTGCCTTATATGCCGTATCCTTAATGGAACGGCTCACCCTTATAGCGTTGTTGTCCCTGAGATAACGCCGTATCTCGCCTATAATCATCGGCACGGCGTAGGTTGAAAAACGCACATTTTGCGTAATATCGAAATTGTCAATGGATTTAATAAGACCGATACAGCCTACCTGAAATAAATCGTCGAGATTTTCACCTCTGCCCGTAAAGCGCTGGATAACGCTTAAAACAAGTCGGAGATTGCCGTTTATAAGCTCGTCCCTTGCGGTTTTATCGCCGTTTTTCACCCTTTTTAAAAGCGCTTCCTTTTGCGCTTCTTTTAAAACAGGAAGCTTCGATGTATCTACTCCGCATATAAAAACCTTGTTATTATACATATAAGGCACCTCCGTAATTACTATTAGAATTATTACCCGGAAGCGCACGGTATAAACTCATATTAAATTTTTTGTTTCGACATATTTCACTTGCATTCGCAATTATGAATACGGATGGGTGAATTAAAGACTTTTGGGTTTTCTGTTGAAAAACACCACACAGTATGCTATACTGTTATGAAGTAAAAAAATATTCAAATCAAATGTTGCCGCAAAGCGGCTTTTCAAATACTTTTAAGTTAGCTAAGACTAACTGAAATTTTAAAAAGGAGCGTTAAAATATGAAAATTTTGGTATTCGGCGCCGGTGTACTCGGCTGTAATATTGCAGACAGTATGTTCCGTGCGGGAAAGGATGTAAAATTGCTCGCGCGAGGCAAATGGGCGGAGGAAATACAAAAGAACGGCTTGAGGATAAAGAAGATGTTTTCGCCCCGTGTATCGGTCAGTCGGGTTCCTGCGGTAACAGAGCTTGCGCCCGATGATATTTATGATGTTATATTTGTTGCCGTTCGGTATACGCAATTAGAAACGGTTATTGATACCCTGAAAGCGAACAAAACCAAGAATATTGTTTTTGTGGGCAATAATGTGCGTGCGTCGGACCTTGCCGCGCTTTTTCCCCAAAAAAATGTAATGTTTGCCTTTACAAACGCGGCAGGACACAGGGAAAGCGACCGTGTGGTTTCGGTTGACCTGCATAAGATTACAATAGGTCAGCTGCAAGGCGCACACTCTAATGAAAAATTGATAGGTGAGATCTTTGCGGGGACGAAGTATAAGGTTACTTACGAGCCTGATATGGGAGATTACTTACTGTGCCATGCCGCGTTTGTAATTCCTGCGGTTTTTGCCTGCTATAAAACCGACGGCAATCTGAAAAGGGTCAAAAAGGACAATGCCTATCTGAACCGATTGATTGACGCTAATATTGAGGGCTACCGAGCTATAAGGGATACCGGACATGAAATTTTGCCGAAAGAGGACAGCGATTTTGAGGGCGCCGCTTACCGAAAGACCTGTTTTCGCTTTTTTAAGCTTATGTGCGCAACCGTTCTCGGGAAAATCTGCGCTTCCGACCACGCTATGAATGCGGAGGACGAAATGAGTGCGCTGAACAGGGACTTTAAAAAATTCTTAGATGAATCTAAAGCTGAATACCCTGTGTGGCAGGAGCTTGAAAAGGAGTGCGGGAGGTACTTAAAATGAAGGAATTAATTATAAAAACAATCCTTGAAGGATTAGGACTCGGTGCTTTGCTCGTATTGGGTTGTGCCGTCGGTATTCGTAAGGGCGCTGTCGGAATGGTACATCTTTACAGTGCAAGGGTACAGGAAAGATGTGTAAATAAAGGGCTTACAACGCATAAAAAAATCAAGAAAAACAGCTTGCTTTTTAAAGCGGTTTGTGTGCCCGGATATATCGCATATGTGCTTATCTGCACATATGCGGTAAACGGGGCAAGCGGTTTTCTCGAGGGATTTTGGCAAATGCTTGTCATTCTTTCGGTTATGAATCTTATTGACCGTTTCCTTGTAGACGGTTTTTGGGTGGGGCATACGAATGCTTGGGTAATTCCGGGCACCGAAGACCTTAAACCCTATATCACCGCAAAGGATAAGCGCAAAAAGTGGCTGTTCGGCACAGTCGGCATGGGACTGATATCGGCGATGCTGTCTGGAATTATGACGATATTTATTCACTGC
>DKDS01000056.1 GCA_002451855.1 Ruminococcaceae bacterium UBA6842 | reverse complement strand
ATTCCTCTGCCTTAAATTTTGAATCGGCAGGCGGAGTTACTATAAGCTTGCCGCCCGAAAGTCCCTTGCCGAAATAATCGTTGCTGTCGCCCTCGAGACGGATAGTAAGACCTTTCGGTATAAACGCGCCGAAGGACTGACCGCCGCCGCCGTGACAGTTGATAACATAGGTATCGTCCGGCAATGTATTTTTATATTTCTTGGTTATTTCCGAACCGAATATCGTACCGAGGGTACGGTTTGTGCTTGAAACATTTATATCTATTGCCTTCGGTTTACCCGATTTTAACGCCGTTTTGAACGACGGAATAATTACCGCCTCGTCAACCGTTTTTTCAAGCTCGAAATTAAACACATTATCGGGTCTGAAGTGCTTTTCGCTTTGCGGAGCGCTCTTATCGCTGTAAAGAATTTGCGAAAGGTCCGCCATTGCCGCGCGCTTTGTTACGGTTTTCTCACGCACCTTAATCAAATCGGTACGGCCCACCAGTTCCTCAACCGTTTTAACTCCGAGGGACGCCATTATTTCACGCAGCTCCTCGGCAATATAGGTCATAAAATTCATTACATATTCGGGTTTTCCGCAAAAACGCTTTCTAAGCTCGGGATTTTGCGTGGCTATACCGCAGGGACAGGTGTCAAGATTGCACACCCTCATCATAATACAGCCCATTGTTATAAGCGGAGCCGTTGCAAATCCGAACTCCTCCGCACCTAAGATAGCCGCAATGGCAACATCTCTGCCGCTCATAAGCTTACCGTCGGTTTCAAGTATTACCCTTGAACGCAGTCCGTTGCTTATAAGCGTCTGATGCGCCTCCGCAAGACCGAGCTCCCACGGAAGTCCGGCATTATGAATGGAGCTTTGCGGAGCCGCTCCCGTGCCGCCGTCATAGCCCGAGATAAGCACGACCTGAGCGCCTGCCTTAGCAACGCCTGCCGCAATGGTGCCGACCCCTGCCTCGGAAACAAGCTTTACGGAAATTCTGGCGTCCTTATTGGCGTTTTTAAGGTCGAAAATAAGCTGTGCCAAATCCTCGATAGAATAAATATCGTGATGCGGCGGCGGAGAGATAAGCGATACTCCGGGTGTTGAGTAACGGGTCTTAGCTATCCACGGATAGACCTTTTTACCGGGAAGATGTCCGCCCTCGCCGGGCTTTGCGCCCTGCGCCATTTTTATCTGAATTTCCTTAGCGGAAACCAAGTATTCGCTTGTAACTCCGAACCTGCCCGAAGCCACCTGCTTTATGGCGCTTCCCCGTTCGGTGCCGAGCCTTTCCGGTCTTTCGCCGCCCTCGCCCGAATTTGACTTTCCGCCGAGCCTGTTCATAGCTATCGCCATACATTCGTGAGCCTCCTGCGAAATAGAGCCGTATGACATAGCGCCCGTTTTAAAGCGTTTTACAATCTCGCTTACGGGTTCTACCTCCTCAAGCGGAACGGGGGTTACACCCTCTGTATTAAATTCAAGCAGTCCTCTCAGCGTATGCGGTCTGCGCTCGTTATCCACCATATCGGTGTATTCCTTAAAGCGCTTATATGAGCCCTGCTGTGTAGCCTCACGCAAAGCGATAACGGTCTCGGGGCTGTACATATGGTCTTCTTTATCATTGCCAGAACGTAGCTTATGCTCGCCCACGCTGTCAAGTGTGGTATCTACGCCGAGCCCCAACGGGTCAAACGCATGGCTGTGGCGGTACTCCACACCCTCGTTGATTTCCTCAAGACCTATTCCGCCGACGCGGCTTACGGTATTGGTGAAGTATTTATCGATAACCTCTTTTTTAATGCCGACAGCCTCGAATATCTGCGACGACTGATACGACTGTATGGTTGAAATACCCATTTTTGAGGCTATTTTAACTATGCCGTGCAGAATGGCGTTGTTATAATCCCTTATTGCGGTATGATAATCCTTGTCAAGCAGCTTTCTGTCTATAAGCTCGGTAATACATTCCTCCGCAAGATACGGGTTTACCGCTCTTGCGCCGTAGCCTAAAAGGGTGGCAAAGTGGTGTACATCTCTCGGCTCCGCGCTTTCAAGTATTACAGACAGCGCGGTACGCTTTTTGGTGCGTATCAAATGCTGCTCAATAGCCGATACCGCCAAAAGCGACGGAATGGCTACATGGTTTTCATCCACGCCCCTGTCGGACAAAATAAGTATATTCGCGCCTTTTTTGTAAGCACGGTCGCACTCAACAAAAAGGTGGTCAAGCGCCCGTTCAAGAGGAGTATTCGTGTAGTAAAGCAGGGAAACGGTTTCCACCTTGAAGCCCGGGCGGTCTATCGCCTTTATTTTCACAAGCTCAGCCGAGGTGATTATCGGGTTCGGCAGTTCAAGCACACCGCAGTTTGACGCGCTTTCGCTTAACAGGTTTCCATCCGAGCCTACATAAACGCTCGTATCGGTAACTACCTCCTCACGGATTGCGTCTATCGGCGGATTTGTAACCTGCGCAAAAAGCTGTTTAAAGTAATTGAACAAAAGCTGATGCTTTTCCGAAAGCATCGCAAGCGGTATATCCGTACCCATAGCGGCGGTGGCCTCCGCCCCGTTCTTTGCCATCGGGATTATTGCGTTGCGTATATCCTCGTATGTATATCCAAACGCCTTATAAAGCAGGTCTCTGGTTTTCGCATCATAGCGCTCAATACGGCAGTTCGGCATTTTAAGGTCACAAAGGCGTACAAGGTTCTGGTCAAGCCATTCGCCGTATGGCTTTCTTGTGGCGTAGTACCTCTTGCATTCTTCATCCGAAATAATGCGTTTCTTTGCGGTATCTACAAGCAGCATTTTACCCGGTTCAAGGCGGCTTTTTTTAACAATGTGCTCGGCGGGTATATCAAGCACGCCCACCTCGGACGATAAAATAAGCGTGTTATCGTCGGTTATATAATACCTTGAGGGGCGCAGTCCGTTACGGTCAAGCACGGCACCTACCGTATCGCCGTCCGAAAACAGTATTGCGGCGGGACCGTCCCACGGCTCCATCATTGTGGAATAATAATGGTAAAAATCCCTTTTTGCCCTTGTTATGGTCTTGCTGTTTCTCCACGGCTCGGGGATAGTAACCATAACCGCAAGCGGCAGATCCATACCGTTCATCACAAGAAATTCAAGCGTGTTGTCAAGCATTGCGGAATCCGAACCCGCGGCGTTTACAACGGGCAGAATCTTGTCCATATCGTCGTCCATAAATTTGCTTTCCATGGTTTCCTCACGGGCAAGCATTCTGTCAACATTTCCTCTTATTGTGTTTATCTCGCCGTTGTGAAGTATAAAGCGGTTCGGATGCGCGCGCTCCCAGCTCGGCGTTGTATTGGTGGAAAAGCGGGAGTGAACAAGCGCTATCGCGCTTTCGAACCTTTCATCCAGCAAATCAAGATAAAAGCGGCGGAGCTGACCCACAAGGAACATACCCTTATAAACAATGGTTCTTGACGAAAGCGACGCTACATAAGTATTATCATTGCTCTGCTCGAACACCCTGCGGATAACATACAGCTTGCGGTCAAAATCAAGACCCTTTTTAATATCCGCGGGCTTTTTAAGAAAGCACTGCATAATGTGCGGCATACAGCAAAGCGCCTTTTCGCCCAAAATCTCGCTTTTGATGGGAACCTCACGCCAACCTAAGAACTCCACGCCCTCTTTGTCCGCTATTACCTCAAGCATTTTTTTAGCCTGATTGCGTTTTAATGTATCCTGCGGAAAAAAGAACATTCCCACACCGTACTCACGCTCGCCGGGAAGCTCTATGCCTATTTCCTCGGCGGCGCTTTTAAAGAATTTGTGAGAGATCTGAACCAGTATTCCGACGCCGTCGCCGGTCTCACCCGAGGCGTCCTTACCTGCCCTGTGTTCAAGCTTTTCAACTATTGAAAGCGCATTGTCAACAACTGTGTGGCTTTTTGTTCCGTCAACCTTAACAACGGCGCCTATACCGCAGGCGTCATGCTCAAATTGCTGTCGGTAAAGTCCCTTTTCCGTCATATTAATTCCCCCGTTTATTGAAAATAAAAAGCGCCCACCCACAGAGTATATCTCCGTAGGTGAGCGCCATTGCTCTTTAAACTTTATACAGTATAGCACATAACAATTCTTTTGTCAAATACTTTTAATCGTCGCAGCATTCGTCCTTTTTAGGCGGTGTTACGGGCTTCGGTGCTTCATTTGTTACATTTCCTATACCGGTAGTCTCGCTGAAAACGGTATTTTTTGTTACCATATTAACAGCGTCTGTCGGAATAATAAGCTTAGCCGCCGTGCCGTTTGAAATTTCGGCAAGTGTTTCAAGTCTTTTGATTTCAAGTACAGCCGCGTCAGCCGCCGCCTCTTTTATCGCGCGGATACCGTCCGCTTCAGCCTTTTTATTAAGGAAGACGGCCCTTGCTTCACCCTCGGCTCTCGCAATGCGTGCGTCACGCTCGCCCTCAGCCGCCAGTATCATAGCCTGCTTATCGCCCTCGGCTCTGGTAATAGCCGCCGCCTTATGACCCTCCGCCTGCAAAAGCGTTTCTCTGCGTTCACGCTCCGCTTTCATCTGCTTTTCCATTGCGTTTTGAATTTCATCGGGCGGAATAATATTCTTAAGCTCAACTCGGTTTACCTTCATACCCCATTTATCGGTTGCCTCGTCGAGTATGGCTGTCATTTTTGCGTTTATGGTATCCCTTGAGGTAAGCGTACCGTCAAGCTCAAGCTCGCCTACAAGATTACGCAGGGTAGTGGCGGTAAGGTTCTGCAAAGCGTTTATCGGGCTTACAACGCCGTAGGTATAAAGCTTTGCGTCGTAAATTCTGAAATAAACCACCGTGTCTATCTGCATTGTAACATTATCTTTTGTTATAACCGGCTGCGGCGGTGAATCAAGCACCTGCTCTTTAAGGGTTATTTTTTTGGCAATACGCTCTAAAACAGGAATTTTAACATGTAATCCCGCTCCCCAAGTCACCTTGTATTTACCCAAAAACTCGATAACATATTCCGTTGCCTGCGGAACTATTCTTACATTTGCGAAAAAGAGAATTACCAACAGTACGATCAACGCGATAATAACATACTCCACAAAAATACCCCCGAATATATTTTTATTTTACAAGCGCCGCCATAAGCTTTTTGGATTTCGGCATTGTCTTTAAAAAGCTTTCGAACGCCAAAAGGAAATGATTGTTGTCAGCCAGCATATCCTTAACGGCTTTTTCGGTGTTCTCATCATTGTACGCCGCGGCGCAAAGCACGGCGACAACGGTATTTACGGTATCCTTATCACCCTTAACATACATATCGCCCAAAATATCATAAAGCTTTTTAATCTGCTTTTTGTTGCCTGAACTTAAAACATTTTTGATGTGCGGAACCAAATGCTCGCCGAAGAAATTAAGATACAAAAAGTTGCCGTACTGTGCGATATGGTCCTTATATTCGTCCTTAAGCGACGGGAAAAAGTCAAGCATTTTCTTTGCAAAGCCCGTAACCGTAACGCTTCCGATTTTCGAAACGGTGGGAAGCTCTACTTCCTCGCCCGAGGCAGTGCGTTTAAGCTTTATGCCCATATTCTTTCTGAGCGAACCGGTAAAATCCATACCGACGGACGCCGCGTCCTTTGCGGTTTGCGAATCATCGAAAAGCCAAGCGCTTATTTCTTTAAACTCGCCGATTTCGCCATCCGCAATCTCAGCCACATTAAGAGTATACATCTGGCGGCTCTCGTTATATTCCACCTTGACCGCTCTCGTATCGTTTTTATAGCTGCCGTCCTCCGACAGCTTAAAGCTCTGCTCATCCAAAAACGGCTGCATTTCCTCAATTACTTTATCAAAATATCTGTTATCCACTTATAACTCACCTGCAAAATTAATATATAAGCCTATTATACATTATAAAACTCGGTTTGTCACCAAAAATTTATTGCAGAGCCAAATTTTATAGGTTATAATAAGTAAAGAATAAAGTTTTCGGAGCGAAATATGAATTTATCTGACATAAATACCGTAAAATCCCTGATTGCGAAAACGGGATTTGAGTTTAAAAAATCCCTCGGTCAAAATTTTCTCATAAATCCGGATGTCTGCCCAGCTATGGCAAAAGCCGCCTGCGATAAAGAGACGGGCGTTATAGAAATAGGTCCCGGCATAGGCGTGCTTACAAAGGAGCTGTCGAAAAATTCGGCAAAGGTGGTTGCAATCGAGCTTGACGAACGCCTTAAAAGAATTTTGCCCGAAACGCTCGGTGATTGCGAAAACACCGAGGTAATCTACGGCGACGCAATGAAAATAGACCTTAAAAGTCTTATAAAGGAAAAATTCAGCGGCTGCAAAAAGGTTGCGGTGTGCGCCAACCTGCCGTATTATATTACATCACCCGTAATTATGCACCTGCTTGAAAGCCGCCTTCCGATAGACGCGGTAACCGTAATGGTGCAAAAAGAGGCCGCAGAGCGGCTGTGCGCCGAGGTAGGCACAAGAGAAGCCGGCGCCGTAAGCGTTGCGGTAAGCTACTATGCGGAACCCGAAATACTTTTCGGTGTGGACAGAAAAAGCTTTATGCCGCCTCCGAATGTCGACTCCTCAGTAATAAGGTTAAAAATACGCAAGGAACCGCCCGTAGACTTAAAAAGCGAAAAAGAGTTTTTCAAGCTTGTTAAATGCTGCTTTTCACAGCGCCGAAAAACGCTTGTGAACGCCGTTTCAAACACTGCCGGTACGGATAGAGATGAATTACGCGCGGCGCTCAGAAAGCTCAATCTTCCCGAGACCGTAAGGGGCGAAAAGCTTACGCTCCTACAGTTGGCCGAGCTTTCAAATATGCTTTAAAAAAGACCGTCATCAAAAGATGACGGTCTTAGTTTTATGATGCTTTTCTTTTAATTTCCGCTTCGCCGTTTTCAACGGTTTTTGCGGTTATTGTAATTCCCGTAACCGTTTCGTCCGACGGAGCCTCAAACATAAACTTCTGCAAAACTCCCTCGATAATAGAGCGAAGTCCTCTCGCACCCGTTTTGCGCTCGATAGTAAGGTCTGCAATCTTAGAAAGCGCGTCCGGCGTAAATTCAAGGTCGATATTATCCATCTTGAAAAGCGCCTTGTATTGTTTGATTATCGAATTTTTAGGCTCGGTCATAATCTTAACAAGCGTTTCCTTATCCATACCGCGAAGCGCGGTTATAACAGGAAGTCTGCCGACAAGCTCTGGTATCAACCCGAATTTTACAAGGTCCTGATGCGTCGCCTGCGTAGAAACAGCCTCCGCCTCAAGAGATTTCGGCGATTTAACATCCGCCCCGAAGCCCAAACTGCTGCCGCCTATACGCCTTTCGATAACCTTTTCAATGCCTTCGAAAGCGCCGGCGCATATAAACAGTATATTTGTGGTGTCAATTTGAATGAACTCCTGTTGGGGGTGCTTTCTTCCGCCCTGTGGGGGAACATTCGAAACCGTACCCTCCAGAATTTTAAGCAAAGCCTGCTGAACGCCCTCACCGCTTACATCACGGGTTATAGAAGCGTTTTCCGACTTGCGGGCTATTTTATCTATTTCGTCAACATAGATTATGCCGCGTTCCGCCTTTTCAATATCGTAATCCGCCGCCTGAATAAGTCTTAAAAGTATGTTTTCCACATCTTCTCCGACATATCCCGCCTCTGTAAGTGTGGTGGCGTCGGTTATCGCAATCGGCACCTCAAGTATTTTCGCAAGCGTCTGTGCAAGGAGCGTTTTTCCGACGCCCGTCGGTCCTAACATAAGCACATTGCTTTTATTCAGTTCAACCTCGGGGTCGTCGTTCTTATAAATTCTTTTATAGTGGTTATACACCGCTACTGAAAGGGTTTTTTTGGCTTCGTCCTGACCTATAACATATTGGTCAAGCTTTGCCTTTATCTCCTGCGGCTTTGGAAGAACAAAGTCCTTATCCTTTTTGGCAGGCTTGCTCTTTTTGCCGGCTTCATCGTCAAAAAGCAAGGCGTTGCAGAATTCGATACACTGGTCGCAGATATATACTCCGGGACCCTCGACAAGTCTTGTTACCTCGTCCTGCGTTTTGCCGCAGAACGAACAGCGTATCTCATCTTTTTTGTCATTCGGCATTTGAATACCTCTATCTCTTAGAAATTACTTTGTCGATAAGACCGTACTCCGCAGCCTCGGCGGCGGTCATAAAGTTATCCCTTTCGGTGTCAATCTGAATCTGCTCAAGCGGCTTTCCGGTCTCTTCGGCAAGTATCTTATTGATATTGCTTCTTATCTGCTCGATGTGATGAGCGTGAATAAGAATATCCGTAGCCTGACCCTGTGCCTGACCGAGCGGCTGATGAATCATAATCTCGCTGTTGGGAAGAGCAAGTCTCTTGCCCTTTGTTCCCGCGGCTAAAAGGAAAGCGCCCATGCTTGCCGCCATACCCATACAAATAGTGCTTACATCGCACTTTATATACTGCATGGTATCGTAAATTGCCATACCGGCGGTTACCGCGCCGCCGGGGCTG
Source organism: Ruminococcaceae bacterium UBA6842 (assembly GCA_002451855.1). Lineage (GTDB taxonomy): Bacteria > Bacillota > Clostridia > Oscillospirales > Acutalibacteraceae > UBA737. Next base: position 10,707 of record DKDS01000056.1, on the reverse strand, counting down.
TTGATGTAAAAATTAATGTCCTTTTCGGGGTCCTGACCCTCAAGATAAAGCATCTGAGCGATAATCACGCTGGCAGAGGCGTTGTTTACCTCGTCGTTAAGCATAATTATACGGTCGTTTAAAAGTCTTGAAAAGATGTCATAGGAGCGTTCGCCCCTGCTTGTTTGTTCGATTACATAAGGTACCAGACTCATATCCAATATAATTACCTCCGTTAGTCTTAATATTGACCCGAAATGCGGTTTATAATCAATTATTTTTCGTCCTTATCGGCAGCTTTCTTTGTTGTTTTCTTTGCCGCCGTCTTTTTTGCGGGAGCCTTTTCCTCCGCCTTGGGTTCAACCTCTGTAATTACGGCGTTTTCCTTTATAAGGTCGATTGCCTTACCTACCGCAAGGTCTTTTGCAACCTCCTCAGCCGGAATAGCGTTCTTAACCTTATCGGCTTCTACGCCGTAATCCTTGGCAAGCTTCTCGTACTCGGCTTCGATTTCCTTATCATCGGGCTTAATATTCTCAAGCTCAACGATTTTTTCAAGCGCAAGTCTGTACTTGACCTGAGCCTCCGCCTGGGGACGGAATGACTTTTTAAACTCGTCGATATTCGAATTTGTATATTTAAGGTATGTTTCAAGGTTAAGACCCTGAGACTGAAGTCTGTAAGCAAAATCCTCAACGCACTGGTTAAGACGGTTTTCGAACATAGCCTCCGGTATTTCGCCCTTTATGCTGTCAACTATCTGCTGAACAAGCGCGTTTTCGGTAGCTTCCTCAGCCGCCTTCTTCTTACGCTCGGTAGCCTTTTTCTTAAGATCTGCCTTTAATTCCTTAAGCGTGTCGAATTCGCTTACATCCTTTGCGAACTCATCGTCTATTGCGGGAAGCTCCTTAACCTTTATCTCGTGAAGCTTTACCTTGAAAACGGCTTCCTTGCCGGCAAGCTCCTTAGCGCCGTACTCCTCGGGGAAGGTAACATTAACATCGAATTCGTCGCCGATATTCTTGCCTGCTATCTGATCCTCAAAGCCGGGGATAAACTGACCCGAACCGAGTACCAAAGAATGTCCCTCAGCCTTGCCGCCGTCAAATGCCTTGCCGTCCGTAAAGCCTTCAAAATCTATAACAACGGTATCGCCGTTCTTAGCGGCTCTGTCCTCAACGGATACCATACGGGCATTGCGTTCCGCCATTGCGTTAAGCTCGGTGTTTACCTCGGCGGCGTCAACCTTAACCGCGGTCTTTTCAGCCTTTAAGCCCTTATATTCGCCGATTTCGATTTCGGGATAGGTTGTAAGAGAAACCTTAAAATCAACGCCGTCCTCCTTTGAGATCGAAACGAGGTCAAAGTCCATCTTATCGTTTATAACCTTAAGACCGGATTCCTTTATCGCGTCCTCAACAAGGTCGTTATAAAGAAGATTGAGAGCGTCCTCGAAGAATATCTCGGAGCCGTAATATGTCTCGATTATATGAAGCGGAGCTTTGCCCTTTCTGAAGCCCGGCACATTTATTTTTTTGCCGTTTTTCTTATAAGCCTCGCGAATTGCCTCGCGGAATTTCTCGCCGTCAACCGTAATTTCCAGTTGATACCTGTTTGCGTCTATCTTTTTTGTTTCTTTCAAGCTCATTTTTATACCTCCGAAGTGAAACGAAACCATAATATCTCGTTTTACAATAGTTCAAATTATTATAGCACATTAGGATAATTTTTTCTACATTTTTTTAAATACTTCTGTAAATTCGTCAAATTCTATATATTAGACAACTAAAACAGGTGTAAAATCAATGCAATCACACGATATAAGCTTAAATTTTACGCCGTCATACTCGCTTACCGCATTGTTAAAGCCCGCGCCGTGTATATGTCCGTGATAAACCCTCTTTATTCCGCGGCTTTTAATAATATCGAATATTTCATGGCAGACCTCGTCGCCGTACACGGGCGGATAATGCAAAAAGACCTCTGTCGGAAGCCCCGTTTTCTCCGCTTCGGAGAGTGATGCCTCAAGTCTGCCCGCCTCACGCAAAAGCACCTTTTTATCAGCGGTATCGTCATAAAACCAACCTCTTGTTCCGGCAATCGCCCTGCCCTCGCAAACGGCACAGCTGTTATAAATTATATCCACCGAGCCAAAACCGTTTTTAAAAAAAAATTCGCGCAGCTTTTTTGCCGTACTCCACCACAAATCGTGATTACCCTTTAAAAGCAGTTTTTTGCCCGGAAGCTTTTCGAGAAATTCAAAATCCTTTACCGTTTCCTCAAGCTTTAAGCCCCATGAAAAGTCGCCCGGCAAAACGACGGTATCTTCTTCCTTTACAAGCCGTTTCCAGTTAGCCGCTATCCGTTCGGTATGATTATCCCAGCCTTTAAAAATATTCATCGGTTTGTCCGTACCAAAGGATAGGTGCAAATCCGAAATGGCATAAATGCTCAAATTAAAATCACCTGCGCTTACTAATAAAAATAATGTTTTTGCACATAATAATCGAGACCCTTAATAGGGTCGGAAAGGACTTGACCTAATATGTCAGATTGCAAATGCGAAACCAAGCTGTGCGTAGCCTGCGATGTTAAGAACTGTGTTCATCATACCGCAGACGATATGTGCGCCGCTGGAAAAATTCAAGTCGGACACGGCGAAGCCAACACATGCAGAGATACCTGCTGTGACACCTTCGAAGCGAAGTAAGCTCGCCTGTCAAAAGTAATATCCGGCTTTTAAGCCGGATATTTTTTTATTTTATTCCGAGAGCGGAGTAAACCGCCGAAAGCATTTTATCCTTATCGCATATTTCCTTAAACCGTACCTCGGCTTTTTCAAGCGCCTGTATAGGCTCGGGCACTTCGGCGCCCGTAATATCGGAAAGCAATTTGACATTGCCGAACTCGGTTCCCGAATCCCTGTCGCTCACAGCTTTAAGCACGCTGTCCGCAAACTTATAGGGCGACGCGGTTGACGCGATAACCGTAGTTCTGCGGTCGTTTGTCTGTTCCTTATACTGACCGTAAACATTAACCGCAACGGCGGTGTGCGTGTCGCACAGATACCCGTACTCGCCGAATACCTTGCCTATTGTATCAAGCGTTTGCCCGTCATTGCAGCAGCCGCCCCAGAAAAGCTCGGCCATTTTCGACCTTATGCCGCCTGACACCTTAAATGTTCCGCTCTTTGAAAGCTCCTCCTGCATTTTTGCAACCTCTTCATCGTTACAGCCCGACAGCTCGAACAGCATTCTTTCAAGGTTGCTTGAAATAAGTATATCCATAGACGGCGAAACAGTTGTATAAAATTTGCGGTTACGGTCGTAAACGCCCGTTCTTATAAAATCGGTAAGAACATTATTGGAATTTGAGGCGCAGATAAGCTTATTTATCGGCACTCCCATTTTCTTTGCGTAATAAGCCGCGAGAATGTTGCCGAAATTGCCCGTAGGCACGACAACATTAAAGCCGTCCGTAAGATCCTCGCCTCTGGAAATCAAATCGCAGTAAGCCGAAACATAATACACTATCTGCGGAGCCAGTCTTCCCCAGTTTATCGAGTTGGCGGACGAAAACTGCATTCCGTTTTCCGCAAGCTTTTCCTTTACCGCGGCGTCCGTAAATATCTTTTTCACGCCTGTCTGAGCGTCGTCGAAGTTACCCCTTATAGCGACTACATGGACATTTCCGCCCTTCTGCGAATCCATTTGAAGCTTCTGCATGGGGCTTACGCCGTCGCTCGGGTAAAAGACTATTATTTCAGTATCCGGCACATCGCAGAAGCCCTCAAGCGCCGCCTTACCCGTATCTCCCGAGGTTGCAACCAAAATAACGGTTTTTTTGCCTGCCGCCGTCTTCTTTGCCGATGTGGTAAGCAGGTACGGCAAAAGCTGAAGAGCAAGATCCTTAAACGCGCAGGTAGGTCCGTGCCACAGCTCAAGGATATTCATATCCCCGACAACCGAAACAGGCGCCGGTATATCGTTATCAAAGCTGCCTGTGTACGCTCCCTTTACGCAGTAATCAATCTCTTCCTCGGTAAAGTCGTTTAAAAAGTATTTAAGCACATATTTTGCTCTGCCTATATAATCAAGACCGCAAAGCTTTTTAAAATCCTCATCCGTGAATTTCACAAAGCTGTCCGGCACAAAAAGTCCGCCCTCAGCCGAAATTCCCTTTGCGATAGCCTCGGCGGCGGTTACTTTAACGGATTTATTCCTTGTACTTATGTAATTCATTGCTTTTTACTCCTTGCAAACCGTACTTCATTCATTTTATTATACACTTGCCGTTTTGTCAAAATAATTTTGAGCATTCAGGTAAAAAATTTTATCAAGCATATCCTTACCGACACCCTTTTCGTTAAGCGCCTTATAAAGCACGGGTACTCCGTCAAGCGACCTGACAGGGAATTCGGTTTCCGCCCCGTCAAAATCCGAGCCTATCGCAATATTGTTTTCAAGCCCCAGCTCAACCATACGGCATATATTTTCGTAAAGCTTTTCCACGGTATCTCCGCCTAAAAATTTTGTGTAAAAGCAGAGCCCGATTATTCCGTTTCTCTGTCCTATCAGCTTTAACTGCTCGTCTGTCAGGTTGCGTTTCACATCACAGACCGCACGGCAGTTTGAATGTGAGGCTATCGGGTATTCCGCCTGCTCTATCGCCGCAAAAAAGCTTTTATCGTTAAGGTGCGAAAGGTCACAGCAAATTTTTAAGCTGTTAAGCTTTTTAATAACCTCCCTGCCGAATCGGGTAAGTCCTTTTTCGGTTTTGGAGCCGCCTGCTATGCGGTTTTCACCGTTCCATGTAAGCGTAAGGTATTTAACTCCGTCCTCTTTAAGATTGTAAAGAAGGTCGGAATTATGCCCTATAACGGCGCCGCCCTCCACGGCAAAGTAAGGCGTAAGGTTGGGAGCCGCACCGTCAAGCTTTTTCTTAAATCCGTCAAGCACGGTGCGGTAAAGCTCATACGGCGAATCCGCATCGTCCCTTATCCAAACGGCAAAAACCTGCGACCATTTCCCGAAGACCGCTCCCTTATCCGCCGATACGGCAAGGTCGTTTTTTGAAAATTCCTTATTTTTAAAGCAACATTCATATGCGGTATCGCAATGCAGATCAAAATAATTCATAGCAAAACACCGTTACCTTAAAAAGCATTTTTTATGTAATTAAGTCTGTAACCGTTTCTTCCGTCCGATTTTTTAAAAACCGTCACCTCAGCCACATCAAACCTCGGCTGAAGCTCCGTTTCATACTTGCAGAGAAAATCCTCAGCGGCAAGCACAATACGCTCCCGCTTACGGCGGTCAACCGACTCCGCGGGCGAGACTATACTGCCCTCGGCTCTGGTTTTTACCTCCGTAAAGATAATGTATTCCCGTGTCTCGGCTATTATGTCAATTTCCCCGAAACGGCACTGATAATTGCGTTTTATTACCGTACAGCCTTTTTTACGCATAAAATCCGCAACGAGCCGTTCGCCCGTTTCACCCGTTTTTCCGATATTCATAATATATTTTTAAGAAAGGACATACGGTGTATTTCGCACGGACCGTATTTTTTGATAAGCTCCGTATGCTCCTTTGTGCCGTAGCCCTTATGCTTTTTAAAATCATACTCGGGATATTTTTTATCGTATTCAAGCATAAGTCTGTCTCTTGTAACCTTGGCAAGCACCGACGCCGCCGCTACCGACATAGACTTCCCGTCTCCCTTAACCACCGTCTCGCACGGAATTTTTATATCCTTGGGCACACGGTTTCCGTCTATAAGGGCAAAATCGGGTTTCACCGCAAGCCCGTCTATCGCACGGTTCATTGCAAGAAATGTAGCCTGCAGAATATTGAGCGTTTCGATTTCCTCAAGCGTTCCGTAAGCAACGCAAAAGGCAATCGCCTTTTCTTTTATTACATCATAAAGCGCCTCGCGCTTTTTTTCACTCAGCTTTTTTGAGTCGTTAAGGCCCTCTATAACAGCGTTCTCCGGCAGAATTACCGCCGCCGCGCAAACAGGTCCGGCAAGCGGGCCCCTGCCTGCCTCGTCAACGCCGCAGACAAGCTTAAAGCCTTTCGACTTCACGGCGTTTTCATATTCGTAATCAGGCACCTTTTTCTACCCTTTCCAAGGTTATATTTCCGATTTTGGCGTTGCGGTATTCTTCAAGCAGCATATTTGCCGCACGCTCTGTGTCGGTTTCTCCGCCCTTTATCATCATTCCGCGCTTTTTTCCAATCTGGCAAAGTATTTCATATCCGTCCGCCGTGCAGTCAAGCTCGCCGTAGCGCGCTTTAAGCTTATCGGGGCAGAGCGTGCCCAAAAGCTCGGAAAGTCTTACGGCAAGCAGCTCGGTATCAAGTATCGTGTCCTTTACAGCACCTGTAAAGGCAAGATGCTCGCCGACGGTCTTATCCTCAAACTTAGGCCACAAAACACCGGGCGTATCAAGCAGTTCAAGCTGTCTGTCTATCGTGAACCACTGGTTTCCCCTTGTAACTCCGGGTCGGTTTTCCGTTTTTGCCTTGTTGTTTCCCGCTATGCGATTGATAAAAGTAGACTTCCCGACATTCGGAATGCCCACAACCATAACGCGAAGCGGCTTGCCTACCATTCCCTTTTGCTCATATGTGCGGAGCTTGTCCGCAAGAGCGGTCTTAACGGCGGTTTTAAATGCGTTAAGTCCTTTTCCGCTTTTGCAGTCGATACCTATTGCGGTAATACCCTTTTGTTTATAATAATTTATCCATTCGGCGGTAGCGGCAGGGTCTGCCATATCGCATTTATTAAGCAGAATTATAAGCGGTTTATCCCCTATCAATGACGGAAGCTCGGGGTTTCTGGAGCTTATCGGCACCCTTGCGTCCACTACCTCGGCAACCGCGTCTATAAGCGGCAGTATTTCCTTGATTTTACGGCGTGTTTTCGCCATATGTCCCGGAAACCAGTTGACGCTTACTCTGTCGTCAGTCCTTTTTTCCTCGTTTTTGCCCTTGTTTTTCACCTTTTTCACCGCCGATTATTTATTATCCAGTCTGCCGAAGCTTGAGAACGGGAAAACCCTTAACACCGCATGGCCTAAGATATAGCGTATATCTACAAGTCCCCCGTCGCCTATCTGCATATAACGGCTGTCAAGCGAATCATTTCGGTTATCACCGAGAACAAACACATAACCGTCCGGCACATACACAGGAAATTTCACATCGCCCATACGGTTGGTGGGCGTTCTCGTATACGGCTCGTCAAGCTCCACACCGTCCACCGAAACAACGCCTCTTTCAAAATCAATATCCACTGTCTGCCCCGCAACCGCTATCACACGCTTTATAATCGGGACCTGACCCGTCGTTACACCCTCAACCGAATTATCCGCATTGCGTGAGATTACGACAATATCGCCCTTTTTCGGGGTGTACGCAAGATTTGTTATAATAACCTTATCCTTGTCCTGCAGGGTATTTGTCATAGATTCGCCGCTTATTGTGGCGACACGGAAAATCAGGCTGAAAATTATTACCACCGTAATAATAGCGGTAGCAAGCACATCCAGCCATTCAAATATTTCACCCGTAACAGAGCCCTTCTGTTTTACTTCCGGTTCTTCCGCCGAATTGTCAACACAGCTCTCGTCCACAAAAAATCCGCCCGCGTTTCCGGGATTGTAAAAATCGTTTCTGTCGTCCATAAGCACCTCACACTAAACAAAAGGGGAGACAGTATTCCCGTCTCCCCTTTAAATGCCTTATTATGACGGTAAGAAAATCAGCCGATGAGTTCCTTAACCTTAGCAGCCTTACCGACTCTGTCACGCAGATAGTAAAGCTTTGCTCTGCGAACCTGACCCTTGCGTACAAGCTCAACCTTAGCAACATTGGGAGAATGTACGGGGAAAACACGCTCTACGCCTACGCCGTAGGAAACACGACGAACGGTAAAGGTCTCGGCAATGCCGCTGTTGTTCTTGGCAATAACCGTACCCTCGAAAACCTGTATTCTTTCTTTTTCGCCCTCTTTAATTCTTACATGAACCTTTACGGTGCTTCCTATAAGAATTTCGGGAGCGTCCTTTTTGAGCATATCTGCCGTAAGCTCTTTAATGACATCCATCTTTTTTCCTCCTTAATTTCTATCAGGCGTTCGTACCCCTATAGAGCAGAGGACCACCCGCTTCAATGTCGATTTTTCGGCAATGAACCCACCCGTAAGGCCCGGGTGAAATCAAATGCAGAATACCTGAAAACCTATTCGGTCTTCAATAGCCAAATTATTTTACCACAACGGTCAATAAAAATCAAGTGTTTTTTTATTTTTTACCTGTTGAGCCGAATCCGCCGGCACCTCTTACGGTGTCGGAAAGCTCGTCGCACTCTGTAAATTCCGCCTTTAAAAAGGGTGTGATAACAAGCTGTGCGATACGCTCGCCGTCCGCAATTTCCTGCTCCTTATCGGAATGATTGTGAAGCGAAACCATAAATTCGCCGCGGTAATCGCTGTCCACCACGCCGACCTTGTTTGCGGGCGCAAGCCCTCTTTTGGTAGCTATACCGCTGCGCGCGTAAATAAGACCCGCGTAGCCCTCGGGTATTTCCATTGAAATTCCCGTGTGTATCATCTTTGTCTCGCCCGGGGCAATTTTTACCGTCTCGCCGTCCGTCAGCGCATATATATCCGCTCCCGCGGCATATTCCGAGCCGTATGTCGGCGCGTGCGCGTTTTCGCTGAGCTTTTTAAAATTCACTTTCATTTTTTATCATTCCTTTGCTTATTCGTATATATTTCCGCTTCCCATACTGCGTTTCCAAACGCCGTCAAGCCATACCGCCTCGCCGTCGGCAAGAGATTTTTTAACATCCAATATTCGCTGATTTGAGGACCCTCTGAAAATAAGGTCGGGGCTTTTTTTCTCCTCAACAAATTTTCCGTCTACCAAAACATCTATATATTTAAGCATTTCCGCCGCCGTTTCGTCGGTCAGCTGTTCGTACACAAAGCCCGTATAGCACCATACCTTTTTTTCGGGGAAAAGCCCCTTTGCCTTTTTCAAAAGATCGGTCAGCGCCGCTCTGTTTTCAGGCTCAAACGGTTCGCCGCCCAAAAGCGACAGACCCATTATATATTCCTTTGAAAGCTCTGTCAATATTTCCTTTTCGGTATTCTCCGTAAACGGCTTGCCGTAAGCAAAATCCCACGCTTCCCTATTAAAGCAGTTTTTGCAGTGATGCCGGCATCCGCTTACAAAAAGCGATACTCTGACACCCGGTCCGTTTGCTATGTCAAATTTTTTAAGCGCCGCGTAATTCATTTACAAAACCCTCTGAGACAGAATTAGGGGACGGCGATAAACGCCGTCCTCCGTTATCCGAATTATTATCACAGATGCAGTACTCTTTCCTTAATTTCCTGTGTTCTGCCCTGATTCCAAAACTGTGTTCCTATGTATCCGCAGGTGCGGCGGGCAACATTCATCTTATCCTGATCGGTGTTGCCGCAGTTGGGACACTTCCAAACAAGCTTTCCGTCATCGTTTTCCTTGATTTCAATTTCGCCGTCATAGCCGCACACATGGCAGTAATCGCTCTTTGTGTTAAGCTCGGCATACATTATGTTATCATAGATAAAGCGCATAACCGAAAGCACGGCTTCAATATTATTTTGCATATTGGGCACTTCGACATAAGAAATAGCACCGCCCGGCGACAATGCCTGAAATTTAGCTTCAAGCGCCAGCTTATCAAACGCGTCTATATCCTCTGTTACATGGATGTGATAGCTGTTGGTAATATAGTTCTTGTCGGTAACGCCCTTTATTACCCCGAAACGCTTTTGCAGACATTTCGCAAACTTATATGTAGTGCTTTCAAGCGGAGTTCCGTAAAGCGAATAGTCTATATTTTCCGCTTCCTTCCACCTTGCGGTGTACTCGTTAAGCTTTTTCATTATCTGAAGTCCGAATTCCTCGCCCTCGGGTTCGGTAAGCTTTTTGCCTATCATACTGTACACACATTCCCAAAGACCGGCATATCCGAGCGAAAGGGTGGAATATCCGCCGTGCAGATATTTGTCTATCGTCTCGCCCTTTTTAAGGCGCAAGAGCGCTCCGTACTGCCAAAGAATCGGTGCCGCGTCCGAAACCGTTCCGGTGAGGCGTTCGTGCCTTGCCTGCAAGGCTCTGTGGCAAAGCTCCATTCTTTCATCGAATATCTGCCAGAACTTATCGATGTCTCCGCCTGCCGAAAGACCTATATCAACGAGATTTACCGTAACAACGCCCTGATTAAAGCGGCCGTAATACTTAGGCTTGCCGTTTTCATCCACATAGGGAGTAAGGAAGCTGCGGCAGCCCATACAGGTGTAGCAATGCCCCTCGCCGTTTTTGTCGATTTTTGTTTGAAGCATTATTTTTTCGGAAATATAGTCCGGCACCATGCGCTTGGCGGTGCAGCGGGCGGCAAGCTTCGTGAGGTACCAGTATTTCGAATCCTCGGTGATGTTGTCCTCTTCCAGAACGTAAATGAGCTTCGGGAAGGCGGGAGTGATCCACACGCCCTTTTCGTTCTTGACGCCCTCGATGCGCTGGTTGAGCGTTTCTTCGATGATGATGGCAAGGTCCCTGCGCTCCTGTTCGTTCCGCGCCTCGCCCAGATACATGAACACGGTGATGAAGGGAGCCTGACCGTTGGTGGTCATCAGCGTCACCACCTGGTACTGGATGGTCTGCACGCC
>DKDS01000093.1 GCA_002451855.1 Ruminococcaceae bacterium UBA6842 | reverse complement strand
CAAATCTTATTATACGAGGAAGATTATTATGTCAAAAGTATATACATCAGCAGATCAGCTTATAGGAAAAACCCCGCTCTTGGAGCTCACACATATCGAAAAGAAATATGGCTTAAAGGCAAAAATTTTAGCAAAGCTTGAATACTTTAATCCGGCAGGCTCGGTTAAGGACCGTATCGCAAAGGCAATGATTGACGAAGCCGAGAAAAGCGGCAAGCTTAAACCCGATTCCGTAATAATAGAGCCGACCTCGGGCAACACGGGTATAGGTTTGGCTTCCGTTGCGGCGGCAAGAGGCTACAAAATTATTATTGTAATGCCGGAAACGATGTCGGTTGAACGCCGTCAGCTTATGAAGGCCTACGGTGCCGAACTGGTACTTACAGAGGGCGCAAAGGGTATGAAGGGCGCTATTGCTAAGGCTGAGGAATTAAGTAAAGAGATACCCGGCAGCTTCATTCCCGGTCAGTTTGTAAATCCGGCGAACCCCAAGGCGCATTTTGACACCACCGGACCTGAAATATACGACGATACCGACGGTGAGGTTGATATATTTGTAGCAGGCGTCGGAACCGGCGGAACCGTTACCGGCGTAGGCAAGTACCTTAAATCCAAAAAGCCGGATGTTAAGGTTGTTGCGGTAGAACCCGCAAGCTCTGCCGTTCTTTCGGGCAATCCGTCCGGCGCTCATAAAATACAGGGAATAGGCGCAGGCTTTGTCCCCGATGTGCTTGATACCGCGGTTTATGACGAGATAATTCCGGTTACAAACGATGACGCTTTTGCTTTCGGTAAGGAAATCGGCAAAAACGAGGGCGTGCTTGTCGGAATTTCGTCGGGAGCGGCTGTTTGGGCGGCTGTTGAGCTTGCAAAGCGTCCCGAAAACGAAGGCAAAACAATAGTTGTTCTCCTTCCCGATACGGGTGACAGATACCTTTCAACGCCTTTGTTTGCGGAGTAATTTATGACTGTTTCAACAAGAGGAAGATATGCCTTAAGGGTAATGGTTGAGCTTGCCGAGCACGGAAATGAATTTATTCCGCTTAAAACCGTTGCCGAAAGACAGAATATATCTCAAAAATACCTTGAAAGCATAATGACCGGTCTGTCAAAGGCCGGTCTTGTTGAGGGAGCGCACGGAAAGGGCGGCGGATACCGTCTTTGCCGCGCGCCCGAGGATTATACGGTAAGGGAAATACTTGAAATAACCGAGGGTGAACTGGCGCCCGTTGCCTGTCTCAAAAATAATTCGCCTGCGTGCGATATGGCGGAACGGTGCCGCACGCTCCCTATGTGGCGTGAGCTTTATAAAACCCTTAACAGCTTTTTTGATTCCTACACGGTAGCCGATCTTGCGGCAAACGGCAGTGATGATCAGGGCAGCTGGATAATTTAAAAGATAAAAAAAGAAGCTGCCGTAAGGCAGCCCCTTTCTTTTAAGTCCGTGCAAGCGTAAGAAAATCCGCCGCTGCCCGGAGCTTTCGGACAGCGGCATACTCACATTTGCATCAGCACCGAGCGCTTTTTTATAAGGCGCTGTTTTGTATGTTTTCGACCTCTGTCCGATATTATGTTGTGCCTTATAAAACAAAAGATACAAGTTAAATTTTGGAAAGGTATGAAAAGGCTTGAACTATACGCAAACGCTTGAGTATATACATTCTCTCGGAAATTTTAAACTGCCTGCCGGACTTGAACGGATTACCGAAGTTTTAAAAAAGCTTGGTAATCCGCAGGAAAAATTTGACGCCGTGCATATCGCCGGTACAAACGGCAAGGGTTCTGTTTCGGCAATGCTTGCAAAAATTTTTGAAACGACGGGATTAAAAACAGGTCTCTATATTTCACCGTATATAATAGATTTCAGAGAAAGAATACAAATAAACGGTAATTTTATTCCCGAAGAAAAAATAGCGGAATATGCGGAAAGGGTTAAAAATACCGAAGTGGCAATGTCAGAGTTTGAATTTATAACTGCGGCGGCTTTTTCATATTTTGCGGACGAAAAATGCGATATAGTAATAGCGGAAACGGGTCTCGGAGGGAGACTTGACGCTACGAATACACTCGTGCGGGTAAAGGCGGCGGTGATAACCAAGATAGGACTTGACCATATCGGAATTTTGGGAGATACTCTTGAAAAGATAACGGCGGAGAAGTGCGGAATAATAAAGAATTTTGCTACGATTTCCTCGCCGTGCCAAAAGCCAGAAGCACTTGCGGTTATCGAGAAATATGCCGACAGGCTTTTTGTGCCAGATACCGACCGCTTGCAAATTATTAAAAGCGATTTTTCGAAAAACAGCTTTATATATGACGGATACAGATATGATTTATCTCTTTTAGGCAATTACCAAATTGAAAACGCCCTGACTGTTATAGAAACCGTTAAGCACAGCGGTTATGATATACCGTACGGCACGGTGAAAAAAGCGCTTGCAAATACATTCTTCCCCGCAAGAAACGAAGTAATCTGCAAAAAGCCGCTTATTGTTCTTGACGGTGCGCATAATCCGGATTCTGCCGAGGCTCTCTCGGCGGTAATGAAAAAATACAGCGGCAGAATTACGGCAATTATCGGAGTTATGAGGGATAAGGATTATAAAGCCGTATTGGCGGAAACTTTAAAGCATTGCCGCAATGCGGTGGCGGTAACGGTAAAGGATATGCCGAGGTCGCTTGATAAGGAAAGCCTTGCGGACGCGGCAGGCGCCTTTTGCCCCTGCTTTACGGCAGACAGTTATGCCGACGCCGTAAAAAAAGCAATTTCGGTCTCGGGTGGTGAACCGATATTTGTATTCGGCTCTCTCTATCTTGCGAGCGGAATAAGAGATTTGCTTTTAGAAACAGCAAAAAAATTTAATTCAGATACTTAATTTTGACAATTTTTTTAAGGACGAGCCTTTATTATATATATGAGGCTTGTCCTTTATTGTTTAGTGAGGTGTTTATATATGTCAGTTGAAATACGGTCAAGCGGTCAGACGGTAACTGCGTACCTGTCGGGTGAGCTTGACCACCATACGGCAAGAGAAATGCGTGAGGCGATAGACAGTGCGGTTGAGCTTAATATGCCCGGTACGCTCGTTCTTAATTTTAAAAATATAAGCTTTATGGACAGCTCCGGCATAGGGCTTGTTATGGGGCGTTACAGAAATATATCAAAAACCGGCGGAGAGCTTCATATTACCGGTGCGTCGCCTCAAATATATAAGGTGATGAAGCTTGCCGGACTCGAAAGATTGGCAAAATTGGAGGGTAATTGTTAAAATGCAGGTAAATAATAAATTCACTATGAATGTTTTGGCAAAGTCGGCAAACGAGAGCTTTGCCCGTGCGTGCGTCGCCGCCTTTGCTTCACAGCTTGACCCCACGCTTGAGGAAATCGGAGATATAAAAACCGCCGTTTCCGAAGCGGTAACAAATTGTATCGTTCACGCCTACAAGGAAAAAATCGGGAAAATATACATATCGGGCGAGCTGTGCGACGGGAATATTCTCAGAATAAAGATCCGCGATACCGGCTGCGGTATAGAAAATGTTGAAAAAGCAATGGAGCCTCTCTATACGACCGTGGGCGGAGAACGGGCGGGGCTTGGCTTTGCGGTTATGCAAAGCTTTATGGATTCCGTTAAGGTGCGTTCCAAGGTAGGAAAAGGCACAAGCATTGTTATGGTTAAAAAAATAAGCCGCCGCTACGGCGTTAATGCTTAAGGAAAAGTGCGAACGCGACCGTTTTATCGAAACAAATCTCGGACTTGTACATTCCCTGTGTAAGCGTTTTGTCGGAAGAGGAATAGAATACGACGACTTATATCAGGCAGGCTGTATAGGTTTGATAAAGGCGACCGACGCCTTTGATGAGGACAGAGGACTGTGCTTTTCGACCTATGCGGTTCCCGTGATATTGGGAGAGATCAAGCGATTATTCCGCGACGGCGGAGCGGTCAAGGTATCAAGAAGTGTAAAAGAGCTGGGACTTAAAATAACATACGAAAAGCAAAGGCTTGAGCAAAAGCTTTGCAGAGAACCGAAAATTTCGGAAATTGCCGACGCGCTCGGAATTAATGCGGAGGAAGTAACGGAAGCACTGTGCGCGACACAGCCTACGCTGTCGCTGACCTATGAAAGCGAGGACGGCGTATGTGAAATAGGACTTCCCACAGTAAGCACCGAGGACGAAATATCGGACAAGCTGTTGATTGACTTTGCGATGGATAAGCTCAGTGATACCGAAAGAAAAATTGTGGAATTAAGATATTATAAGTCATTTACCCAAAACAAAACCGCAAAGCTCCTCGATATGACGCAGGTTCAGGTGTCACGCGCGGAGAAAAAAATACTGGCAAAGCTCAGATGTCTGGTAAAATAATTGCCGTGAATATTATACGGAAAACCGCATATATACCATATATTGTGTAATATTACAACAGGAAAAAGTTTTTGAAATTTTTCGAAAAAAAGTGTTGACAAGAGGTAATGGATGTGGTATTATAATCAGGCGCTCTGAAAAAGAGGGCGGCAAACGGACCTTGAAAATTAAACAACGACAATAATAAGGACCCGACAATTCTCGAGAGAAATTGAGAGAATAAAGAGTACTTTTCAAAAGTAAAAGGACAAGACAATACGTCAGTATTGCGAATGAGCAGAAAATGCTCTAAGATAGATTTGAATGCCTGATGGCGTTTAGATATAATATTTTAGAGAGTTTGATCCTGGCTCAGGACGAACGCTGGCGGCGTGC